>JBJEPH010000042.1:0-43877 GCA_051881135.1 Eubacterium sp.
AGGCAACGGACTTTGACTCCGTCATGCGTGGGTTCAAATCCCGCCTCCCCAGCCAGTCTTTTTTATTATATACGGTTCATTAGCTCAGATGGCAGAGCACTTGACTTTTAATCAAGGTGTCCCGGGTTCGACTCCCGGATGAGCCACCAAAACTCGAAGCTTGACTTCGAGTTTTTTATTTTATCTATCAAACAAAAAAATCAGGCTATCCCGTAAGATAACCTGATTTATATTTTGTACTTATTTAACAAGCTGTGCCATATCATATAAGCCTGCCGGCTTACCGTTCATAAATTCAGCGGCATTTACAGCGCCTACTGCAAAAACCTCCTTTGACCTTGCAGAGTGTGAAATAGTAATAATTTCATCTCTGCCTGCAAAGATAATTTCGTGCTCGCCGACTATTGTACCGCCTCTGATAGCATGAATACCGATTTCCTTTTTTGTACGCTTTTCTCTTTTTGAATGTCTGTCGTATTCATACTTCATTTTGTTATCGAGCTCCTCATTAATTGCATCAGCAAGCATAAGTGCTGTGCCCGAAGGAGCGTCTATTTTTTGATTATGATGCTGCTCTACAATTTCTATATCAAAATCGTCTCCAAGCACCTGTACAGCCTTTTTAGCGAGATTTGACAATAGGTTAATACCCAAGCTCATATTGTAGGTAAAGAATATCGGGGACCTTTTGCCTGCCTCGGTAATCTTCTTCTTTTGGCACTCGTCATATCCGGTTGTGGCAATAACCAAAGCAATATTTGTTTTTTCACAGTAGCTCAATAAATCATCAAGCAGGGAAGGATGTGAAAAATCTATTATTACATCAGCTTCCTCTTTAACATCGCTTATTAATTCATAAACAGGGAAGCCTGTGCTGCCGTCATCAAATCTGTCAACCCCTGCAACAATCTCACAGGTATCTCTTTTTGATATAATGCTTCTTATAACATTTCCCATTTTGCCGCAGCAACCGGTTAATATAATTCTTGTCATTGTTATAATCCTTTATTATTTTAGTAATCCGTACTCGTCAAGTGTTTCCTTAACATATTTTTTGTTTGCCTCATCCATCTCAAGAAGCGGAAGTCTTACAGGACCTGCATTAAAGCCGATCATTGAGACAGCCTCCTTAACAGGAATCGGGTTAACATCAACAAACATAGCCTTAGCAAGCTTCATATACTTATCCATCAATGCCTTACTTGTTGCCTTGTCGCCGTCAAGATAGCTTTGAACTATATCGTGAGTTTCCTGCGGGCAAATGTTTGAAAGCACGGAAATAACACCCTTACCGCCTCTTTCCATAAGGTCATAGATTTGATCATCATTGCCCGACCATAAATTAAGCTCATCACCGCAAAGCTCGTGTATAGCTTCAATCTGCTCTAACTTGCCCGAAGCCTCCTTAATACCGTTAATTCTCGGAAGCTTTGAAAGCTCATAAGCGGTCTGCGGGTCAATATTTAAGCCTGTTCTTGAAGGAACATTATACAAGATAATAGGTAGGTTTGTTGCATCGTGAATTGCTGTATAGTGTGCAATAAGACCTCTTTGACTTGTTTTGTTATAGTAAGGAGTAACAAGCAAAAGCGCATCTGCACCTGCCTGACAAGCCTCCCTGCTGATTTCAATAGCGCAAGCTGTTGAGTTTGAGCCTGTACCTGCTATAACAGGAACACGACCGTTAACATATTCTACACACCATTTAATTGCCGCATTATGCTCAACTACTCTAAGAGTAGAGGATTCGCCGGTTGTACCGCAAACAACGATAGCATCGGTGCCGTTTTCAATTTGCCAATCAATAAATCTGCCGAATTCGTCATAGTTTACGCTTCCGTCAGCGTTCATAGGTGTTATAATAGCAACTGCTGCACCTGTAAAAATAGGTTCTTTCATAATTTTTCTCCTTAAAACTTAAGTATGTTGATTAGTCCATATATCCTTCTGCCGCAAGAAGCTCTGCAAGAAGAACTGCACCGCCTGCTGCACCTCTGAGGGTGTTGTGTGAAAGACATACAAACTTATATTGATATTGTGTATCCTCTCTTAATCTTCCTATCGAAACAGCCATACCGTTTTCAAGCATACGCTCGGAATGAATTTGAGGTCTGTCAGGCTCTGTGAAATAATTTAAGAAATGTTTAGGAGCAGATGGGAGGTTAAGCTCCTGTGCTCTGCCTTCAAAGCTGTTCCAAATCTCAATCATTTCTTCCTTTGTAGGCTTCTTTTCAAAGTTTACAAATACTGCGCCGAGATGTCCGTTTGAAACAGGAACGCGAATACATTGAGCTGTAAAGTTCGGCTTATCTGCAAGCGCAATGCGGTCGCCGTCAATTTTGCCCCAAAGCTTTAACGGCTCTCTTTCGCTCTTTTCTTCCTCTCCGCCGATATAAGGAATTACATTATCTATCATTTCAGGCCAGGTTTCAAATGTTTTTCCGGCACCGCTTATAGCTTGGTATGTGCAAACGAGAACATCCTTAACGCCGAATTTTTCGTGAAGCGGGAACAAAGCAGGAACATAAGATTGCAATGAACAGTTAGACTTAACTGCAATGAAGCCGCGTTTTGTACCAAGGCGTTTTCTCTGCTCGGGAATGATGTGAATGTGCTCTGCATTAAGCTCGGGCACAACCATCGGCACATCGTCTGTAAATCTGTTTGCGGAGTTGTTTGATACAACAGGGCACTCATGCTTTGCATAAGCCTCCTCAAGAGCCTTAATCTCGTCCTTCTTCATATTAACTGCACAGAA
The DNA here is from genome assembly GCA_051881135.1 of Eubacterium sp. Lineage (GTDB taxonomy): Bacteria > Bacillota > Clostridia > Oscillospirales > Acutalibacteraceae > Eubacterium_R. Next base: position 2,759 of record JBJEPH010000042.1, read on the forward strand.
TACAAAGTCAACCATTGAGGTAATCTTCTCAATATCATTTGTAGCATCCATAATTACCATTTTTTTGTATTTTTCAGGTAATTCTATATCCATACACCACTTGCTGCCGATGGCTTCTTCATATGTTTTACCTGCTGTTCTTGAGGATGCAGCGAGTACAACAACATTAAACCAAGGATGATTTTCAAGCAGTGTCATAAATCTTTGACCAACCATTCCTGTTGCGCCAACGATACCAACATTAAACTTTTTCATAATAATTCTCCTTAAAAACTTGTAATATTTCGAATTATGCAATATAATAGGTGAAGTGTCGCCGTAAACACAAAATCACTTAATATATTTATATATATTACTCTATTTAAATATTATTGTCAATCAAAAACTTTTATCAAATTGGAGAATATTAATGAAAACATCCGACTTTTTCTATGAACTTCCACAAGAATTGATTGCCCAAACACCTGTCGAGCCGAGAAATTCATCAAGGCTTATGGTTTTAAATAAAGAAACAGGAGCAATTGAGCACAGAATTTTTAAAGATTTACCCGAATATTTGAAGCCGGGAGACTGCCTTATTTTAAACGATACAAGGGTAATTCCCGCAAGAATTTACGGAACAAAGGTTGACACAGGTGCTTATGTTGAATTTTTGCTTTTGAAGCAAAGCGAAAACAATGTGTGGGAATGTCTTTGCAAGCCGGGAAAAAGAGCTAAAATAGGCACAAAATTTATTTTCGGTGATAATTTGGTTGAATGTGAGGTTATTGACATAACCGAAGAAGGAAACCGAATAATAAAATTTGACTGTGATTCAAAGGAAATTTATACAATTTTGGACAGCATAGGCAAAATGCCGTTGCCCCCGTATATCACGCAGGAGCTTAAAAACGGTGAACGCTATCAAACCGTTTATTCTAAGGAAAGAGGCTCTGCCGCGGCACCTACTGCGGGCTTGCATTTTACAAAGAAAATGATTGAAGAAATAAAAAATATGGGTGTTAGCATAGGCTATGTTACGCTCCACGTCGGTCTTGGCACATTCAGACCCGTAAAGGTTGACGATGTAACAAATCACAAAATGCACAGCGAGCATTATCATATAAGCAGAGAAACCGCCGATTTAATTAACGAAACAAAGAAAAACGGCGGCAGAGTAATAAGCGTAGGTACAACAAGCACAAGAACATTGGAATCCGTCGCTTCTAAAAACGGCTGTATTTGCGAGGATGACGACGATACCTCTATTTTTATTTATCCGGGATATGAGTTTAAGTGCATTGATGCATTGATTACTAATTTTCATTTACCCGAAAGCACGCTAATTATGCTCATCTCTGCATTTGCCGGCTATGACAATGTTATGAACGCATATAAGGTTGCCGTTGATGAAAAATACCGCTTTTTCTCATTCGGCGACGCAATGTTTATTCAATAGGAGAAATATATGAAATTTACAGTCAAAAAAACTGATAATATTGCAAGACGGGCAGAGTTTGAAACCGTTCACGGAACGGTACAGACCCCTGCATTTATGAATGTTGCAACGGCTGCAGCCATAAAGGGAGGCTTATCTACAAACGATTTAAAGGATGTAGGCGCACAGGTAATGCTTTGCAACACCTATCATATGCATGTGAGAACAGGTGACGAGACTATCAAAAAGCTCGGCGGTCTGCATAAATTTACTAATTGGGACAGACCTATATTAACCGATTCCGGCGGCTTTCAGGTTTTTTCGCTTGCAAAGCTTAACAAAATCAAAGAAGAAGGCGTAACCTTTAATTCTCATATTGATGGACGCAAAATATTTATGGGGCCTGAGGAAAGCATGCAAATTCAGTCTAATCTTGCTTCAACAATAGCTATGGCATTTGACGAATGTGTGGAAAATCCTGCAAAATATAATTATGCAAAGGAAGCCTGCAACCGTACTTTAAGATGGCTTGAACGCTCTAAAAAGGAGATGGAAAGGCTTAATTCATTGCCCGATACAATAAATAGACAACAGCTTTTATTTGCAATAAATCAGGGCTGTACCTTTGATGATTTGAGAGTAGAGCATATGAAAGAAATTGCAAAAATGGATTGCGACGGATATGCCATCGGCGGTCTTGCCGTTGGTGAGCCGAAGGAAGATATGTATCGAATTATTTCTGCTGTTGAGCCTTATGCACCAAAGGACAAGCCAAGATATCTTATGGGAGTAGGCAAGCCGGGCAATATTATCGAAGCAGTCAGCAGGGGAGTGGACCTATTTGATTGCGTTATGCCTGCAAGAAATGCCCGTCACGGACAGGTTTTCACTAAAGCCGGAGTTATGAATTTAAACAATGAAAAATATATTCTTGACGAGCGCCCTATTGACGAAACCTGCACCTGCGAGGCTTGTAAAAGCTATTCAAGAGCATATATAAGACATTTGCTCAAGGCTAACGAAATGTTGGGTATGCGCCTTGCAGTAATTCATAATCTGCATTTTTACAACAATCTTATGGCTGAAATCAGAGATAATATTGAAAAAGGCACATTTGAAGATTACAAAAATGAATATTGTGTAAAACTTGATACGAGAATATAAAATAAGACTTGCTTTTTTTATACAATTCATATATACTATACAAAGCATTGAAATTAACAGGAGGAAGTTAAAATGAATCCAATTTTACTAATGGCTCAAGCAGGTACAGCTGCTTCAGGCTCTGCAAGCCCATCACAGCAATTTACACCAATGATTCTTATGGTTGTTCTTATCGGTGTTATGTATTTTGTTATGATAAGACCTCAAAAGAAACGCCAAAAGGAAGAGCAGGAAATGAGAAACGCTCTTGAAATCGGCGATGAAATCATCACAATCGGTGGTATTGTGGGCAGAGTTGTTACAATAAGAGAAGAAGATTTAGTTATCGAAACAGGCGCCGACAGAAACAAAATGAAGATTCAGCGCTGGGCTGTAAATACAAATGTCACAAAGACAGAACAGCACAAGAAGGAAGTTGAAAAGGCAAGAGAGGCCGCTAAAAATAAGAAGGCTTCCAAAAAGTCCGACGCAGTTAAGGATGCAGAGGATAAAATTGAAAAATAATGTAATATAAATTAATTCCCCCGAATATTCTTTAATGGAATACGGGGGAATTTTTATGAAAAAAATTGTAAAAACTGATAAATTTATTGCTTCTTATATCATTAGAATCATATTATCCTGTGTTGGAAGTGTGCTTTCGCTGAGTATAATTTTCAGCGAAATAATCTTAAAGCTCGATTTACCAAGCACTTATTATTCTATACTGTCCGTAATTATTTTTGCTTTATCCTGCTTTATTATTTCCTTTGTAAGCGTTATGGGATTTAAAAATAATATCTTTGTATTAGCCTTAATATCAATATCGCCGTTACTGCTTATGTCATTATTCAATACGGTATTTTATTCAAATTCATTTTTGATTTTGCTGATAAAAACAGTTATGGGAGCTTCTGTCTGTTTTATTACGGCGTTGATAAAAACAAGAAACAAAGCATATAAGGTGAAATAATGGATAAAAATAACAGCTTAATTAAGCAGGGAAGCATTAGCATAGCTGAAATTGCAGAAGAAAACGCCTCCTTTATATATTCGACATTATTTTATATCGCAGGACTCCTTGCAGGCTCTTTGCTTTTCAAAACCCTGGGGCTTGCAAAATACGATGAAATATTTAAGGCATTTTTACTTGAAAATGCGGATAAATTTTTAAGCGTTTTCTTAGAAAAGCTTGCTATATATCTTATTATATATGTTGTAACAATTCTAATAGGCTTGTGCATAATAGGGTTTCCGATAATAAATATTATTCCGCTGTTATGCGGATTTGAAATCGCATTAAAGATTTGTTACTATTACAATTTGTATAATTCTAAGGGCATCGGCTATTCGTTATTAATGATAGTTCCGCAAGCAGCTGCATTCATAACCGTATTGTTTTTTACCATCGAGCAGGCAAAGCTGTTCAGCAAAACAATTTTTGATGCCGCAACAAACAAAATAAACAGCAGTGAGCTTGTTTTAACCTCCTATCTAAAAAGCTTTTTAATAAATGCCTTAATAGTTTTGGTTATAACCTCAATAAATTCACTGCTGATTTATCTATTTAATTCAATTATATCAATTTAAAAATTAGGCTTGCTTCCGGAAAGCGGATTAGAATCAATAGCCCTTTTTGTTGCATCGCTTTGAATGTGGGTATATATTTCCGTTGTTCCTAAATTTTCGTGTCCCAATATTTCCTTGAGCACTAAAACATCCACATTTCCGTGTTGATACATAAGTGTAGCCGCAGTATGTCTAAGCTTATGAACGGAAAGTCCTCGACCGCCAAGGCCTGCTTTTTCCAAATATTTATTTACAAGCGTTTCAACCATTCTGTGACTGATTCTTTGATATCTTGAGCTCAAAAACAACGCTCTGTCCTTAACCTTATCATTAGGGCGTACCTTCATATATGCTGTTATTGCGTCTATGCAGGCTTGATTAAGATAAACAATGCGTTCCTTGTTTCCTTTGCCGGTAATAACAAGCGTTCCGTCGGATCTTATATCGTTATAATCAATAGAAACAAGCTCTGCCAAACGCATACCGCAATTTAAAAACAAGGTTATAATGGCATAATCGCGTTCCTTGTTTTTACCGTCAATAACAGATAAAAGCCTTTCAGCTTCTTCCAATGTTAAATACTTCGGAAGAGCTTTTTTTGTTTTCGGAGCGTCTAAATTCTTCATAGGGTTGGTTTCCAATAATCCCAAATTATCGGAAAGATATGAAAAAAATCTTCTTATGGACACAACCCTACGAGCTCTCGTGGTTTCGTTATTTTTGCGTATGTTTTTACAGTATATAAGGAATGTATAAGCGTCATTCAGTGTAATAGATTTGATGAAATTAATATCAATGCCTCTCAAATCAATTTCATCATCCTCAACATCAGCAGGGCATAGGTGCTTGTGCTTAGCCATATATCTGAAAAATGTTCTCAAATCGCTTGCATACTCTAAAACAGAAAGCTCGCTGTGTCCTTTAATAGCCTCAACATAAACCAAATAATCCTGTACAAGCTGTGGCAGTTCATATATATCCTCACGCTTCATAATAACATCTCCATATATAATTGCGCAAAACTTTTTGTGATAACGCAATTATATAATATCAAAGGGGAATAAAATAATCAATAGATAATTACAAAAATACAAAATAAAGCAAAGCATAATTACTAAACAGGTAATATCTAAAAATACACGTTATCATAATTAAAGTAAGCTTAAAACTTATCTAAACAGCAGATAACAGAATCTTCATTCCACAGTGTACAGAACGGTATTATGAAAAAATCTTTTGAAATAACAACGCTAAACAAAAATGAAAACTTCAAGCTCATTTGCAGGCAATAGAAATATTTGAAACGATACATTGTATGATAAAATAATTTCTATTGTCTGTAAACAAGAGCAATTAAAGCCCGAAAACCGCTATATTACTGTATTTGAGCTATTTTATTAAAAATTCTAAAATTATTCCCCTATGTTGCGCAAAATATTAATTTTGCGCAATTGGAACAAAATTGAAATATAAATATAATATCACCTACCTGAAGAAATAACAAAAAAATAACGGTACTGAGTAATGCTCAATACCGTTATTACCTTTTGGATATTATTCTGTTATTGCATCAAAGGCTGCGCGAACAGTTCTTACGGGAACGATGTCCATACTAACCTTTATCTCCTTTGAAAGTGATTTATAATTATGAAACGGGATTATGCATTTTGAAAAGCCTAATCTTTGTGCTTCGCTGATTCTTTGCTCACAGTTGTTGACTGCTCTTATCTCACCTGCCAAGCCTATTTCGCCAAAAGCAAGCGTGTGTTCATTTAACGCAACATCCTTCAGCGACGACACCAAAGCCATAGCTACACTCAAATCTGCGGCCGGCTCGTATAGTCTTAATCCACCGATGATATTAAGATATGCGTCCATACCGTTAAACAGATAACCGCTTCTTTTTTCTAAAACTGCTATAATCATAGCCATTCTGTTATAATCAAAGCCCGTGCACATTCTTCTCGGAGTTCCAAAGCCGGTAGCGGTTACCAAAGCCTGAACCTCTGCCAAAATCGGTCTTGAGCCCTCCATTGTACAGGCAACGCAGGTTCCGCTTGTGTTTTTCGGTCTGCCCGAAAGCATCATCAAGGACGGGTTTTCAACCTCGACCATTCCCCTTTGCGTCATTTCGAACACACCGATTTCGTTGGTTGAGCCAAATCTGTTTTTTGCGCTTCTTAAAATTCTGTACGAATAATTTCTTTCGCCCTCAAAGTACAAAACCGTATCAACAATATGCTCTAACACCTTTGGACCTGCAATAGCGCCGTCCTTATTTACATGGCCTACAATGAATATGGGTATGCCCAAGGATTTAGCTAGATGCATAAATACATTAGTGCTCTCTCTTACCTGAGTTATACTGCCTGCAGAAGAAGAAATGTCCTCAATCATCATCGTTTGAATGGAGTCGATAATAACAACATTCGGTTTATCACATTTAATTGCTTCAACAATGATGGATACATCTGTTTGTGCAAGAACATACAAATTATCTGTATCAACGCCTAATCTGTTTGCTCTCAGCTTAATTTGACGGGCAGATTCTTCACCGCTGATATATAAGACCTTATGATTTTTTCCTAAATATTGGCAAATTTGAAGTAAAATAGTCGATTTACCGATTCCGGGGTCGCCGCTTAATAGAACAAGGCTTCCTTCAACTATTCCACCGCCGAGAACTCTGTCAAATTCGTCAATTCCGCTTTTCATTCTTTTTTCGATATCGCTGTTAATTTCACTAAGCTTCATTGACGGCTGAATGTTAATCTTCGTCCTGCCCGACAGTCCTTTGGAATTTGCGGCTACGGGTATTTGCTCCTCCATAGTATTCCACTCGCCGCAGCCCGGACATTTTCCATACCATTTTACGCTTTCGTATCCGCATTCAGCGCATACGTAAACTGATTTTATTTTTCCTGCCATTATATCTCTCCGCTCAGCCCCGAAAGAATACAGAAAGCAATATCCTCCTGATAATCCTCACTCTGGAGCTTTTCATTTTCTTTCCTGTTGCTCATAAAGCCGCATTCTATCATAATTGACGGAACGCTTGCCTTGTATAATATGTAATAGCTGTCATCCGACGGCTTATTTAATCTTTTATTATCGGGTTGAAGATTTTTATTTATAACCCCTAATATGCAATCAGCCAATTCCTTACTTTTATCATCATTGGCAGAATACCAAATTTGTGTTCCCCACTCTTTTTCATTTTCGAAATGATTTTGATGTATGGAAACTAAGATACTGTTTTCTATCGAATTTACAAAATCCAATCTGTTGTATAAATCGGATTTATCTCTTTTGCTTCCCTTTTCATAAAATTCATAGTCGCCGTCGCGAATAAGCCTTGCGTTTATACCGCTAACCATTAAGTAATCATACAAAATCAATGCAATTGAAAGATTAACGGTTTTTTCGAGCTCTCCGTTAATTCCGACGGTTCCGCTGTCGAGCCCTCCGTGTCCTGCATCTATTACGACGGTTACAGGAAGATTTTTGCTGTAATACACGCTTTCAATTTTTTCATCTATTCTATTGCTGACATCAAAGCAAAAAGAAAACACTAAAATTCCCGAAATAATAATTAATAATGCTTTTTTCATATATATCACCATTAATTATTATGATATGATTATACAATATATTTGTATCTCTTTCAATAAATAAGTTGATTTTATTAGAATTGTGGGATATAATTTGTACATAAGAGGTGGTTATATGAAAATAGTTAATCTTGACGGATACACAACAAATCCCGGTGATTTATCCTGGGAAAGCTTTAAGCAATACGGAGAGCTCACCGTATATGACAGAACAAGTCCCGAACAAGTAATACCAAGGTCAAAGGATGCAGATATATTAATTATTAACAAGACGGTTATTACCAAAGAAATGCTTGATGAAATGCCGAACCTAAAGTATATCGGCTTACAGTCAACCGGCTTTAATGTTGTTGACGGAAAAGCGGCAACGGAGCGAGGAATAGTTATTTCAAACATTCCTGCATATTCCACTAGCGCTGTTGCACAGCTTGTTTTTGCATTAATTTTGCAAATTACAAACAAGGTTTCTCTCCATTCGGATGCCGTGCATAACGGAGAATGGTCTCAATGCCCCGACTTTTGCTTTTGGAAGGCTCCTCTTACAGAGCTTGACGGCAAGACAATCGGTATTATCGGCTTTGGCTCAATAGGTCAAAGAGTCAGCAATATTGCAAAAGCATTCGGTATGAATGTTCTTGTGTTCACACCTCATCCAAAGCCTGATGAATTTAAGGATATCCAATTTGCAGATTTAGATACCCTGCTGAAATCATCCGATATTATTACCTGCCACTGTCCGTTAAATGCTAAAACAGAAAATTTGATTAATAAGCAAGCAATTTCTAAAATGAAAAGCTCTGCAATATTAATTAACACCTCAAGAGGTCCTGTTGTAAACGACGAGGATTTGGCAGAAGCGCTGAACAATGGCAAAATTGCAGGTGCAGGACTTGATGTTTTGCGTGAGGAACCGCCAAAATCGGATAATCCCCTGCTGACAGCCAAAAATTGCTTTATTACGCCACATATTGCCTGGGCTGCATTTGAAACAAGAGAACGCCTTTTAGGCATATTGGAAGCGAACCTAAAGGCATTTATAGAAGGCAATCCTCAAAATGTTGTAAATGATAAATACTAAAAATATAAAAGCAACCTAATTAAAGGTTGCTTTTTTGGTGCCGGCGGCGGGGGTCGAACCCGCACCCTGTTGCCAGGACTGGATTTTGAGTCCAGCACGTCTGCCAATTCCATCACGCCGGCTTTTACTTATGGTATTGTAACATAAAGAAGAAGTAATTTCAACTGTTTTTTCTTATTAACTAAAGAAAACATAATCCGAGATAAAAACTGCGCAGAGCGTAAACTCTGCGCAGTTTTGGTGCTGGTGACCGGACTTGAACCGGTACGGTATTGCTACCGAGGGATTTTAAGTCCCTTGCGTCTGCCGATTTCGCCACACCAGCGCAACACAAATATATTATATTATTTTAGCGCTAATGTCAAGAGTTAATTTGATTTTTTATCCTTTCGTATATCTCTACCGTCTTAAATTTTATAATATATTTGTTTTTCGTAATCATATTTTTTTCGTCCTTTGTCAGAACAGCGTCAAAATCATCTACACAGCCACTTAAGCACACGGACGGATACATAACGCACCACCAGTTATGTCCTCTTCCCTCGCCTATTATTATTCTTAAGGAATCATATTCGCCTGCCGGCAAGGTGAAGCCGTCATATACTCTTGTATCGAAGAACGCTTTTGCTACCTCAACTTTTACATCATAGGTGTATCCGTTTTGTTTAATTGTATCTCGTGCAATTTCTGTAAATAACGGAATGTTGCTTTTAGATGCATTTTTTGCTTCATCAACTGTTTTACAGCTTTTAAATATGCTTTGTGAGCAGTCCAAAACACTGTCCCTAACCTTAAGCTTGAGCTTTTGATCTGCTTCATCATCACTGTTTGCTATTATATGAAGCCTAAAAACCTTTTCGCTTATGCTTTCACTCATTGCAACGGACGGTGTTAGAGTGCATATCAAAATCACTATCGAAAGAAAAACGGGAGCAAATAAAAATAGTCTTTTCTTCAAAATAAAAACCTGCCTTTCCTACAAAGGATTGGCAGATTTTTCATTTCTTATTCACTTATTTCTACTATTTTACAGCCTTTGCTTACAGGAGTGCAAACAACTATGTCCTTTGCATAAGCCTTTAAGGCGTTCCCTGCCTTATCGGCATTTTCTTTGCTCTCAAAAATTCCGAAAACAGTAGGACCCGAACCGCTCATACAAGTGCCTATTGCGCCGTTTGAACGCATAATTTGCTTTATATCAACTCTGTTTGGAACCTCAATAAATTGCTCAAACACATTTTCCATTTTTGAGCATATTTCATTCAAATCTCTTGACTGCATAGCGCAAAGCATACCGAATTTATCGGGCGTATGAAGCTTTGAGCAAGTATCAAACTGTCGGTACGCATTGGCTGTATTAACCGAATAATCGGGCTTTGCAAGCAAAATATAGCATTTTCTGAGGGGCTTAACCTTGTTTAACACATCACCAATGCCCTGCGAAAGCAGGGTTCCGCCGGTAATGCAAAACGGAACATCTGCGCCTATTTGCACACCTATTTTGCAAAGCTCTTCATCCGACAAATCGGTTTTGCATATCTCATTTAATGCCACAATTACGCCCGCACCGTTTGCACTGCCTCCGGCAAGTCCTGCGGCGTGCGGAATACGCTTTTCAATATCAATATTTAACCCAAAAGGCTTGATATTATTATATTTAAAAAACGCAGCAGCAGCCTTATATGCAATATTGCTTTCATTTAACGGTATATCGTCAATATTGCAGGTTATGTTTATTTTTCGTCCCTTTGTTTTTGTTACGGTTACGGTATCGTAAATTCCGACGGACTGCATAATCATAAACAAATCGTGATATCCGTCCGTTCTCCTTGATACAATATCAAGCAACAAATTAATTTTTGCGTATGCCTTTACTTTAACCTTCATTTTTCAGTTCCTTAATAAATTCCTCAATTCTGTTAATGGCTTCCTTTATGTTATCTATCGAATAGCAATAGGAAATTCGAACATATCCCTCACCGCAATAGCCGAAGGCATTCCCCGGCACGACGGCTACTCTTTTTGATTGTATAAGCCTTTCTGCAAATTCTTCGCTTGAAAGCCCTGTTGACTGAATGCTTGGAAATACATAAAATGCTCCCTTTGGTTCAAAGCATTCCAAGCCTATCCTTCTAAGCTCGCTAACCGTAAATCTTCTGCGCATATCATAGTCGGTGCGCATTTTTGCTATGTCGCTGTCACCGTTTTTCAAGGCGTCGATAGCGGCATACTGAGAGTTTGTAGGCGCCGACATAATTGCAAATTGATGAAGCTTGGTCATTTGTGAAATAATCGGCTCGGGGCCGAGGGCGTAGCCTAATCTCCATCCCGTCATTGAATATGTTTTTGAAAAGCCGTTTATAACAACTGTTCTCTCCTGCATACCCGATATGGATGCAATGGAGGTATGTCCCTGTGGTGTATATGTTAGTTCGCTGTATATTTCGTCCGATATAACAAACAAATCGTGCTTAATTATTACTTTGGCTAATGCCTTAAGCTCATCACGATTTAATATTGCTCCCGTTGGGTTGTTAGGATACGGCAAAACAAGCAGCTTTGTTTTATCAGTTATTGCATTCTCTAATTCTTCGGGAGTTAACTTAAACTTATTTTCGTTTTTAGTTACAAGAGGAACGGCAATTCCGCCTGCAACCTCGGCAATAGGCTTGTAGCATACAAAGGAGGGCTCAACAACGAGAACCTCGTCACCGGGTGAGATTATTGCTCTGATGGCCATATCAATGCCCTCGGAGCCACCGACGGTAACAAGTATTTCATTTTCTGCATTATATGTTATGCCGTATTTATTGTGGTAAAAATTTGCTATTTCCCGTCTTAATTCAATCAATCCGGCATTTGCAGTATATCTTGTGCGTCCCTGCTCAAGATAATCTATTCCCTGCTGTCTTATATGCCAAGGGGTCAGAAAATCAGGCTCGCCGACGCCCAGTGAAATTACATTATCCATTTCCTCTGCGATAGCAAAAAACTTTCTTATTCCCGATGGCTTAACGTCAACAAGGCTTTTGTTTAAAAATCTGTCGTAATTAATCACAGCGAGATTGTCCCCCTGTCATCCTTTACATTTTCTGCAAAATTTACGCCTTGCTGTTTATATGTTTTCAAAATAAAATTTGTTGAAGTGGAAACAACATCCTCAAGCGGAGATAATCTTTTAACAACAAACATAGCAACCTCGGAAAAAGACTTATCCTCAACAATACAACACAGGTCGTATCCACCGCTTATAAGATAGATGCTTTCAACCTCTTCAAGATTTGCTATTCTCCTTGCCACATCATCAAAGCCGTGACCGAATTTAGGCTGTACCTTGATTTCGATAAGCGCAGTAACCCGTTGGTTATTAGCCTTATCCTTGTCAATAATTGCTCTGTATCCCTTAATTACACCGCTTTCCTCAAAGAGTCTTATCTGCTCCTTAACCTCCTGCTCAGTGCAATCGAGCATAACGGCAATTTCAGCGTTAGTAAGTCGTGGATTTTTTTCAAGTAAATATAAAAGCTTATCCATATTTGCTCCTTAAGTTGGCGGTAGTCAAAACAATATGGTTTTGACACAATCTTTTCCGCCAATACTTTGTTAAATTATTTTTGAATTATGTCAAAACAAAAAATGTGCAAAGATGCCATCATTTTGCATATTAGGCATATTATTTCGGCTACCGCCAACTTATTCTATCGGAATTAATTTAGGTTTTCTTTTTTCAAAAACAGTAAAATGAGTAAAGCCGCATTCTTTTAATATGCTCATTCCGACTTCTATATTATTGCAAACTCTGTCGCAATAATGCGAATCGGACCCGAGAGTTACATATTTTCCTCCCATATCGTGAAACCTTTTAATTAATGCTTTATTCGGCATTGTATCGGCAAGCGGCATTGTAAGGCCTGAAACATTTAGCTCAATCGCTTTTTCATTATTGATAACCGTTTTGAAAATTTCGGTTATTACATCATCAAATTGATACAGGTCAACATTGATTTTTTCGCGCTCTGCGATATATCTGAGAGGATATGTTAAATGCGCAATCGAGTCGGTTTTGTTCCAACGGGCAAGTCTTAATATGTCATTAAAATATCTTTCAAGCAGCTCGTAAATATCAAAATTTTTAAAATTTAAATAGTAAAAATCTTCCATATTTTCAAGATTATGCACAGAGCCTAAAACAAAATCAAAATCATAGCTGTTTAAAAATCTTTCGGCAAGGTCTTTTTTATAAATTCCCTGCCCGAGCTCAACGCCTGGATATATTTTAATGTCATTTCCGTATTTCTCAATTGCTTTTTGACAATCGGAAAATTGCTTATCCTCAAAGCTCCAGCAATCTTCTCCTACGCCGTCAATATCGCAATGGTCCGTAATTGCAATACCGACTGCGCCTTTTTCAATTGCCGCCCTACACATTTGAATACAGGTAAAATGTCCGTCAAAGGAATTATCGGAATGTGTATGCGTATCATAGATATTTTTATACATAATAAATACTCCAAAACTATGGTAACGGTAATTATATTTTATCATAAAACGGTAAAATTTAAAATAGCAAATTATAAGGATTAATAAATTTTTATTAATTTAGTACAAATCATATAAAAGGGGTGAAAAAATGAAGAAAAAAATTATACCTATTACATTAATAGCCTTACTAATATTTACTATATATTTTTCGTTTTCTACGCTTTTATCCTCTGCTTCAATATATATTTCGGTTTATAACGGCAGTAATGATGAAAAGGAAAGAATTATATGTTCAACAAAGGACATAACGGAGCAGCTGAAATATGCATTTGAATTATGCGAAAGTAATGCCGACAAAAATGATATATACGAAATTGCCGTTCCTTACGGAGAATACGAAATAAGCAGTTCATTAACGCTTCCCTCAAATACAACGCTTAATTTATCGGATGATGTCACCATCACAAACACATCAAAAAGCGATAATATGTTTGTATCTCCATCCGGCTTTTACGGATATAACGGACTGCATAATTTTTCAATAATAGGAGGAGATTTCAGATATGCATCTCCTGCAATAAATAAGACAACATTTATAAGAATTGCACATTCAAAAAATATAAGCTTTCAAAATGTAAATTTCAGCGAAAGCAAGGGCGGGCATTTTGCTGAGGTTGCAGGCTCTAAAAATGTATTTTTTTATAACTGCTCCTTCAGTAATCTTATTTCAGACAATACTCAGGCACTGCAAATTGATATTTTAGAGGAAAATGTTCATTTTAGAAATATGCCTGCATACGATAACACTATGAATGACGGAATAACCGTTAAAAATTGCAGATTTACTAATGTAGCAGGCGGTGTAGGCACCTACTCTATGTTTGACGGATACTATCAAAAAAATATAAAGATTGAAAATAATTTATTTACAGACATTAAGAGCACGGCTGTTACCTGCACATCGTTTATCAACACAAAAATCACCGGTAACACAATTATGAATGCTGACGACGGAATATATTTTTCAATGATGAAAACAGACGGTCAGTTAAATAAGGTTTGTCAAACCGATAATAAGGGAGAAATAAATACAAACGCAAATTCCGTTATTTCAAACAACTATATTTCCTGCAAAAATAACGCAATTAAGGTGTTCGGTAATATTATAACCGAAGATAAAAAATTAAAAACAAAAGCAACGCTGAATACAGGAAATTACTCTGTAAACAATATAAAAATATACAACAACACAATTCTTACCGAACGAAACGGAATATTATTATACAACACAAAAAATTCCGTAATTTCCTCAAATTCAATTCTCACAAACGATGCAAGTGTTGCTATTTTTTATAATTACGAATGTGAAAACAATAAAATATACGACAATAATACATTAGGTCATTTTAAAAACGGTATATACAGCAAAGTTTTATATTGAATTATAATATTATATTTGTTATAATATCAATTAATAATTTAGGAGGTATATACTATGAGATGCGTAATTACGGTTGTCGGCAAGGATACGGTAGGTATTCTTGCAGCAGTATCAAACATTTGTAAGGAATGTAATGTTAATATTACAGAGGTTTCACAGTCGGTATTACAGGATATGTTTTGTATGATGATGATGGCAGATACATCTGCTTCATCAGTTGAGTTTTCGGAATTTTCCGACAAATTAAGCAAATACGGTGATGATAACGGATTATCTATCCATGCTATGCACGAGGATATTTTTAATTCCATGCACAGAATATAGGAGGATAGACAATTGATAAATACTTATGATATTCTTGAAACAATAAGAATGATACAGGATGAATGTCTTGATATCAGAACAACAACTATGGGAATATCGCTTCTTGATTGCGGAGACAGTGATATTGATAAATCCTGTCAAAAGATTTATGATAAAATCTGCAAAAAGGCAGAAAAGCTTGTCAAAACAGGTGAGGATATCGAAAAGGAATATGGTATTCCTATCATAAACAAGCGTGTAAGCGTTACTCCTATATCCATATTGGCCGGCATTAGCGGAGGCGATCCCGTAAAATACGCCTTAACGCTCGAAAAAGCGGCTCAAGCAATAGGTGTAAACTTTATAGGCGGATATTCTGCATTAGTGCAAAAGGGCTTTGCATCGGGCGATTTGGAGTTAATCAATTCTATACCCGAAGCGCTTGCTCAAACCACTCACCTTTGCTCATCCGTAAATATCGGCTCAACTAAAGCAGGAATTAATCTTGACGCTGTAAAAATTATGGGACAAAAGATTAAGGAAGCAGCAGAGCTTACAAAGGACAAGGACTGCATTGGTGCAGGCAAGCTTGTAGTATTTTGTAACGCGCCTGAGGATAATCCGTTTATGGCAGGCGCATTTCACGGTGTGAGCGAGCCTGATTGTGTAATCAATGTTGGTGTTTCGGGTCCGGGCGTTGTAAGAGCCGCAGTATCCAAATATCCTGATTATTCTATCAATGAAATTGCCGAGCTGATAAAGAAAACGGCTTTCAAGATAACCCGTATGGGACAGCTTGTTGGCTCCGTTGCGAGCGAAAGATTGGGCGTTCCGTTCGGTATAGTTGACCTCTCACTTGCTCCAACACCTGCTGTCGGTGATTCCGTTGCTCATATTCTTGAAGAAATAGGACTTGAAAAATGCGGAGGAGCAGGAACAACTGCCTGTCTTGCAATGCTTAACGACGCAGTTAAAAAGGGCGGTGTTATGGCAAGCTCAAGCGTAGGCGGACTTAGCGGTGCATTTATTCCCGTTTCAGAGGATGCAGGAATGATTGATGCGGCAAGATGCGGAGCATTAACTATTGAAAAGCTTGAGGCTATGACAGCAGTATGCTCTGTCGGTCTTGATATGATAGTTATTCCGGGAGACACTTCAGCAGAAGTAATAAGCGGTATCATCGCTGATGAAGCGGCAATAGGTATGGTTAATAACAAGACAACGGCGGTTAGAGTTATTCCGGCAATCGGCAAGAATGTCGGCGATGAGCTCGAATTCGGCGGATTGCTCGGCTCCGGTCCTGTAATGCCTGTTAAAACCTCTTCACCTGCACAGTTTATTAATCGAGGCGGCAAAATCCCTGCGCCGTTACATTCATTAAAGAACTAAAAAGGAGTCATAGACTCCTTTTTATTATACATATAAAAAAGCACCTATCAAAGATAGGTGCTTAATTTGTTAGAAATTCAACTTATCTGTGTTATGGAAGGTTAACGGTGTGTATTCGTTTCCGTTCTTTTCATATACAGAAGATAATCTTACCGACACGGCATAGGTTCTGCCGCCAACAGAAAATACATAGCAATCCTGATTATTAACAGTTACCTTTTGACCGGTAGAATTTATTGAATTACCTGACGGGTCACTCTTATAATTAAGAACTCTCCAGTTATCATGAAGAACCTGCTTTAAGAAATCCTTTGCCTCAGATACGCTGTATGTAGGAGTAGTTGTAATCTCATGCTTGTTTTCGTATCTGTCGTATTCCTGAGCAACTCCTGCAGGCTCTGTTGTATCTTCTTCCATCTTAACAGTAGGTGCAACATACATAAAATACATATATGCAAAATAAACAAGGAAAACAATTAACAAAATCAAGATAATCATCTTGATAACCTTTAAAGCGGTCTTGCCCTTAGACGGAGCAGCGGCAAACGCTTCCTCCATTGTAGGAACAGGAATCGGAACAAAGGGCTTATTCTTTTTGTTTGCCTTCTTTTCGATTTTTACATTCTTCTTATCGATTTTCTTAACGAGCGCAGCATACTGCGCAGCCTGTCTTTTTTCAAGCTTAGCTGCCTTCTTTGCTGCTTTTTGCTCTTTTTTAACCATTTTTGTTTCCTTACTCAAAGCAGTATTCCTCCACATAAGTATGTATGTAGTATATCATTAATTAAAATAAAATTCAATAATAAATTTAAATTTTATCTAATAAATTTGTGAACATTTTGTAAATTATCCGACGATTGTTCAAAAAAGCATTTTAAAAACAGGAATTAAATCCGTAACAAAAGAATCCCGCCCGCAAAATGCGAACGGGATTGTTGGAGGCGCCACCCAGATTTGAACTGGGGCATAGAGGTGTTGCAGACCTTTGCCTTACCACTTGGCTATGGCGCCATATAAGACAATAGAAAACATCATAGGATGCTTTCTATTGGATGGAGCGGATTACGAGACTCGAACTCGCTACCTTCACCTTGGCAAGGTGACGCTCTACCGGATGAGCTAAATCCGCATAATTGGTGCTTCCGGACGGAATCGAACCATCGACACGTGGATTTTCAGTCCACTGCTCTACCAACTGAGCTACAGAAGCATAAATGGCGACCCGGAACGGGCTCGAACCGTCGACCTCCAGCGTGACAGGCTGGCGTTCTAACCAACTGAACTACCGGGCCATTTATGCTCCAAGGCAACCCAACGCTACCTTGGAGATGGTGGAAACAACAGGGCTCGAACCTGTGACCCTCTGCTTGTAAGGCAGATGCTCTCCCAGCTGAGCTATGCTTCCGTATTGCACTTGCAACGTGTTAAAGTTTAACATAATGACACGCAAATGTCAACACTTTTTTAAAAATAATTTATTTTTCCGTAGCTATTGCAATAATATTTTTTATGTCCTTCGGAGTAAAAATATATTTCTTATCGCAGAAATGACATTCAACCTCAGTATCCTTTCCGCTTTCAGCCATTTCAGTTAACGATTCGATACCCGTACTGATTAACGCATTTTCGACTCTCTCTCGTGAACAGTTACATTTATACGAGCATTCGCTTTCGTCGAGCTTCTCAATTTTTATGTCCTTTAATGCCCTTTTAGCCAAATCATCAGGTGAAAAACCGTTATCAAGCATAGATGTAACGGCAGGTATGTCGGCAATGGACGCTTCTATCTTTGATATGGTTTCCTCAGGACAACCGGGAAGAAGCTGAATAATAAAGCCACCTGCCTTTTTTACGGTTAAATCCGGATTAACAAGCACACCTAATGCGCATACAGACGGTGTTTGCTCGGAGGTAGCAAAGTAATTGGTAATATCCTCGGCAATTTCGCCGCTGACTATCGGTGTTTGACCGATATAAGGCTCCTTCATACCTATATCTTTAATTACATAAAGCTGGCCGTTTGTACCGACAGCACCGCTTACATCAAGCTTTCCGTTTGGCTTTAACGGAATTTCAACTATCGGATTTTGGACATAGGCTCTCGAATTGCCCATATAATCCGAAACGGCTATCAAATCGCCGCACGGACCTCCGCCGTTCATTCTTATGGTTACACTGTCGTCATTGCCCTTTAGCATGTCACCCATCATAGATGCAGCAGTAATAATACGACCAAGTGCAGCCGTTACGGCGGCAGACGTCACATGTATTCTTTCCATTTCGGCAACTATATCGGTTGAGTCCATTGCAATTACAAACGCAGAACCGTCCTCAGTAATATATCTTACTATCTTTCCCATATAAATATCACCTTTTACATACAAAATATACTCTTTCGCTGTTCCTTTTTGGCTTATCAAGACTTAAATCATCATATATCATAACATCACTAAAGCCTACATCAAAGAGCATTTTCTTAAGGACTTCGATAGGATAAGCCTTTTCACAGAATTCTTCACTAAATCTGTCATAGCTCTCTCCGTTAAATACAAAAAAGTCCAACATTATTCTAACGGTATCATCATCGAGAAGCTCGTTATCCCAGGATAAGAAAAAATCGTCTTCATCAAAAACAAAAGTGTTATCCGCTAAAATTTCGTTATGCTTATATACAGTATTGACATCAAATACAAAAATTCCACCCTCTTTTAATGAAGAAAGCACATTTTCAAAGGTCTTTTTGACATCTTCAATATGCGTAAGGTGGTTTATGCTGTCAAGCGAGCAAATACAGCCGTCAACAAGCTCAGCAAGCTTGAAATCCTGCATTTCAGTCTTTATCAAGGAAAAGCTGTCGGACACTCTTAAAAGCTTATTTGAGGCTTGTGAAAGCATTTCTTCGCTTGCATCAATACCAATGAGTCTAAAGCCCTTTTTCGCAAACGGAACGCTGATAGAACAGGTGCCGCAGGCTAAATCCAAAATAACACCGTCATTTATATTATTGGTTACAAAAAAGTCAGAAATATAACTACTTCTGACTTTATAATCTACATTATCGGTTAGCCTGTCGTAAAAGGAAGCGAAAACCTGATAGTTACTCATTTTCTTCTTCCTGTATGCGCTCAAAAATTTTATCATAGCCGTCACTGCCGTATTGTAAAGAACGGTTAACACGGCTTATGGTTGCAGTAGATGCGCCTGTTTCGTTTACAATGTCCGTATAAACGCATTTTTCGCTGAGCATCTTTGCAACAACTAATCTTTGGCTTATTGTTTTAAGCTCCTGCACAGTGCATAAATCTTCAAAAAAAGCATAGCACTCTTCTCTTGATTCAAGCGCTAAAATTGCTTTAAATAAAAAATCAATGTTTTTGTTTTCTAACTTATTGTTCATAGCATAATCTCCATAGGGTAACGGTAATAATTCGAACCACGGTTTATCGTGGCAGATACTAATTGTATTTTAACACTTTAGATTATGAAAGTAAAGACTTATTTTAAAAAATAGAGGGACGATTAAAAAATCGTCCCGAAAACAAACTATTTTGTAATTAAACCGCTGTAAAAATCGAAGCAGTCAAAGGTTGCAAAATAATCCTTTGGAGTTTCAGCCCGTCTTATAAGCTGATACGAGCCGTCCTCCTTGAGCAAAATTTCTGCGCTCTTTAATTTACCGTTATAATTGTATCCCATTGAGAAGCCGTGCGCACCTGTATCGTGAATAAACAAAATATCTCCCATTTCTATTTTCGGAAGTTTTCTGTTCTTTGCAAACTTATCGCAGTTTTCGCAGAGTGAGCCGGTAATATCGTATTCATTATCACAGGGCTCGTTTTCCTTACCCAAAACTGTGATATGGTGATATGCGTCATAAATAGCAGGACGCATAAGATTTACTGCGCACGCGTCAACGCCGACATATTCCTTATGTGTATGCTTTTCGTTAATCGCAGTAGTAACAAGTCCGCCGTACGGTCCCATCATAAATCTGCCAAGCTCTGTGCATATTTTGATATCGCCCATTCCGGCAGGCTTAAGCACCTCGTCGAAAACCTTCTTTACGCCTGCGCCGATTACACGAATATCGTTAGGCTCCTGGTCGGGCAGATACGGAATTCCAACACCGCCTGACAAATTAATAAATCCTATGTGAACATCACATTCGTCCCTTAACTCAACAGCAAGCTCAAACAAAACCTTTGCAAGCATAGGATAGTATTCGTTAGTAACCGTGTTAGATGCCAAGAAAGCGTGAATGCCGAATTCTTCAACGCCCTTTGATTTCATAATTTTAAAGGCTTCGAAAATCTGTTCCTTAGTCATACCGTATTTTGCGTCGCCCGGATTGTCCATAATACCGTTGCAAACCTCAAATACTCCGCCCGGATTATAACGGCAGCTCATTTTTTTAGGAAGCTTACCGCAAGCCTTTTCGACAGCCTGAATATGTGTGATATCGTCTAAGTTAATTATACCGCCAAGCTCGTTGCAATAAGCAAACTCCTCAATAGGAGTATCGTTTGATGAAAACATAATATCATCGCCTACTGCGCCGATGGTTTTAGCCATCATAAGCTCGGTTAATGAGGAACAGTCACAGCCACAGCCGTATTCCTGTAATATTTTAATTAAAAAAGGATTAGGTGTTGCCTTAACTGCAAAATATTCCTTAAATCCCTCGTTCCAGGAAAATGCTTCCTTTAATGCAGAAATATTTTCCCTAATTCCCTTTTCATCATAAATATGAAAGGGTGTGGGATAATCCTTTACTATTTCCTTTGCTTTTTCAAGCGTTAAAAAAGGTGTTTTTGCCATATTTTATTCTCCTTTATTTAAAGCGTCTTCTATATACTTCTTAACTGTATCAAGTCCTTGTCCGTTTTGAGAGGAAAAAGGTATGATAAGTCTTTCATCAACCATATTTAGCTCCTCAATAAGCTCCTCGCTTCTGCGTTTAAATTCCTTAACCTTCAGCTTGTCCGACTTGGTTGCCACAACAATAAACGGTATATTCATCTGCTTCATAAAATCAATCATAGCATAGTCATCTGCTGACGGCTTATGCCTCATATCAACAAGCTGAACAACTAATTTTATGTTTCTGCCCGATTGAAAGTAGCCCTCCATCAGCTCGGCAAATCTGTCCTTTTCCTGCTTGGAGATTTTTGCATAGCCATATCCCGGAAGGTCAACAAATTTGTATCCGTCAACGGAATAGAAATTTATTGTAATTGTCTTGCCCGGAACAGAGCTTACTCTTGCAAGCGATTTTCTGTTAAAAAGCTTATTGAGCAACGAGCTTTTTCCTACATTGGACCTGCCGGCAAAAGCGATTTCGGGAATACTGCTTGGCGGAAGCTGATTTGAAACGCCAAACGCCTTATCAAATTCTGCTTTATTATAATTCATAACTCTACTGTGCCGTGCTTGCCATAGTGCTTTCGCCCTTAGCGGCAAGCATATTATTAATGTTTATTTCAGCCTTTGGAACATATTCAAGCGCTGTATGCATAACCTCATCGAAGCTCGAAACAGTTATAAAGGTAACAGCGGATTTAACCTCTGTGCTGATTTCGCTTAAATCCTTTTCGTTATCCTTCGGAATAATAACCGTATCACAGCCTGCCTTATATGCCGCCATAGACTTTTCCTTTAATCCACCGATAGCCATAGCCTTTCCCTTAAGAGAAATTTCGCCTGTCATAGCAACATTGCTCTTTATAGGAATTCCTGCAAGCTCGCTTACAAGAGCTGTTGTAATGGCAAGTCCCGCTGACGGACCGTCCTTTGGAACTGCGGCTTCCGGTGCGTGAATATGTATATCCTTTGTTTTATAAAAGTCAGTGCTTATTCCGTACTCCTTGGCTTTACTTCTAACATAGCTTACAGCAGTTTTGGCACTTTCCTTCATAACATCGCCAAGATTGCCTGTTAATTCGATCTTACCTGTTCCGTCAAGAGCAGATATTTCGATAGGCAGCATTGTTCCTCCAACCTGCGTCCAGGCAAGACCGTTAACCGTGCCTATCTGATTTATTGAAGAAACAACATCCTTTGAATATTTTTCAACGCCGAGATATTTTGAAAGATTTTCTTCAGTAACTCTAAAGCTCTTTGAGCCGTTTTCAAGCTCAACGCTTGCCTTTCTGCAAAGGGTTGCAATCTGCTTTTCCAAATTACGAACGCCGGCTTCCTTGGTGTAGCACTCAATCATCCTGTTGATTGCATCGTCGCTGATTTTGAACTGTCCCGCAGTCAAATTATGCTTTTTCATTGCCTTTTTGATTAGGTGCCTTTTGGCAATATTGAATTTTTCATCCTGCGTATATGAATTAAGCTCGATAATTTCCATCCTGTCGTAAAGCGGAGCAGAAATTGTTGATGTATCATTTGCAGTAGTTATAAACAAAACCTTGCTTAAATCAACAGGAAAATCAATATAGTGGTCGTTGAAGGCTTTGTTCTGCTCGGGGTCCAGAGCCTCAAGCAAGGCAGAAGCAGGGTCGCCTTTAATATTGCTGTCAACCTTGTCAATCTCGTCAAGCAGAATTATCGGATTCATAACTCCGCTGTTGCACAATGCGTCAATTATTCTTCCTGCCATTGCGCCGATATAGGTCTTTCTGTGTCCTCTAATCTCTGCTTCATCGTTAATGCCGCCTAAAGCAATGCGAACATATTTTCTGTTCATTGACGCGGCAAGTGACTTGACAATGCTTGTCTTACCGACACCCGGAGGACCGTAAAGGCAAAGAATTTGTCCGCTGAAATCCGGATTACGCTTTAAAACGGCAAGAGATTCAACAATTCTTGTCTTTACCTTATCAAGACCGTAATGCTCCCTGTCAAGAATTTGTCTTGATTTTTCAAGATTTATTCTGTCTTTAGAGTAGATGCCGAAAGGAATTTCCAAGCATTTGTCAAGATAATTTCTTACAACTGTGCCCTCATGAGAATTTAAGGGCATCTTTGCGAGCTTATCACATTCCTTATAAAGCTTGGCTTTTATAGAGTCATCACATTTTAAGCTGTCAACCCTATGTCTGTAATCGTCAGCCTCCTCAAGCGGATTTTCGCCCTCACCAAGCTCCTCTGATATAACCTTCATCTCTTCGCGAAGATAATATTCCTTTTGATTTTTGTCAATTTCCTTTTGAAGCTTTTCCTGAATATCCTGTTCAATTTCGAGCGTAATTGTTTCTTTTCTTAACAGAACAAGAAGCTTTTTAATTCTGTCCTGCGGGTTAATTATCTCTAAAATATCCTGCTTTTCACCATAGCTGAAAAAGCTGTTTTCACAAATAAAGTCACAAAGAGAATTTATATCGTTTGTTTCAATAATTTTGGAAACGACCTCATTTGAAATCTTCTTAAACATTGAAGCATAAAGCTCATATTCTTTTTTAACGGCTCTGATATACGCCTCATTCTCCTGCGAATTTTCAATTTCGGGCACAATAATTCTTTCAATCTCTGCCCTGAAATGAGGCTTTTCGCTAAGCATAGAAACGAGATATCCCCTGTCAATACCTTCAACTATAACACGCAAATTGTTTGAATTAGGTATTTTAATAGTTTGCTTTATCTCGCAGATTACACCTATGTCGTAAATATCTTCTCTTGAAGGATTATCAACGCTTGCATCCTTTTGGGATACCAGAAAAATCATTTGGTCATTTTCCATAGCAGAATTTAAAGCTGAAATGCTTTTTTTACGGCCAACATCAAAATGCAATACCATTTTCGGATAAACGACAAGTCCGCGAAGCGGAACAACCGGCATTTCCATAATATTTTGCATATCGCCGAAAATCTCCATAATACCCCTCCTAAATACAATAATGCATTTATTATAATATAATTAATATAAAAGTTCAAGATTTTTTTATGATATAAAAAACAAAGGCCCGACACATATGCGTCAGACCCTTGCTTCGTATTTAATCATCATAGCTTACCTTTTTTACCTTGAACACAGCCCTTAACAAAGGTGCAAAAATTTTAGGACTCTTTATAAGTACAACCTTCATAGCTATCCCCCTACTTTCTGCAACACAATATTCCGAGTATTATTACTGCCACAGCAAGTATGCGTGTTGTCCAAATGGTAGGCAGGCAGCAAGCTAAAACGCAACCTAAGCCAAAAGCTATCCATAAAAAATCGCTCTTGCACATCTTTTTCATAATAAACACCTCGAATATCTTGTGTTATTATATACTATGCAAGAAAATATTAATCGTTACTCTCAACCAATAAAAGAATTCCTTTTTCCAAAGAAATTTCCGCAAAATCCTCATTAACAAAATTGCATTGCGTAATTAAATCGTCCTGCTTTAAATCGAGAGTATCCCTTCCGTAAAAGCCCGCCGTATAATATGCGCCTTTAATTTTTACACCGTAGGCATTTTCCATAAATGCAAACAGCGAAAAATTATCGTAATCTCTGTTAACCGTAGCTTTTTTATCAATTAATGAAAGACGGTTTTTTTCATTTATAATTCGGCAAACAACGCCCTTTTTTAAGCAATATGAAAGCGTTAAAACATTAGCGTAGGAATGGTCAAAACGGCTTCCGAGAGCATTATAAATATCAATATGCGTATAGCCTCTGTCAACAGCCTCAATTACACAGGAAAATGTGTCGGTATGCGCCTTTTCTACCTCAAGCCTTATTACCTGCGTATCAATATCGGGATATGCAGAGGAGTCAAAATCTCCTATTATTAAGTCGGGGATAATTCCGATTTTTCTGCATACAACATAGCCCGAATCTGCGGCAATAACATCACATTCTCCGTCTATGTTAGCCTTAAGAAAATCTGTATTATAATCAGGAGCACCTGAAACAATTATGCATTTTTTCATTTTAGCTCCCACTCCTTAATATTTTTAACATCATTGTACATTGACACATAGCTGTCGTGCCTTGTTTTAGAAATTTTGCCGTCCTCAACCGCCTGTAAAATTCCGCAGCCCTTGTCGGTTGTATGTGAGCAGGTGCTGAATTTGCAGGTGCCTAAATATTCTTCAAATTCTCTAAAGCAATATGGCAGCTCGTCCTTGCTGATGCTTTCGCATTTTTCAAAATCCAAGGAGGAAAAGCCTGGCGTGTCTGCGATATAGCCACCCTCAACCATAAACAACTCGGAATGTCTTGTGGTATGTTTTCCTCTGCCTAATTTTTTGCTTGTTTCACCTGTTTGCAGGTTAAGGCTTGGAAAAATATTGTTTAACAAAGTTGATTTTCCGACACCGGTATTTCCCGTAAATGCAGAAATTTTACCTTTCATTAGCTCCAATACCTCTTGTGAGCCGCTACCCGTTGTGTTATCACAAACAATAACCTTAAAGCCGGCATTTTCGTATATGCTTTTATATTCATAATAATTATCGTCAAGGTCAACCTTTGTAATAACCAATATAGGCTCTATGCCCTTATATTCGGCAATGGCAATTAATCTGTCAATTATTAGCGTATTTATCTTAGGGTCAACCACAGACGCAATAATAAACAGGTTGTCAAGATTGGCAAGAGGAGGTCTTACAAGCTCATTTTTTCGCTCTAAAACCTTTTCCACAGATGCTTCGTTATTGTCGCCTACGGTAAATTCTACATCATCTCCGACAAGCGGAGTTAAATTGTTGTTTCTGAATTTTCCCCGTGCTCTGCAGGTTACAACTTCATTTCCGGTATCAACATAATAAAATCCGGATATTGCTTTAATAATTTTACCTTTTTGCATAAATTCTCCGTTTATAAAGATACAACGGCGAAATAATCGCCGTTGAAATAATTATCAGTCGTCATCGTTATTTGACGGAGTGTTGGAATTTGTTGGGCCGTCAAAGCCGAAATCAATAACAAATTCCTCATCCTGACTTCCGTCAACAATCTTTGTTTCCGTGCTTCCGTTTGCTTCAAGGGAAACTACAATTTTGTGAGTTTTGTTGCCCTCACAGGTTATGCTCTTAACATCATTTTTACCGTTTAGGGTAACCTCTCTCTTAGAATATACCTCGCCGTCAAGCATAATAATCAAATTATCGGTTGCGTAGCCCGTTTCGTTTTCAATAACAGGAAGCTTAATAGTCATAGAAACCTTTAGCGCCTTTTGTGTTGTGGTTGTAGTAACTCCCGAGCTGATAACTACCTTTATAAGAGCGTTTGCTTTTGCATTTGAACCATAGCTTGGTGTTTGGTCAATAACCGTACCCTTTCTAAGTTCGCTCGCCTGCGTAACAAAGTGGACATTTGTAAAGCCGTATTTTTCGAGAAAAGCTCTTGCACCCTCCTGTGTTAATCCTGTAACATCCGGAACCTTCAGTGTTTCAATTACTGTTGTTGAAGGACCTGCCGAAACTATGATTATAACCTCGTCGGTTGAAGAAACAACAGAGCCCTGTTTTGGGTCGGTTGCCATAACCTTGCCCTCGGCAACGCTTTCACTGTTCATATATTTTACGGTTACAACCTTAATTCCCGATTTTGCAAGCTCCTGCTTTGCCTGCTCGGGCGTGTATTCATATACATTAGGAACAACTAAATCCTTATTTGAAACACCTACATAAAGTGTAACCTGACTGCCCTCAATAACCTTTGAGCCGGCTTCAGGCTCCTGCCTTAAAACAAGACCTACCTTATCCTCATCGGATTTTTCATATTCTGCAATAAACTCATATTTTGAGCTGTAATTCGAGTCGTCCTTGATTTCATCATACGATTGGTCAACAAAGTTCTCAAGAATAACGGTTTTGGTATTAAAGCCGTTTGTAAACGCCATAACAATTAAAACTATTGCCGCAACAAGAACAATTGAGCCTATCGCAATAGCCGTAATAACCTTTTTCTTATGCTCAGGATCTCCTTCCTCCTCGGCTTCAACATCGTCGCTTGCAGGAGCTCCGTCGATTTTATCGACAATACGAGTAGGATTTAAGTCCTCCTTAACTGTATAGTTAAAGGTTGTATTTGGATTTTTGATTATCTCCTCAATATCAATAAGCATTTCAGTTGCTGTCTGATATCTGTCAACAGGGTTCTTCTGCATTGCGTGGATACATATTTGCTCCAAGCCAAGAGGAATATTAGGATTAATATCTGTTAATCTTTTTGCATCCGCCTGCACCTGCATAAGCGCAACGGAAACAGCGCTGTCGGCTTCAAACGGCACTTCGCCCGTCAGCATTTCGTAAAGAACAACACCAAGAGAATAAATATCAGCCTTTTCATCGGTAAACTCGCCCTTTGCCTGCTCGGGTGCAATATAATGAACAGAGCCTATTGCCTGCTCTGTAAGCGTTTTTGTTTCCGACCTTGAAAATCTTGCAATGCCGAAATCGGTTACCTTGATATCGCCGTTTGAAAGCAAAATAATATTTTGAGGCTTAATATCCCTATGAACAATACCCTTATCGTGTGCATGCTGAACAGCGCGTAATATCTGCGTCATAAAATACAGAGCGTCATTCCAGGTGATTGCGCCGATTTTATTGATGTATTCCTTAAGCGTGATACCGTCAATGTATTCCATAACGATATATTGCAGGCTCTCGCCGAAATTTACATCATAAACCTTTACGATATTTTTATGAGATAACAGAGCGATAGCCTTGCTTTCGTTCTTAAATCTTCTCTTAAACTCCTCATTATTCAAAAACTCATCCTTAAGGATTTTGATGGCAACGGTTCTGTCATCAACATTGTCATATGCCTTATACACAACAGACATACCGCCAACGCCGATAATCTCCTGAACCTCATATCTTCCTTCAAGTCTTTTTCCTACATAATTATCCATTGTTTAACTCCGATATATATTAATTGGCAATAGCGACCACGGTAATATTGTCGCCTCCGCCGTTGTTGTTAGCCATTTTTACAAGTCTGTCAGCAAATGCGTAATACTGACCGTCCTTTATCTGTTCAAAAATATCAGCGGGCGTAACATAATTTGTCAGTCCGTCAGTGCACAAGAGCAAGGTTTCGTTGTTACAGATATCAACCTCAGAATAGTCAATCTCTATTCTTTTATCAACACCTAAGGCTCTTGTAATAATATTTTTATTAGGGTGCTTCTCTGCCTGCTCAGCCGTAATCTCACCCTTGTTTACAAGGTCTTGAACTAAGCTGTGGTCAACGGTAATTTGCTCTACACCCTTATCGTCAACAATATAGGCTCTGCTGTCGCCTGCGTGAGCAATATATGCAACATCCTTTCTGATGATGGCGCAAACAACCGTAGTGCCCATACCCTTTAGCTCGGGACGGGTATATGCCATATCATATACCTCGATATTGGCCGCCGTTATAGCAGAATCAAGCAGATTTTTGATTGAGGCATCCTTCATTCTTTCATTGTAGGATGCAGTAATCTTGTCGCTTATAACCTTAACTGCAAGAGCAGAAGCAATATTTCCTCCGGCAGCACCGCCCATACCGTCACAAACTACTGCCCATGCTACATCGCCCGGCAGTTCTCCGACAGCATATGCGTCCTGGTTATTTTCTCTAACCTTACCCTTGTCAGTTTTCGCAACTATTTTCATTAGCTCCACCTTCATTCCTTTTACGCCTGAGTTGACCGCAGGAAGCGTTTATATCTTTTCCAAGTGTTCTTCTTATTGTAGCATTTATTCCCAGAGAATACAAGGTTTCCTGAAATTTTCTGATGGAATAATCGCTTGATCGCACATTTCCCCGTTCTTCGACATCGTTAACGGGAATTAGGTTAACATGACAAATAAAGCCCTTGAGCTTAGAAGCAAGCTCCTGTGCGCACTGTCTTGTGTCGTTAACATTATTAATTAATGTATATTCAAACGAAACGCGCCTTGATGTTTTAATTGCATAATCCCTGCAAGCTTTAATAGCCTCGTCAACTCCCCATTTGTCATTTACGGGCATCATTGACGACCTTAATCTATCGTTTGGTGCATGGAGCGAAAGCGTTAATGTTACGGGCATATTTTCATTCATTAAATCATAGATTTTCGGAACAACTCCGCAGGTAGATATTGTTACATCGCGCAGAGAAATATTAAGTCCCCTGTCATCGTTTACAGTTCTTAAAAAGCTTATAACATTATCGTAATTATCAAGAGGCTCGCCTATGCCCATTAAAACAATATGCGAAATTCTTATGCCCAAGTCATTTTGGGCGGTATGTATTTGCGATTCCATTTCGGCAGGAAGCAAATTTCTTTTAAATCCTGCAAGTGTTGACGCACAAAATCTGCACCCCATCTTACATCCAACCTGTGATGAGATACAAATTGTGTAGCCGTATTTATATTTCATAACAACCGATTCTATATACTCGCCGTCATAAAGCCTAAACAGATATTTAACCGTATCGTCAAGCCTTGACACATACTTGCTTTCAATGGTGCACTGCGGTATGAAATATTTTTCCTTCAGCGTTTCTTGAAGCGCCTTAGAAATATTAGTCATATCATCGAAGGAGCAAACACCCTTTTCGTGAAGCCACGAATAAATCTGTCCCGACCTAAAGGACGGCTGGGACAAACCCGATATTTCATTATTCAGTTCTTCAAAGGTTAAGGATTTTATATCAGTCATTGTTCTTTTCCATTAATGCCCAAAAGAAGCCGTCTCCGCCGTTTTTGCACGGAAAAATTGTTTTTTGCTCTATAAGTGAAAAATTATCGTTATTATCCAAAAATTCAGATACAACCTTTTCATTTTCCGCCTTGTTTAAGGTACAGGTAGAATAGATTATTTGTCCGCCTTTTTTTAAATATCTTGATGAGGTTTGCAGAATATCGTATTGAATATTCGGAAGCTCTTTTATTTCGTCTAAATTCTTATATCTTATTTCAGGCTTGCGACGAATAATGCCAAAGCCGCTGCAAACAACATCACAAAGTATTTTGTCTGCTTTAGGCAGATTATCGTTAAACACGGTTGCGTCATTTATGCCGAATTCAATATTTGAAAGGCCTAATCTCTGAGCGCCTTCTTTAACCAAATCGACTCTGTGTTCATACAAATCAAAGGCATACACCTTGCCCTTATTGTTCATATTTTGTGCTAATGTAAAGGTTTTTCCGCCCGGAGCAGAGCATACATCAAGAACAATATCGCCCTCTGTGCAAGAAAGCCTTTTCGCACATAGATATGAGCTGTAATCCTCTATGTAAAACAAGCCATTTTTAAAGCTTCGGCAAGTATTGAGATTAAATGATGAAGTGATAATCAAAGCATCTTCATATATCTGCGAGTCTATCCCCTCGTCCAAAAGCTCATACTGTAGCTCAACTGCATCAACATAAAGGCTGTTTGGTATAGCAAAAACAGGAGGCTTATTATTAATTGCTTCAAGAACGGACAGGACTTGCTCCTTGCCGTATGCCTTTATCCATTTATTAATAAGAGGCTTTGGACAGGAATATTTAATATCTAAATCTTCTACCGTATTTATATCGAAATCACTGTCGGCAATTTTGCGCAGAACGGCATTTATAAGCTTTTTGTAATAGCCTACTCTAACGCAGTCTGCAAGCTCAACAGACTCGTTTACTGCAACCGAATTAGGAATTTTGTCCATAAACAAAATTTGATATGCGCCGATATACAGTAATATTTTAACCTTTGGCTTTGTACGCTCCGTAAGATATTGAGATATAACATAATCAAGCGTAATTTTTCGCTCAATTACTCCATATACAAGCCTTGTGGCCAATGCCTTATTGTCACATTCTGTATCAGCCAAAGCTCTGTCAACAGCGATATTGGAATAGGCATTTTCCTGCAAAACACTATACAGTATTTCAAAAGCAACTAATCTACTGTTTTTCAACGCTTTCCTCCGTTAACCACAAGTAAAAGCCTAAACAGAGTAGCAACGGCAGAAGCAAGAGCTGCAACATAAGTCATAGCCGCAGCAGTTAATACCTTCTTGGCGCCCGAATACTCCTCATTTTGCAAAAAGCCGTATTGGTCGATGGTTTGAAGTGCACGAGAGCTCGCGTTAAATTCAACGGGAAGTGTAATAAGCTGAAAAACAGCTACAAAGCAATACATAACTATTCCTACATAAGCTAAGCTCTCGCTGTTTATTAACATACCGATTATGCATAGAGGAACGCCTAAGCCCGAACCGATTCTTGTAGCAGGAATTACAGCATTTCTCAGCTTTAGAGGAGCATAGCCCTGAGCATGCTGACAAGCGTGTCCCGCTTCGTGACAGGCAATACCGATCGCGGCAACGGAGCGTGAGTTAAAAACATCCGATGACAGGCAAATTTCTTTTTTTCTCGGGTCATAATAATCTGTAAGCTTACCCGGAATCTGTCTGATTTTTACATCTGTAATTCCGTTAAGCTGTAAAAGTCTCCAAGCCGCATCTGCACCTGTCATACCCGTCCTGCTTTGAACGGTAGAATATTTCCTGTATCTTGACCTAACTTTAGATTGACAAATTAATGCAAATATAAACACAGGAATCATCAAAAAGCCTGTCATATAATACATAAAATACGGTCCCATACTATTCTCCCAATACTGTTGATAATTCTATTTTATTTCCCATAAGGAATGATTTTGTATCCATTCTTTTTTTGCCGTCTGCCTGAAGCTCTAAAATTTCCAAGCATTTTCCGTCTCCGCAGGAAACAACAAGTCTTGCGTTGTTATCCATTATCTCTCCTGCTTTTCCGCCAGATAATCGGCTGTGAACGGTTTTGTGAATTTTTAAATTTTTCCCGTTTAGTGTTGTAACGGCAACAGGCCAGGATTGAAGCCCTCTAACTTGATTATGAACTTCAAACGCTGTTTTATTCCAGTCAATTTTGCACATTGACTTATCAATCATACGGGCATATTCATATTCTCCGCTTTTTTGCGGACTTGCCTGTATTTCATTTTTTTCAAGCTTTTCGAGAGCCTCGACAAGAGCGTCGGCTCCGATTTTAGATAATCTTTCAAAAAGCTCCTCGCTTGTTTCGTTTTCGCCTATTTCGGTTTTCCTAACAAGTAAAACGTCGCCTGTATCTATGCCTTCATCCATTTGCATAATTGATACGCCCGTTTCCTTATCACCGTTAAGCACAGACCACTGTATCGGCGCAGCGCCTCTGTACAACGGAAGGAGCGATGCGTGAACATTTATACATCCGTATTTTGCCGCAGTAAGTATTTCGG
Source organism: Eubacterium sp. (assembly GCA_051881135.1). Lineage (GTDB taxonomy): Bacteria > Bacillota > Clostridia > Oscillospirales > Acutalibacteraceae > Eubacterium_R. The sequence continues at coordinate 35,358 of JBJEPH010000042.1, forward strand.
TAGGCAATATTTTGCCGTAAGCAACAACAATAATTGCATCAGGAGCTAATTGCCTGATAATATCCACGGCATTTGAGCCCTTAATTTTGTCGGGTTGAAAAACATCTATTCCGTGTTTGGCAGCACATTGCTTTACCGGAGGAGGCGTTAAAATCTGCTTTCTGCCCACCGGCTTATCCGGCTGTGAAAAAACGCCGACAACCTCGTGGCCGTATTCAATCAGCTTTTCAAGACACGGTACGGCAAAATCAGGCGTACCCATAAATACAATTCTCATTAGCCCTCCAAATTACCGATAACCTTACTTGTAAATAATATGCCGTCAAGATGGTCAATCTCGTGGCAAAAGCATCTTGCCTTTAATTCTTCTCCTGTGAATACCTGCCACTTGCCGTTTCTGTCCTGCGCCTTTACCTGAACCTTGGCAGGACGAACACAAACGCCGTATTTACCCGGAACCGACAGGCAACCCTCCGATTCTCTCTGCTCACCCTCTGTAAATGTGATTTCTGGGTTTACAAGCTCAATAGGACCGTCGCCTACATCAATTACAACAACTCTTTTCAGCATACCTACCTGCGGTGCGGCAAGGCCGATGCCGTTGGTTGCATACATTGTTTCAAACATATCGTCAATTAAATCAGACAGCCTTTGGTCAAATTTTTCGACAACTCTGCATTTCTTATTAAGAATAGGGTCGCCGATCTTTACAACATTTCTTAATGCCATTTTTATTCTCCTGCTATGAGATGTCGCTTGGGTTTATGCTTGCCCCAATGCTTACATCGGAATATACACTCATTTTGTTAATATCTTTAATAATATTTGTAATCATTTTGCGAATTTTTGATGAATTTTTACATTTCAGCGCAATTCTGTATCTAAAGCTATTGTTAATTTTTGAAATTTTTGCTTGAGTAGGACCTAATACAACAAATTTAAGCTCGCTGTATTCGTTTTGATTATACTTTACAAGCAAATCAAAAAATGCCTTGGAACACAATGCAACCTTGTTCTCATCCTCACCGCTGAAGCTAACTGATATAATATCGCAATAAGGCGGATATATCATAAGCTTTCGCATCATTATCTCATTTTCGTAAAATGCAACATAATCCTGATTTGATGCAAATTCTATTATTTCATTATCGGGATTAATTGTTTGAATTATTGCCTTGCCCTTGGTATCTCTGCGTCCTGCTCTGCCGATAACCTGCGTAATAAGGTCAAATGCTTTTTCGCCTGCATTGTAGTTTTCGTCATACAGTGAGCTGTCTGCATTAACTACACCAACAAGATTTACATTATCAAAATCAAGCCCCTTTGCAACCATCTGCGTGCCGATTAAAATATTGTATTCGCCCTTTGCGAATTTATCAAAAAGCTTTTCGTGGGCAAATTTTGTGCTTGTTGTGTCGGCGTCCATTCGAAGAACTCTTGCATTTGGAATTTGAGCAATGATTTCCTCCTCAATTCTCTGAGTTCCCGAACCGCTGTATCTTACAGAGTTGCTTTTACACTCAGGACAAACATTGTCGAGCCTTTGCGTATATCCGCAATAGTGACATACAAGTCGGTTATTATAGCTGTGATAGGTCAATGAAATTGAACAATGAGGACAGGTTATAATATGTCCGCACTCATTACAGGCAATAAATGTATTATATCCTCTGCGATTTATAAGCAAAATAGCCTGCTTGCCGTCTTCAAGGGTTTCGATAAGACTTGATTTCAAAACAGAAGAAATTTGTGATTTATTTCCGTTTTTACTTTCTTTTTTCATATCCACCGTGATGACCTCGGGCAAAACGGAATTTCCGTAGCGCTCCTTAATTGTGCAAAGCTTATACTTTCCCGATACAGCATTGCTGTATGCCTCAACGGACGGCGTTGCCGATGTCATAAGAAACAATGCATTATTATACCCTGCTCTGAATCTTGAAACATCCTTTGCATTATATCTCGGTGTACGCTCCGATTTATATGTTTGCTCCTGCTCCTCGTCCATAATTATCAATCCCAAATTATGAACAGGTGCAAAAACCGCAGACCTTGTGCCTATAACAATTTTGGCTTCTCCCCTGTCAATGCGCTTATATTCGTCATTTCGCTCCCCGAGTGACAGTTCGCTGTGGATAACTGCAACCCTGTCGCCGAAACGGGAATGAAAAATATTCAGCACCTGCGGAGTAAGCGATATTTCGGGAACAAGAACAATAACATCCTTGCTTTGATTAACGGCGTCTTCAATCAGCTTTAGATAAACCTGCGTCTTTCCGCTTCCCGTTACGCCGAAAAGCAATCCCGTGCCGCCGTTGCCGCTCATCATTTCGCTAAAGGCTTCATACGCCTTATTCTGCTCATCGGACAAAATAATTTTTGAATTATCCTTGATTGAGCCGTCCTTATAAGGCTTTCTGTAAACCTCTCTTTGAAAAAGCTCAACTATACCGTGCTTTTCGAGAGTTTTTAACACCCCGATACCGACACTGCAAAACTCGCAGACCTCATTAACGCCCGCCGTTCCAACATCTAAAAGCAGGTCAACAACTATTCTTTGCTTGCTCGTTACGCAAGACAGCACAGCTTCGTCGTCAGTGAGAAGTCGCACCATTCGTTCGCATTTGGATTTCACCGAGCCGAATCTTCTCGGTAGCATTTGCTTTAAGCAATCATAGGTTGTGCAAAAGCATCTTTCCTTGAGCCACAGAGCAAGCTCTACAAGTTCATCGGAAAGTATCTTTTCTCCCACCTTGGCTATTGTTTTTAAATCCTCTGCGTCTGAATTGTTAAGCTCCACAACTATTCCGTTGCGTAGCTTATTTCCCCGTCCGAAGGGCACCTCGACAGAACAGCCTATCTCAATTTCGGTATCCCTCGGCACAAAATAGCTGTAATCCGTGTCAAAGCTGAAAAAGGTATTATCTACGGCAACCTTGGCTATAAGTGAAGAATTATTCTTTGATTTCATTAGGCTCTTCTATAACATATTTACCGTCGAAAATTTCTTCTATTGCAGTTGAAACGGTTTTTTCGTTAAGCATAACCTCGTTTTCGATAGCCTCTTCTCTGATTTCTCTTGCTCTTTTGGCTGTGCCTACTACAAGACTGTATCTGCTGTTTACATTACCTAACATTTTCTTTAAATCCGGATTGAACATAATTTTATCTCCTTAAAATATATTGTAGTTTATTAGTTATTAATTATTAACCGAAAGCAATTCATTATTAATAATTTCATTGATTTCGTTAACACATCTTTCTAAATCATCATTTACAACTCTGTATTTGTAATTCTTTGACATATCAATTTCTCTTTTTGCAATTTCCATTCTTCTTTTGATATCGTCAAAATCGTTTTGATTTCTGCCGACCAGCCTTTCCTCAAGCTCTTCAAGGCTTGGCGGTAAAAGAAATACGGTAATTGCATCCGGTCTTAAATTCATAATGCTTTGCGCACCCTGAACATCGATTATCAAAAAACATATTTTCCCATCGTCAATAGCTCTTTCAACGCCTGTAACGGGAGTACCGTAATAGCAATTATTATACCTTGCATATTCGAGAAGCTCGTCATTTGCTATCATTAACTGAAAATCTATATCCGATTTGAAAAAATAGTTTACACCGTCAATCTCGCCCTGCCTCGGCTTGCGCGTTGTTGCGGAAATTGATTTAACAACATCATCACGCTTTGCGCTTAGAGATTTAAAAACAGTGTCCTTTCCGCATCCGCTCGGTGCTGAAAGTATAATAAGCATACCCTTTTTATTCCTCATATTCCGCCTCCGCACCGAATTTTTGCGCTATTTGCTTTAAGTCCATATAGCTTAAAACAACATTATCGCTGTCAGTAACTATAACGCTCATCGTTTTTCTGCCGTGGGTGGCGTCTATCAATGTACCGTCCTCCTTACTCTGCTGAACCAAACGCTTTGCAGGTGCGCTTTCGGGAGAAATGATTGATATAACTCTGTCTGCATTAACTAAGTTACCGAAACCTATATTTACTAAATTCATATTAACTCCGATTTATTCTATATTTTGAATTTGTTCTCTGATTTTCTCTACCTCAGCCTTGATGTCAACTACCTTTCTGGCAATATCTACATCGTTTGCCTTTGAGCCGATTGTATTGGTTTCTCTGTTAATTTCCTGAACCAAGAAATCCATTTTTCTGCCGACCGGCTCGTCCGAGCCGATAAATGTGTTTAACTGGTCAATATGTGAACGCAGTCTTACGGTTTCCTCTGCAACGGCAACCTTGTCAGCGTAAATTGCAACCTCTTGAATAATTCTTGCCTCGTCAAGAGAAACATCGCCTATAAGCTCGTGAACCCGTTCAATGAGCTTGTCGTTATATTCCTTAACGGTTTGCGGTGAACGTTCTTCTATGTATGATACGCACTCCAAAATAAATTCGGCTCTCGATGAAATATCCTCCTTCATCCTTGCGCCCTCGGTTTCTCTCATATCAATGAATCTGTCGATAGCCTGAGATGTAACCTCTTTGACATAATTCCAAAGCTTTTCCTCATCCTCCTCTGCTTTTCTGAGAACGATAACATCGTTAAAGCGTGAAATTGTACCTGCGCCGAAATCCTCCTTTAATCCGTATTCATCGGCGATTTCCTTTAAAGCCTTAACATATGCACCTGCAAGGGTTTTATTAACCACAACCTCTGCTGTGTCCGTATTAAGCGCCTCTATTAATACATTACATTCAACCTTGCCTCTGAAAACCCTTGAGTTTACATAGGATTTCAGCTTTTCATCAAGAAAGCCGTACTGTCTCGGTACCCTTGAAGAAAATTCAAAATACCTGTGATTTACACTTCTTAATTCAACGGTGATAACATATCCGTCAATCTCACTAACAGCTCTGCCAAAGCCGGTCATAGATTTAATCATACAAATATCTCCTATAAAATAATTAAGTATATTATAGTTACTTGAAATTCAATAGTCAATGTTTTGTTAACAATTTATTTACAATATTAATACTATATTTACAAAATAATAAGACTCGGTAAAACACCGAGTCCCGAAAAGAGTTATTCTGTTTTATCGGTTGTGGAGCTAACGGCATTAGTGGTATTATCGTAGGTGCTTTTCAAAGCCTCCTCAATTTCCTCCTTTGCCATAAGCTCAGTAAGGTTTCTGTGCTCTATTTGAGTATTTTCATCATAAAATCCAAGCTCCATCAAAAGCGGTAAAACCTCATAATTGAAGAAGTCGCCCTGTGCATCAACATTGATTATTCTGTATGGCTCTTGGGCAGGATCAACATACTTTAACGCCTTTTGCAAACCGTCTATACCGTCAACCTGCAAGCCGTCAACAAATATGTAGGTATTTTTCACAACGATTGTATTTTTATATTCTTCAAGCAGATTTGTTGTGGATTCTGTTGTGGTTTGCTTATGTGTTACGGTATTCTGCTTCTTGTCGAAGGAAATATTATCCGTAAAATATAAGCCGCAAAACACAGCGCATAATACAACAATAATTGCAACAATTATAACACCTTTTTTGTTGTTATCCTTTTTATCCTTTTTAAATCTGTGACGCTCGAGAGTCTGCTTTTCTTCCTCCTCGTGAGTTTCATTAAGCTCAATTTCAGAAGCAGTTTCCTGATAGGAAGCGTCATTTTTATGATGAACAACCAAAGGGCTGTCAAGCTTTTCCTCTTTTAATTCTTCTGCCATATTTAATCCTCTGTTTCCTTAACATAAAGCTCAATCTTATTTGCAAGCTTCTTAATTTTTTCATCACATTCAACGGGCAAAAACGGTAAGCGCGGCTGACCTGCATCAACATTAAATCTGATTGATATAATCTGCTTTACCGCACCGTATAAGGAGTTGAACGAAAGCAATTCAAAAATGATTTCATTAATTTTATACTGCAAAGCCCTTGCACCGTTGATATCGTTGGAATTAATTAATTCATCCAACCTGACAAACAGCTCGGGCATAGCACCGTAGGTGCCTCCTATGCCTGCGTTTGCACCCATTAAACGACCGGCTAAAAACTGTTCGTCAGAGCCGTTGAAGATGATAAAATCATCTCCTGCAATGGTTCTCATTCGCTCCATACCGTAAACAGGCTCTTCGCTGTTTTTAATACCTATTACCTTTGGATTTTTTGCCATTCTTTCAAATAAATCGTAGGGCAAATTAAATGCCGTTAATTGCGGAATATTATAAATAATGAAAGGCAAATCCGTGCTGTCGATTATTTCGCTCCAATGCTTTTCAACGCTTTTAGGGCCTAAATGATAATAAACCGACGGAACGGCGGAAATTGCATCAACACCTATTTTTTCAGCATGCTTTGCAAGCTTGATGCTTTCTTTAGTGCCGGCACATCCTATATGTACGATAACGGTAAAATCGTCACTGCAGGCACGCTTAACCGTCTCTGCAACCTGCATACGCTCCTCGGCTGAAAGTAAAAAGCCTTCACCTGTTGAACCGCAGACATATACACCCTTTACTCCCTTGCTCTCATAAATTCTAACAAGAGTGCCGATGGCTTCCTCGTTAATATTATCATTATCGTCATAGATTGTATTTAAAGCAACAAAAACGCCTTTAAATTTTTCTAAATTCATATTTATCACCGCAAGCACATTTTAACATATTGAAAATCTATTTTCAACAAAATATTGAATTTTTATGCATACATGCTATAATTAAAATACCGAGAGGTGATATTATGAATAACAGGGAAATTTTAGAAAAAATTAAGGGCGGATTGATTGTTTCCTGTCAGGCATTAAACACCGAGCCGTTATACGATTCCTATATTATGTCAAAAATGGCTTGGGCTGCTTATCTCGGCGGTGCCGTTGGCATAAGGGCAAACACCGTTGTTGATATTAAGGCAATTAAGGATAAAGTTGACCTTCCTGTCATAGGAATTATTAAAGAGATTTATGACGACAGTGATGTGTATATCTCCCCTACCGTAAAGGAAATTGACGCACTTGTTGAAGCAGGATGTGAAATAATTGCAACCGACGCAACAAATCGGACAAGACCAAACGGCGTTACGCTTGAAGACTTTTTTACAGAGGTTAGAGCAAAATATCCCGATCAGCTTTTTATGGCAGACACCTCCTGCTTTGAAGAAGGCAAAAAGGCATCCGAGCTTGGATTTGATTTAATAGGCACAACCATGAGCGGATATACGCCCTATACAAAAGGCAATAAGCTTCCGGATACAGAGCTTATTCACAGATATGCAACAGAGCTTAATGTACCCGTTATAGCCGAGGGTGGAATTTGGACACCCGACGACTTACTTGCAGCTTACGATGCAGGAGCATTCAGCGCAGTTGTGGGAACGGCTATTACGAGACCTATGGACATCACAAGACGATTTGTAAACGCATTGGAGGAAAAATAGATGAGAATACTTACCTTTGATATCGGAGGAACCTTTGTAAAATACGGTGTATGCAACGAAAGGTTTGAACTGCTTGAAAAGCATAAAATCCCAACCGAAGCACAAAAAGGCGGTCAGGAGCTTATAGAAAAAATAATAAAGATTATTGAAACATATGATGATATAGACAGAGTTGCCGTTTCAACGGCAGGACAGGTTGACAGCGACAACGGTATTGTTGTTTATTCTACGGATAACATACCCTATTACACAGGTATGATGGTAAAGAAGCTTATAGAAAACAAAACCGGAATTCCTACCTATGTTGACAACGATGTAAATGCCGCCGCAATGGGAGAAGCAAAATTCGGTGCAGCAATTGGCGCAAGCGACTTTATCTGCCTTACCTACGGAACGGGCATCGGCGGTGCTATTTATATTAATGACAGCCTTTACAGAGGAAGTGGAAATTCTGCCGGCGAAATAGGTCATATGATTATTCACTCAGGCGGAAAGCAATGCACCTGCGGAGGCGAAGGCTGTTACGAATGCTATGCCTCTGCAAACGCCCTCATTAACGCGGTTAACAGGATTTCGCCTCAACCGCTTAATGCATACGAAATCTTTGAAAAGAAAAATTTTGAGAAGCCCGAAATAAGAAGCGAAATTGACAAATGGATTGACGAAATAATTGTCGGACTTATCAATATTATCTACACATTCAATCCCCCGCTTATCGTACTCGGCGGCGGTATTATGAACGAGGACTATATTATTGAGCTTATTGACAGAAAAATTTATAACAAGCTTATGGAGAATTACAGAAGCGTAAAAATCGTCAGAGCAAAGCTCGGTAACAATTCGGCATTACTCGGTGCGGCATACTGCGCTGCGCAAATGTAATATATTAACGCAAAAAACACCCGTTGCACAAAAACGCAACGGGTGTTTGCTATATTATAACAGAAGCTATAAATCCTGTAAATCGGCATTGGGTATATCGTTTTCAAGATTATCCCTTGCCAAATCATTATCAATTACCTTATATACAGGAGAAATAGGTCTTTCACTCTTAGGGTAACGGTAATAATTCGAACCACGGTTTATCGTGGCAGATATTGCCCTTAC
>JBJEPH010000043.1:0-43153 GCA_051881135.1 Eubacterium sp.
GCAACAGACTGCGCCGACTACCTTGTAGGCAAGGGATTGCCGTTTAGGGACGCATACAAATGCACGGGCGAGCTTGTAGGCATTTGCATAGACAAGGGCTTAACGCTTGAAACCCTGCCGCTTGAGGAATACAAGGCAATATGCGAGCTGTTTGACGAGGAGGTTTACACGGCTATTAATCTTGAAAAATGTGTAAACGACAGAGTTGTTGAGGGTTCGCCCTGTGCCGAGAGCGTTGAAAGGCAGATAGCCATTGCAAGAGAGAAAATTAAATAGACTGCGATAAACGGTCTGAAACGCGCCATAATAAATTGAAATATCTTTTTTCTCTCTGCCTTTCGTTTCTCAAAGTCTCCCGTATTACATAAATTAAAACGGTCTTGGACAAAAATCCAAGACCGTTGTTTTATACATACTTTGATTTACCATTCGCGTGTCAGTGCGCGGATGTTTTTGTTTTCGCCGATAACATAGATATGCTCCTGCTTATTGAACACATAATCGGGACTGCCGATAGGTGTAACCTTATCTCCGCTCTTGGAGGCAATGATGTTTACGCCGTGCAGCTTTCTTACATTAAGGCTTGCAAGGCTCTTGCCGCACCATTTGTCAGGAGCTTCGATTTCGTAAATACCGCTTTCGTCGTCGAGCTTGATAAAGTCGAAAATTTTGCCGTTAGAGAATTCCACGGCAGATTTATAAGCAGTATCTCTCTCGGGATAAACAACCTTATCGGCACCGCTTTTATAAAGAAATTTTTCGTGGATTTCCGACGATGCCTTGGCAATGATATACCCTGCGCCGAGCTCCTTGAGATAATCTACAATTACAAGGCTGTTTTGAAAATCGCCTACGCACACAAAAACATAGTCGTAATCGTCAATGCCGAGCCCCTGCAGGTTGCTTTTGAGGGTATAATCGCCTATTTCGGCAGAGGTTACGAGGTGGGAATTTTGGGAAATTTTATCCTCGTCATTATCGACGAGCATAACCTCGTTGCCCATTTCGCAAAGATATTTTGCAAGGTGCGCGCCGTATTTGCTTGCACCGATTACAAGAACAGTTTTCATATAAATTACCATAGCCTTTCCGGCTACAAATAGTATAATTAAAAATCCCTAATGCCTTATTGTAGCCGGATAAGGCGTATAATGGGAATTTAGCCATATCAAAATTATGCCTAAGGCAAATTTTGATGGCAATACAATCGGATTAGTGTGATTTTTCACACTAATACTCCTTTATCCGATTAATACAGTTCCCTTTGGCTTTTGCGTTGTGGTTGCAGGCTTTGAGCCGACAAACGACAGGGCAAAAATCAAGGAGGTTAGTCGTCCTATATACATAAGCAGGATTATTGCGAGCGCCGACACGGTATTAAGCTGAGGCGTGATGCCCATTGTGATACCTACCGTACCCATAGCGGACACACATTCATAAATAACCTCGATAAGCTTAAAATTCGGCTGTGAAAGCGTTATTACGACCACTGCAAAAAGTATATTTGCAAAATTTATGAGAATTGTGGAAATAGCATTTTTAACAGTTGAAAAGCCGATGCGCTTACCGAAAATATCTATCTCTTCCCTATTGCGCATATTAGACACGGCGCATAGCACCAAAACGGCGATGGTTGTGGTTTTGACACCGCCTGCCGTTGAACCCGACGATCCGCCTATAAACATCAATATGATGGTTAGCATATTTGACTGCTGGCTCATATCGGCTATATCAACGCTGTTGAAGCCTGCTGTTCTCGGGGTTACACTGCAGAAGAAGGCATTTAGTATTTTTTCAAATACATTCATTTGTGCAAAGCTATTTTTGTATTCAAACACAAAAAACAGCGTTGTGCCTATGGCAAGCAAGGCAGCAGTTGTTACAAGGACAAGCTTTGTATGAACGCTTAAGGCTTTTACATTGAATTTGTTTTTCCTTATATCCTGCCATACGATAAAGCCGAGACCGCCGAAAATGACAAGAAGCGACACGGTTAAAATGATTACGGGGTCGCTGTTAACGGTTGTGAGCGACGAGGACGGCGAAATCAATCCCATCAGGTCGAAGCCTGCGTTACAATAGGCAGAAATGCTTGTAAACACTGCCATATATATGCCCTTGCTCCAGCTGTTAGCAAGCGGAACAAGCCTTGTTGATAAAATCACGGCGCCCGTCAGTTCGCATATAAAGGTGAAAAGCAAAACGGATTTTGTTAAGTCCTTAACATCTCCAAGGTTTAATGAGCCAACGCTCTCCTTGAGAAGCATTTTTTGCTTTAAGCCCATTTTGCGTTTACCGAGCCTGCCGGAAACAAGCGTAAGTACGGTTATAAATCCTAAGCCGCCTATTTGGATAAGCGCCAAAATAACGATTTGTCCGAAGGTTGACCAGCTTGTGTATGTGTCAAACGGAACAAGTCCTGTAATGCAGGTGGCTGATGTGGCAGTAAATAATGCGTCGATGAACGCCTTATTGCCGTTTTTTGAAGCAGCCGGAAGCATCAGCAGCGCGGTGCCTATCAAAATGATTGAAAGAAAGCCGAGCGCTACAATTTTGGGATAGCTTAATGAATAATTTTTTGAAGCGTCTTTTGATTTTTTTTGCATAGCCAATTACCGTCACTCTAAGCAATATTTTGCCCTTATATACAAGGCAGAAGGTCTGCCGAAAAATCAGTTTAATTTACAAATGAATTATATTCCATAGGCAGCTATGATTCAAGATGTTTATCGTCTTTTTCTCTTTTTTTCTTTGCAACAGCCTTGACAGCGGCAACGAGAGCGGACAAAACGAGAGTTGTGCCTGCGATGCAAAGCGGCACTATGTAAAGCTGCTTATTGTTTTGAAGCATTTTAATATTAAGGCCTATATCCGAGAGCCTTTGCTCTCTTGTTTTTTCCTTTGGAGCTTGGGTTGTGGTTTGGTTGGGCGCCAAAATGATACCGCTGTTTTTCCCGTGCTTTGTGACATCACTTGACGGCTGAGTTACTACAAAATCGCACTGACTGTATATCTCGTCGTTTGCGCATACAACTACGGTTGCGGTTCCCTCGCCTATAGCCGTAATCATACCGCCGTTTGAAATTTCGATAATATTTTCTTCGTCGCAAAAATATCCTACAACGGCTTTGGTATCGGCAGGGCTTAAGGAATAATCAAGCTGAACGCTGTCGCCTATCTGCAAATCGTTGGTTGCGGCGTGAAGCTTGAGCGACTTTACACGTTTTACGGTTGTTTCGGGCTTCGTCGTGGTTGTAGTAGTGGTTGTTGTAGCTTTTTCCGAAGCCTTTACGGTAGTTGACTGTGCTTTAGTAGCCTCCTGCTTTTTTGCAGTTGTTGTCGGCTTTTTTGTTGTTTGGGTGGCCTTCTTTTTTGTGGTGGTCACCTTTTTAGTTGTGGCGGTTGTTTTCTTTTCGGTTTTTTTCTCCGTCTGTGACTTTCCGTTTGCCACCTTGTCAAAATCGGGACTGCCGTATCCCATAATAGAAGAAACATTGTTATAGGGCTTTGAACCCGTGGTTGTGTATTTTCTTTTCTTAACCTCGGCGGAGCAGTTTCCCTCGATGGTATAAACCGTTGAGGACTCTACATAATTAACAATTCCGACGTGCTGTGACGAGCCGTTACCGCTCCAATCGAAAAATACCAAATCGCCTTTTTTGGGCTTATAGCCTGATGAACGGGTATGATATCTGCCCTTGTTTTTAAACCAGCTTATCATCGAATTACAGTTGCCGCCGCTTGGCACAATATTTCCGTAAAGCTCAACATTAAGAGCCTGTCCTGCTTTATTGAATACCCACAGAGCAAAGGTTGTGCACCATCCGCCCTGATAGCCGTACCATTCGCCGTATTTTGAATACGAGCTTGTGCCCTTGTAGCCTACTTCCTTTTCGGCAACGGAAATTATTTTCGACCTTATCTCCCCTGCCGTTGCCGCCTGAACTGTTAAGGAGGCAGGAGTTAAAACCATAAGCAAAGCAAGAAGCAAGGATATGATTTTTGCTGTTTTTTTCATACAATTCTCCACTTATTACAAAATAATACGAAAGATTACAAAAATGTTACAAATATCATTATACACCAATACAGTAAAAAATCAAGTAATTATATATTAATAAATACCAAATTTTTGACAATGTTTATTGAAAAGTTACGGTAATGATGATAAAATCAATAAAAGAGATTATGTTTTGGGAGTGAAATAAAAATGGAAAGGCTAAAATATACCGAGCTTGAGCATGTTTTACCCGAGGAGGTTGATGTTGACAGTTCGATGATTAAAGAGTTCCTTGATGAGATTACCGACAAGGGCTTAGGACTTCAAAGCTTTACCGTTGTTCGTCACGATAAGGTTTGTGCACAGGGATTTTTTGCGCCGTATGCAAAGGAATATCCGCATGTGCTTTATTCTATGAGCAAGAGCCTAACCTCAACGGCAGTGGGCTTTGCCGTTGACGAGGGATTGATTAAGCTTGATGACAGGGTGTCCGACTTCTTTGAGGAATATCCCTCGAGCAAGCGTCCGTTTAACCGTATGCTGACGGTTGAAATGCTGTTAACCATGCGCTCCGACAAGCTGATAACGGTTGCCGAAAACAAGGGCAACCACGACTGGATTAAGCAATTTTTCGACGCAGGCTATATACTGCCTCCAAATAGCAAATTTAACTATATTTCCGAAAACACCTTTATGCTTTCGGCTATCGTCAGCAAGGTAACGGGAAAAAGCGTTGTTGATTATCTTGACGAAAAGATGTTTATGCCTCTCGGCATTGAAAAGCCGTTTTGGGAAACTGACGGCAAGGGAAATAACGCAGGCGGCTGGGGCTGTTATATGAGAAGCGAGGACCTTGCAAAATTCTTCCTGCCATATATACACAAGGGAAAATGGATAGACGGCACACAGCTTGTTCCTGAATTTTGGGTTGAAGAAGCATTATCAAAGAAAACCGATTCCGTTCACGACGGTGCAATGGATATCATAAACGGCTACGGTTATCAGTTTTGGAAAAACAGAATTGCAAATTCATACAGGGCGGACGGTCTGTTTGGTCAGAGATGCTTTATGTTCCCCGACTATGACGCTCTTGTTGTGCTCAACTGCGGCGAAGCAGAGGACTATAAGGTTATGGAGGTATTTTGGAAATACTTCCCTAACTGCTTCAAGAGTGAAAGCCTTGAGCCAAACATAGAGATGCAAAAGGCTTTGCAGGATAAGATAGCCTCCCTTTCTATGCCGCTTCTTGAGGCAAAGCCGAGAAACAGACTTGCAGAGGAAAGAATAAACGGAAGAACAATCAAATGCAAAACAAACGAATACACCTCGGTTATTACGGTTTCCGTTACGCAAATGCTGTTTACAAAGCCGGGAAAAATAAACGAGATGAGATTTGATTTTGATGATGAGGGTTTACAATTCACTTGGAAGGAAAAGGATTACGAAAACACAATCCGAGTAGGCATGAACGGAGAGCCTGCAAAGAGTGCGATAACACTCGGCGACCTTAGATATCATACATTTTCACAGGCATCCTGGCAGGAGGACGGAAGCCTTAAGCTTTGGATAAGACCGGTTGAAACTGCGCATATAAGACAGTTCACCTTCTATTTTCAGGAGGACGGCACGGTTAAGATAATTAACGAAATGACACCGAGATTTCAGGATTTGACCGTTTATTATCTAAACTTTATGGGTATGCCGCTCAAAACAAAGCCGAGCGAGGACGCACTAAGAAGAATTGTTCACGACCTCGGTCTGCCTGTTTTAGAGCCGGATTTCAAGGGAAAATTTGAAGATTAAGCCTTGGCAGTGCCGAGGCTTTTTTAGGTCTTGATTTTGAAATGCGATAGTATTATACTATATTTGCGCTGTATCCGCAGAGGGCAATAATCAGCCTTCGGACAAGGCAGTTTTTTGTGTTGACTGCTAAATCTTGGAACAGCAGCAGAAAGGAAAATTTAATATGAAGAACACAAAAACAGCAAAGATAGCAGGCATCGGTCTGTTTACTGCTATCGTTGTGGTATTACAGCTATTGAGCTCTGTAATCAAATTCGGACCGTTTTCAATTACACTTGCACTTGCTCCCATTATTATCGGTGCGGCGCTTTACGGTGTCGGCGCAGGTGCTTGGCTCGGAGTTGCTATGGGCGTAACTGTTTTGGCATCGGGCGATGCGGCTGCTTTTTTAACGGTAAATGCCATAGGAACGGTTATTACTGTTTTGCTTAAGGGCGGCGTTGCAGGTATGCTGGCAGGCATAGTATTTAAGGCTCTTGAAGGCAAAAACAGACTGCTTGCCGCAATTTGTGCAGGCATTACGGCACCGCTTATTAATACGGGAATATTTTTGATTGGCTGTGAATTATTTTTTATTGACACAATCAAAACCTGGGCAGGCGATACTAATGTTTGGACATTCATCATTACAGGTATGGTGGGAATAAACTTCATCATTGAGCTTGTAACAAATATGGTGCTCTCATCAGCTATTGTAAAAATAGTGGATATCGGCAAAAAAATGCTTGCAGGCAAGAAAAATTAACAAATTACATAACAGCAGAAGCAGATTTTCTGTTTCTGCTTTTTATTTTTGTGTATATAGTTGTATATAAGATGAAAAAATGATATAATATACTAAATATGTATGGAGAGTGGACGCATTGAGAGAAGACAGCAACAGAGATGCAAGAACAAACGACAATCTCGTAATAGGAAGAAATGCCGTTTTGGAATTGCTTAAAAGCGATAGAGAAATAGAAAATGTGCTTATTGCAAAGGGTGAGCGTGAGGGCTCAATAAACAGAATTATCGGTCTTTGCAGGGAGAAAAAAATCGTAATAAAAAATATTGACAAAAGAAAGCTCGACTTTTTGGCTCCGGGTGGCAATCATCAGGGTGTTGCGGCAAATGTGCCTGCTCACGAATATTCGAGCGTTGATGATATTTTAGAATATGCAAGGGAAAAGGGAGAAGCTCCGTTTATAGTTATGTGCGACGAAATTGAGGACAGCCATAATCTCGGCGCAATAATAAGAACGGCAGAGGCCTGCGGTGTTCACGGCATCATAATTCCTAAAAGGAGAAATGTCGGCTTGAATTTCATCGTTGCAAAAACGAGCTGCGGCGCCCTTGAATATATGAAGGTGGCAAGGGTTACAAACCTTGCAGATACCATTGAAGATTTAAAAAAGCAAAACATTTGGGTTTATGCCGCAGATATGGACGGACAGCGTTGGGATAAAACCGATTTCAGCGGCGGCGCCTGTCTGGTTATAGGAAGCGAGGGCAACGGCGTGGGACGACTTGTAAAGGAAAAATGCGATGTTACGGTCAGCCTGCCCATGCTTGGAAAGGTTAACTCGCTTAACGCCTCTGTTGCAGGCGGTATTTTGATGTATGAAATTGCAAGACAAAGGTTAAACAAATAATATGAGCGACAAGGGTTTATCTATTGATGAGATAATTCAGCGTGCAGAGCAGATAAAGGCACAGGCAGAGGCTGAGCTTCGTTCGGCTGAAAAAAGCCTTGATGAAAAAGCAAGGCTTGCTCGTGACGAGGTTAAGGTTGATACGCAGGCGGTTATGCAAAAAATCGAGGAGCTTACCGCCGAAGAGGAGGATGTAAAGGAGTTTACTCCCTCAGCCAAGGGCAACGACAAAACACAGCCTGTTAAGCTGAATTTTAACAAGGAAAAGGAAAAGAGAATAAGGGGCTTGTCCGACGACGACTTTACAAAAGAGATAACTCTGCAGGAAAGCGACGAGGATATGAAGATAGTTGACGAAAATGACGAGGACATTTTCGAGGACAGTCTGTTTCCGTACGAAAAAACAAGACCTGTTGTTATATCAACGGATTCAAGGGTAAATGAGGATTCCGATTTGCAGGAAATTCCTACGATTATGTCATCAAGGCAGGTAAAAAGCTTTGATAATATTCAGGAGGATTTTGACGAGGAAACAGGCGTTCAGCTAAGCTTTGACGGATTTGATGATGTTATTGAAAAGGTTCCGAGCATTGACGAAAAGGAAGCGGAAAAGCAGCTATTTGAGCAAAGGCGCGAAAAGGTTAATAAATTTAGACTGTTCGGTCCCGATGAAACAGATAAGGAGCTTGGCGACAAAAGCTTTGCAGGAAAGGATTACAAGGATGTTCACGACGGAAACGACATCCTAAACAATCTGCTTTCAAGAAAGCACAACATCCATCTTCAATTAGCGTTTACGGGATTAATAACCGTTTTGCTTTTACTGCTGACAATATTTAAGGACAGCGGTGTTTTGCCGAATGTGTTGTCGTCAAATTCTGTATATTTTGCCGTTTCACTTGCGTTGGTTGTGGTATGCTTAATTGCAAACTACAATGTTATTTTGCACGGCTTAAACCTGAAAAAAGGAATAAATTCGGATTTTCCCGTTACCATATTATCAGCGATCATTGTGGCGCAGAATATAGGATTTTTGCTAAACGGCGACCTATGGCTTGATAACGGTGTGCTTCTGTCCGCCGCATTATCCTTTGCTTTGATTATGTCACAGCTCGGAAAACGACAGCTTATGGTAAGGGTTATCGACAATTTTGATTTTATAGTTAACTCGGAAAACAAATACACCGTTGAAAACATCGCAAACACGGTTGACGCGGAAATTATTTCAAGGGGACATTTAGAGGACGAGGACCCTATAATTAAAACAAGCGTAAAGACGGATTTTCCCACAAACTTTATGGAGATTTCCTGCAAAAACGAGCCTGCCGACAGGCTTGCAAAATATCTTTCTCCGATAACCGTGCTTTTGAGCATAATTCTTTTGGTTGTTGTGGGAATAATGGATAATTTTAACACGGGAATAAATATGGCAGTATGTGCGCTGACCATCGCCTCCCCTATTGCTACTCTGTTTTTCACAAACAACCTGCTTTCCGATGTATCGGCAGAGCTTGATAAATTTGCTTCAAGGGTTTGCGGATATGAGGGCGCCGTAATGGCAAGCAACGCAAACGCAATGGTTATGGAGGCTGCGGATTTATTTGGCAAGCAAAGCTGTGACCTGCTTGGAATTAAGGTGTTTAACAAAACAAAGGTTGATGACGCAATTATTTACACAGCGGCGGTAATTATTCAAACAAAAAGTCCGCTTGCGCATGTATTTGACGATGTTATAATAGGCAAGCAGGACATACTTCCCACCGTTGAGAATGTAACCTATGAGGATAAAATGGGCACATCTGCCTGGGTTTACGGTCATAAGGTGCTTGTGGGCAACAGAGAGCTGCTGATTCATCACGGCGTTAATGTGCCTAAGGAAAGCTTTGAGCAGAAATTTACCCGTAAAAACAGAAAGGCTCTTTATTTAGCCATAGACGGAAAAATAAAGGCAATGTTTGTTGTTTCATACAGCGCAGACCCCGATATGAAGCGTGAGCTGAAAAAGCTTGAAAAAAGCGGAATTACAATTATTGTGAGAAGCTGTGACCCGTATATAAATGAGGAAAGCCTTACAAATCTGTTTTCTCTGCCGAAGGGATACATAAGGGTTATGAACTACCCTGCCGCTATGGTATATAAAAAATACAGCGACCTTAATGTTGAAAAGTCGCCTGCTTATATTGTACATAACGGAACGGCAAAAGGCTTTGTTTCGGCTATGAGAGCATCGGGATTGATTATCAGCTCAAAACGACTGATAAACTTTTTGGTGTCCTTCGGAAGCGCCTTTGGCTTTGCCACGGTTGCTCTGTTTGCTCTCATACAGGGATACGGTCAAATAACCTGCACAGCCATAATAGGATTTCAGGTTATTTGGAATATATTTGTTCTTATTATCACAAAGCTTAAAAGAATAGGATTTTGACATTTGTGCCAAGATGTAAAATAAGCATTGACGAATAAATGTATAGTCTGTTATAATAAGAAAAAGTAAATTTAGGAAAAATTTATCATTTGTTAAGGAAAATTTTATGAATTACAGAATTATTGCTGACAGCTGTTGCGACAGAACAGCTCAAATGAAGGATTGGGACAACATCACCTTTGTTCCGCTTACTCTTATGGTTGACGACTATTCCATATTAGACGACGAAAGCTTTGACCAGGATGATTATATCAGAAGAACGCTTGAAGCAAAGTCTGTTGCAAAAACAGCCTGTCCTGCACCCGATGCATTTGCAAGAGCTATGGATTGTGAAGAACAGGACATTTATGTTATCACAATTACCGACAAGCTTTCGGGAACATATAACAGCGCAGTTCAGGGAAAGGCATTGTTTGAGGAAGAAAACAGCTCTAAGAACATCCACATATTTAACTCGCTTGCAACATCGGGCATCGAAAGCCTTGTTGCAGAGAAAATCAAGGAATTGGGCGATGCAGGCGAAAGCTTTGAGAGAATAGTTGAAATAGTTGAAGACTTTATCGTTGAGCATACAGAGCTGTATTTCTGTCTTGAATCACTTGACGTGCTAAACCAAAACGGCAGAATTTATGCAATGGCGGCAAGCATTCTCAAAAAGCTTAAGCTCAAGCTTATTTGTCAGAGAACAACTGAGGGCTCGGTTAAGCTTGCCGGTCAGGAGCTTGCAACAACAAGAGCCGTAGCGAAAATGGCTTCTATCATAAAGAAGGAAATGGAAGGCATAGACGCAAGCGATAAAAGAATGATTATCACCCATGTTTGCTGTGAAGAAAAGGCAAGGTCCTTTGAGGAAAAGATTAAGGAAATCGGCTTCGGTTCTGTTGAAATCGTTAAGGCAAGCGGTTTGAATTCGACCTATGCCGCAAACGGCGGTTTGATAGTTTCTTATACAAAATAGAAAATGCTGAATTAATCACAGTGGGGGCCGTGCCTTCACTGTGATTTTAACTCGAAGGCTTGACACAGGCTTTGGCTTTATCGGTCCTGCCTTATTTACGGTATAAAAATGAGAGAAATTTGTTTTAAAATTGATGAGAGAGATAACGGCAGACAAATCAAGGAATTTCTGCGCAATTTCGGAGTATCCTCTTCGCTTTTGACAAAGCTAAAGCATACGGAAAACGGAATAACAAAAAACGGAAAATTTGCAAAAGCCATAGAATTTCTTGAGTCGGGCGACACGCTTAAAATCAGAATTGAGGATAGCGGTAAAAGACCGAGTCCGTGCAAGATGGATATTGAAGCAGTGTATGAGGACGAGGACATAATAGTTTTAAACAAGCCTCCCCTTCTGCCCGTACACGAAAGCAGAAATCATATCGGCGACACGCTTTCAAACTTTGTATCGTATCATCTTAACAGCAACACTGCCTTTAGGGCTGTTTTCAGGCTGGACAGGGACACAAGCGGACTTATTTTGGTTGCAAAGCACGAGCTTGCGGCGAGCAAGCTTGCAGGCAAGGTGGACAAGGATTACTATGCCGTTGTAGGCGGAATTATTGAAAAGCAGGGCGTGATTGACGCACCTATTGCAAGATGCGGCGACAGTATAATAAAGCGCAGGGTTGACGAAAGCGGAGAAAGAGCAATAACTCAATACTTTCCCATATCAAATAACGGCTCAAATACGCTTCTCAAATTTAAGCTTTTGACAGGCAGAACGCATCAAATAAGGGTTCATATGGAGCATATCGGGCATCCGCTTTTGGGCGACAGCCTGTACGGTGGAGATTGCAGTGAAATAAAAAGGCAGGCCTTACACTGCAAGGATTTATATTTTACACATCCGATAACAGAAGAAAAAATGCATATCACATCTGAATTTCCAACGGATATGAAAGGGGTAATTTGATGCCGGCATTTTGCACACATTATTTGTTTTTCAAGGATTTGCAGGACAGGATAAAAAGCGAGTTTAATTTCGAATTAAACGAGGCTGCTGCGTCAATAGGAACACAGGGACCCGACATATTCTTTTTTCACAGGGCAATACCGTTTTTTATGCCGGGACGCCCCGGGAGAAAAATAGGCTCACAGCTACACAGAAGCAAGGCTGAGGATATTTTCGGCGCCTTTAAGGAATATCTTGAAATAAGCGAAAAAAGGGATATAGCAAAATCATATATGTACGGCTTTATTATGCACTATGCGCTTGATAGAAACTGTCATCCCTATGTATATGCTTATGTGAATAAGATACAGGAAGAAAACCGTTTTATTCATCATAACTCTGCGCACAACAGGGTTGAGATGGGTATGGACGCATATCTGCTTCACTTAAAAAGGAATATCGAAAACACAAGGCTGTTTGACACGGCTGAAACCATCATAGCGAGCGAGGATGTCATTGATGAAATTTCAAGGCTGATGAGCTTTACGGTTAAAAGGATAACCGGTAAGGATATCGGCAAGAGAAAGATAAAGCAGGCAATAAAGGACACACAGGCTATGCAAGGGCTTCTGCGTGACAAATACGGCATACTGACCTCTATATGCAGAGTGCTTGAAACGGTAACGGCTCCTATTATCAGATATT
Organism: Eubacterium sp.; assembly: GCA_051881135.1. GTDB lineage: Bacteria > Bacillota > Clostridia > Oscillospirales > Acutalibacteraceae > Eubacterium_R. Next base: position 12,456 of record JBJEPH010000043.1, read on the forward strand.
TTAAATTTTCTTCAATGATTAAGCCAAAGGGGTGGAAAAACAGTTTAAAATATGCTAATATAGAAAAAAGCGAATGGCGTTCGCCCTACGACAGCGAAAGGGAAAGATTTGAAAGCTTTACTGAGCTTTACGAATATTCCCAAAAGGACGCTGTTATGCTTATATACGGCTTTGAAGAATTTTTAAAAGGAAACGCCGACGCAAAGCAAATAACAAACAATATTTCGTTTTTAACGGGAACAGAGGTAATTTGATATGAAAAGAATTCCAAGCTTTGAAATTGACCACACCATACTTAAAAGAGGCATATATATCAGCCGTATTGACGATGATATTACAACCTATGACATACGCCTTAAGGAGCCTAACAGAGAGCCTGTAATGACTAACTCTGCCATTCACACCATTGAGCATATTTTTGCAACATATGTAAGAAATACGGAGTTTGGCGATAACATCATATATTTCGGTCCCATGGGATGCAGGACAGGCTTTTACTTTCTTACAAGAGATTTAAGCGACAAATATTCAATTCAGCTTATCAAGGACGCGTTTAAGTATATTTCGGAATTTTGGGGAAGAATTCCCGGAGTATCCCCTATGGAATGCGGAAACTGTATGGAGCATAATCTTCCTCAGGCTAAGGAGGAGGCTAAGCGCTTTCTTGAGGTTATTGAAAACTGGACAAAGGAAGATTTGGAATATCCCAAGGCTGAAGCCGAGGAATAATATTGACATAAAACATACATAGTGGTAACATACTAAAAAAAGAAGGGTGACGATATATTATGGAGATTACAAAGAAAACCACAATGGGCGATATGCTCGAATTTGACAGAGGCATTGCCGTTGTTCTTATGGAACAGGGTATGCATTGCATAGGATGTCCTGCATCAATAGGGGAATCTCTTGAGGAGGCTTGTATGGTTCACGGGCTGGATGCAGACGAGGTTATGAGAAAAATCAACGAATATTTAGAAAGTAAATAACAATGAAAAATAAAAAGAGCTTATCAGCGATTATATTATTGATTATTGCGGTTGCGGCAGGGGTTATAATTTTTTCCTTAACCTCCGATAAGCAGGAGCCTGAAACAACCGTTGCGCAAAACGAATCACAGCAGTCGGTAACAGATGAAGGCGCGCAGAAGGAGTCTTCAACTGAGCCTCAGAGCAAGGAAACAAGCTCGCAGGCGCCTGAGGATAGCAAAAGTGCCGAATACATCGGAGACTACTATTATCTGTTTAACGACGAAGGCATATATTGCTATGTGCTGTCCTTTAAGGACGACGGCGAGGTTGATATAGCATTTCTTAACGAAGAAAACATCTATGACGGCGACCCGCAATTCTATAAGGGATACAGTACATACAGTGTAAACGAAAGCAAAATAACCATACCCGATTTATCTAATCCGTTGCCGGACAAAAGCATTGAGCTTGAAATCAAAGACGGCGAGCTTTATTTCGGCGATAAAAGGTTAGACAAGGACAGCAAATTATCCTTGGATAAGGTTAACGCACACTTTGTATAACAAAAATACTGCAAACCTAAATTACAGGTTTGCAGTATTTTTATTTTGTACCCGAAACAATATATATTTCGTCATCTGCTATTTTTTTAATATCCTTAAAGCCGGCTTGCTTAAAAATAATTTCAAGCTCGTCCTCGCTCATAAGACCGTGTGAAATTTTGCTTGCTTCTCCCTTATGAAAGCCGTCTATGGCTTTTCTGCCGTTATCGTGGGCAACCGTCAGGGTACCGTTTTCGGCTGTTGCCCTGTATAAATTATTGACTATACGGCTTGGACTGATGAAATGCGGAAACGCATTATAAATCATAACACAATCGTATTTATCGTCAAATACATACTCCTCGGCGTCTATACAGGCAAATTTTACATTATCATAACTGCCGTATTCGGCACTTGCAATATCCGTCATACAGGGCGAAATATCAACGCCTAAAACGCTTTTAACATTTCTTTTTCGATACCAGTCGGTCAAAACCCCTGTGCCGCAGGCGACATCGAGAACTGTTTTTCCCTCGCTTACCTGTGCGGCATCCAAAATTCTGTTTATTTTGTCGGAATTAATTATTTGATTATCATTCCAGCTCGGAGCAAGGGAATTAAAAAAATTAACTACATCATTTTTATTTATCATCTGTTTGCTCTTTCTTTATATATCTTGACGGAATAAGGTTAGCCTTTTGAAGTGCAAGATATATGATGGGCACAACGATAAGCTGAATAGCGATACCGGGCAGGCACTTTACAAAATAAGAGGTTGCCCAAGCGGCAATTGTAAATGAGCCACGGGCAAAAATGAGAGCCTTTGCGATACCTGCAATAACTCTGCCCGACAGCATTGAGCCAACAAGGGATATGTAAGCATCTGCTACGGTATTCTTTGTAAATACAAGCTTCATAAGCAAGGAGGCAATCAAGCCGTAGCATACAAGTTCTATAACCATTGACGGCAGCGCTGCCACCATCGGCATACCTGTAATAAGGCTTGACAAAACAGGCCCTGCAATACCGCATACAATGGCATATTGCCATGAGCAGACAAGACCGCAAATCAATACGGGAATATGCATTGGTGAATAGATAAGACCTGCCTGCGGGATGCTGTGAAATGCCATAGGCAGAACCACGCAAAGAGCGATACATACAGCCGTAATTATCGACTGCTTTACAGGTGACATTTTGTTGAATTCGTTTTTCATTTTAATCACTAAACCTTTCCGCTACAAAATAAATTTTTAACCACGATTACCCTTGCAGTAGCCGTACAAGGCGTGATATAAATTATGCAAATCAAGAATTTTGATAACGCTATAATCCGCCCGTATATCCTCTTGCCTCCAATGCCTGCGCCATTTCGTCTGCTCTTTTGAACGCAGAAACAAAAATAGGCACAACAAGGGGCAGGATGGATTTTGCTTTTTTAAACAGGTTTTTCGACTCAAACTCGGCTCCTCGCGCCGTTTGAGCCTTTTTTATGTTTGACGCCTCGCTTAACAGAATGGGAATAAACTGTATTGCAACAGAGATAATAAGGGTTATCCCGTCCACCTTAACGCCCACATATTTCAACGGTTTTAAGTAAAAGCCTATTGCATCCATCATTTGCATAGGTGATGTGACCGATAGCAAAATGCCCGACCACAAAAAGATGAACACAATATTAAGGGCAATATGAAAGCCCTTGCTTATTCCCTCCTCCGTTATCATATAAAATATTTGCTTGCTTCCGTCATAAAACAATGCGTTCATAACCAAAATAATCAACGCAAACAGCCATACTCTTTTAAGCGAAGCAAGGAGATATGAAATTTTAATTTTTGATAGCTTAGCGCAAATTATCAACACAGCAAGGTTAATAAGGTACATCAGCACTCCGTTTGAGGCAAGAGTGAAGGCAAGAGCAAGCACAAAGCACAAAAGCTTTATACGGCTGTCGAGCCTGTGCACCGTTGAATTTGCATTGATATATGCACCTGAAAACTGTTCGTTCATACTATTTTGCAAATCTTTCACATAAATTGTTTAAAAGCGAATCATAGCTGATATCGTCACAGGAAAGCTCAACTCCGTTTTGTGACATAAGATATACTATTTCAGCCGTATGGCAAACGCCTATTTCCAAGGACATAAGATATTCGGGATTTGAATAAACGGTGTTTGGGGTGTCGTCCATAACGATTTTGCCGTTATCCATAACGATTATTCTGTCGGCGTAGTCTGCAAGGCAATCGGCATTATGCGATACCATAATTACGGTTGTTCCCTGCTCCTTAAGGGATTTAAGCATCTGCATAAAATCGTTTCGTGAGCAGGGATCAAGACCTGCTATCGGCTCGTCAAGGAGGAGATATTTCGGCTTACACACCAAAACTCCCGCAAGCGCCGTTTTTCGCCTTTCTCCGCCCGAAAGAGTAAACGGAGATTTATCCCTTATACTGTTATAATCAAGACCGAGCAGGCTTGTTGCCCACATAATTCGCTCCTGCTTTTGAGCATTTGAAAGGTCAAAATGCTTTAATCCAAACATAATATCCTTTTCAACGGTTTGCTCAAAAAGCTGCATTTCGGGGTTTTGAAAAACGATTCCGAGCCTTTGGCGAAGCTTGAGCTTATTATATCTTTTATCCAAAATATCGTCACCGTCTATGATGATGCTTCCCTTTGCATTATTTAACAAGCCTGCTATAAGCTGAAGCAGGGTTGATTTTCCACAGCCTGTTTTACCTATAATTCCTACGATTTGGGCGTCCGAAACGGACAGGCTCATATCAGATATAAACGGCTTTGAGGTATAGGAGAAGGAAAGATTTTTTATTTCTATTGACATAAGCCGTTCACCAACTCCTTTGCAGTTTTCGGGAAGAAGCCAACATCAATTCCGTTAGCCTTTAAATCCAAATACAGCCTTGTGACAAAGGGCTGCTCCAAGCCTGCGCTTTCCAAAAATTCTCTGTCGCAGAAAATCCTTTCGGAAGAATCACTTTTTATTATCCGTCCCTTATCCATAACAACAACCCTGTCCGCCGTAACAGCTTCATCTGCATACTGGGTTATCATAATTATTGTTGTGTCGGTATTTTTATGTATATCTCGGATTGCGCAAAGCATCTGTTCTCTTGCAAGCGGCGGAAGCATTGTTGTTGCCTCATCCAAAATTATTATACTCGGCTTTAGGGCAAGCACGCCTGCAAGCGCAAGACGCTGTTTTTGACCGCCTGAAAGAGTTTGTATGCTTCGCTCCTCAAAGCCTTCAAGGCCTACCGAAGAGAGCGTATTTGATATGCTTTCACGGCTGTACTCCATATTAAAGTTCTTAAGTCCGAAGCCTATATCCTCCTTAACAACCGACGACACAAACTGACTGTCGGGGTTTTGAAAGACCATAGCGCATTTTTTGCGCACATTACCGACAACACTGCTGTCGTGCGTATCATAGCCTGCTACATTCAATTCGCCCTTTTGAACGGGCAGCAGCATATTTATATGCTTAACAAAGGTTGATTTGCCGCATCCGTTTCTGCCTATTACGGCAATAAACTCTCCCGAACGGGCATTGAAGCAAATATCCCTTAACGCCTCGATTTGCTTATTTGAAAAAATATAGGAATAGCACAGATTATTTGAGCTGATAATATCTATAACGCAACTCTCCCTTCCAAATAGGCTTTATATAATAACAAATTATACATAATTTAACGCATTTATACAAGCACCCCGGGGGGATAATTTTAAAAAAACTTTACTTTATTTTGCAAATGTGTTAAGATATGTCGAAAAAATTAAGAAGGTGAAAATATGAATTTTATAAAAAAGAACGCTCTCGGTATTTTTGTTTGTGCCGTGATTGCAGGAATATCAACAATGCTTGCAGAAATAACAATAGGCTCCTTCAGCCTTGAGGTTATAGGCGCACCCGTGTTTGCAATACTCTTCGGTATGCTGATAACCTTAATCCTTCCTAACCTTGCTGTCAGCGAAAGGATGAAGTCCGGCATTACCTACACATCAAAGAAAATTCTTCAGTATGCAGTAATTATTCTCGGCTTTAGCCTAAACCTTACAACCATAGCAAAGGTTGGCGCACAAAGCCTGCCCGTTATTATATCTACTATTTTAACCTCGCTGATTGTTGCAATCATACTTATGAGGGTTTTAAAAATTGATAAGAAGGTTGCTTGCCTTATAGGTGTTGGCTCATCAATTTGCGGTGGCTCTGCCATAGCGGCAACTGCTCCCGTAATTGACGCAGAGGACGATGAGGTGGCTCAGTCCATTTCCGTAATATTTTTGTTTAATGTTCTTGCCGCGCTGATTTTCCCGACACTCGGATACAATATTTTGAAGCTCGGCAGTGAGGGCTTTGCAATATTTGCAGGAACTGCCGTAAACGACACCTCCTCGGTTACCGCCGCCGCTTCGACGGCAGAGAGCCTGTACGGTGTTGAGGGCATACTTTCATCAGCGGTAACGGTTAAGCTTACAAGAACGCTTGCAATTATACCCATAACGCTTGTGCTTGCATTTATAAGAACCCAAAGAGCAAAGAAAAACGGCGGCAAGGGCTCAACGGTTTCCTTTAAGAAAATCTTCCCGTTTTTCATTCTGTTCTTTATCGGCGCTTCGGTAATTACAACGATTGTTGGCTTAATTCCGCAGGAGAACGCGTTTGCCGTTTTCTATAATCAAAGCTTTGTTTCCTTTGCAAAATGGCTTGCAAAGTTTTTCATAGCAATGGCTATGTGTGCAATAGGATTAAACACAAACATTGTAAGCCTTATAAAAAAAGGCGGAAAGCCTATTCTGCTCGGCTTCTGCTGTTGGGTATCAATTACGGCGGTATCGCTCGCAGTTCAACTATTAACAGGAATTTATCATACTAATCTGTAAAATAAATCATTATATAACTGATAAAACCTCCCGTTTTGTTTAACGGGAGGTTTTTGCGTTTGCTTTACTTATTTGTTTGTCTTTCTTTGTATAAGCTTAATTACTTCAACTATCGGAATTACCATAACTGCTATGAGAAGCGCTGTGAAATATTCTGCGGCGCTGATTGCGGCAAAGTTAAATGCATTCTTAAGGAACGGAATATAAATAACCGCAGTTGACAAAATCAGAGAAAGCACCATAGCGCCTACCAAATACCAGTTCATACTGCCCATATTGAAGATTGAATGACGGCGTGAACGCATATTGAACGAATGGAAAATTTCTGCCATAGACAGCGTTAGAAATGCCATTGTCATACCGTTTTGATGGAGATAAGGGTCTGTTGCATCGTTTACGGCAAAAATCTGTGCAAGGCTCATGCTTGTATCGCTTGCCATAGCAATACCGAGAACATAGGCAATAAGAGTGAGCACGGTAACTAATATACCCTGATATGCCACATCAAAGCCTAAACCGCCCGAGAAGATGCCCTCACGGCTGTCACGGGGCTTACGCCTCATAATGTCCTTTTCGCCCTTTTCCAAGCCGAGTGCAAGTGCCGGGAAGCAGTCGGTGATAAGGTTAATCCATAAAAGATGCACAGGCTCAAACAGGGTAAAGCCGAGCATTGTTGCAACAAATATTGAAACTACCTCGGACAGATTTGACGACAGCAGGAACTGAATTGAATTTCTGATGTTGTCATAAATTTTTCTGCCCTCTTCTACGGCTGAAACGATTGTTGCAAAGTTGTCGTCGGCAAGCACCATATCGGCAACATTCTTTGTTACATCCGTACCGGTTATACCCATACCTACGCCTATGTCGGCATTTTTAATTGAAGGCGCGTCATTTACACCGTCGCCTGTCATAGCGGTAATCATTCCGCGCTTCTTCCAAGCCTGAACTATTCTTACCTTATGCTCGGGCTGAACTCTTGCATATACGGAAAATTCTGTAATTCTCTCGTCAAGCTCCTCATCGGAAAGCTTGTTAAGCTCCATACCTGTAATAGCGTGGGACTCGTCATCAATGATGCCAAGCTGTTTAGCAATAGCAACGGCAGTATCCTTATGGTCGCCTGTAATCATAATCGGGCGAATGCCTGCGCTCTTACATTCCTTAATTGCGTCAACAACCTCCGGACGAACAGGGTCAATCATACCTGCAAGGCCGAGATAGCACATATCCTGCTCTAATTCTGCGGCATCATTTGACGGCTGTTCTTTATAGGTGCGCATAGCGGCGCAGAGAACACGGAGCGCCTTATCTGCCATTTCCTTATTAGAAGCTATAATTGAGGAACGGATTTCGTCAGTCATAGGAACTCTCTTGCCGTCGATATATGCAGATGTGCAAAGAGAAAGAACAACATCGGGCGCGCCCTTTGTATATTGTACATAGCCATTCTCCGTTTTGTGAATGGTTGACATCATTTTTCTGCCCGAGTCAAACGGAGCCTCGCCTACCCTCGGAAAGCTTGCTTCCAATTCGTTTTTCTTTAGGTTAAGCTTATCTGCATAAACAACGAGCGCCGCCTCCGTAGGCTCTCCCTTAACCGTACCGTCGGACTGAAGCTCTGCGTCACAGCAAAGCGCCATAGCGGTTGCAAGAATTTTCTCGTCTGCTCCTCTGTACTCAACAACGGTCATCTTGTTTTGCGTAAGTGTGCCTGTTTTATCCGAGCAAATTATCTGTGTACAGCCAAGAGTTTCAACGGCTGTCAGCTTACGGATAACGGCATTGCGCTTGCTCATTTTTGTTACGCCGATGGAAAGCACTATGGTTACAACGGTTGCAAGTCCCTCGGGGATTGCGGCAACAGCGAGCGAAACGGCTACCATAAAGAATTCGAGCGTTGACGAAAGAGTTAGGGCATCGCCGACAACCATAGCACGAATCAAATCGAATGCGAAGATGAATACGCATATTCCGAGCACGATAAACGATAAAATTTTTGAAAGCTGATTAAGCTTGATTTGCAACGGAGTTTCCTCGTCCTTTGCCTGTGTAAGCGCATCTGCGATCTTGCCCATTTCGGTATCCATACCGGTTGCAACAACAACTGCCTTGCCTCTGCCGTATGCAACAGATGAGCCCATATAGCACATATTCTTTCTGTCGCCGAGCGGAACATCATCGGAGCCGAGCGGGTCGATAGGCTCGTCGGTTTTTGTTACGGGAACAGATTCGCCCGTCAGCGCAGACTCCTCTATTTTCATAGAGGCACACTCAATTATACGGCAGTCTGCGGGAACGCTGTCGCCTGCTTCAAGAACAACAACATCACCGATAACAATATCCTCGCTTCTAACAGTAATCAGCTTACCGTCGCGGATAACCTTTGATGTTGCGGCGGCAATTTCCTGCAAGGCTTCGATAGCCTTTTCTGCTTTGCTTTCCTGATAAACGCCGAGCACTGCATTGATTATTACAACAATCATAATGATTACAACATCTGCATAGCCTTCACCCTCACCGCCGAATGTTGCGGTTACGGCACTGACAACAGCGGCTATGATAAGTATGATAATCATAGGGTCGGCAAGCTGTGCCAAAAACTTTTTAATCAGGCTGTCCTTTTTGCCCTCCTGCAGCTTGTTTTTTCCGTTTTTCTCAAGCCTTGCGCTTGCTTCGCTTGATGAAATACCGTTAGCCGCGGAATTGACTTGTTTAATTACTTCTTCTTTGGTTTGAAGATATTCTTTCATACATACCCCTTCTAACAATTTTCAAAATATAATATACAAAAAGACTCGTACATAGTATTCCACTATGCACAAGTCTCATTCTTGATAGTTAAACCAGCCTTTCGGCAAGTTGTTGACTTAACTCACGCTATTTAATGTATTGCGCGGAACTACTCCCTTGTACTGACGAGTATTATACCATATTATGCATTAATAGTCAATAATAACCGTATTTGTACACAAAAAATTAATTATTTTCTAACACTTATCCCGTGCTCATCTAAATATTTTTTTAGCTGTGGAACGGGCAGCTCGTTAAAATGAAACAATGATGCCGCCAAAACGGCGTCTGCCTTTCCTAAAGTAAACGCATCTAAAAAGTGCTCTGCTTTTCCGGCACCTCCCGATGCAATAACAGGTATGCTAACCCTTTCGCTGACTGCCTTAGTCAGCTCGATATCATATCCTGTTTTTTGACCGTCCTGATCCATAGAGGTTAAAAGTATTTCGCCTGCGCCTCTTTCCTGAGCCTCCACAGCCCACTCAACAGCGTCTATGCCTGTGGGTATTCTTCCTCCGTTGAGATATACCTCCCATCCTCCGTTTTCTCTTCTTTTTGCGTCGATGGCACATACTACGCATTGCGAACCGAATTTATAAGCCGCTTCATTTATTAAATCGGGATTTCTTACAGCCGCAGAGTTTACCGAAATTTTATCTGCACCTGCCCGAAGAAGTTCCTTAAAATCGTCAACCGTTTTAATACCGCCGCCGACTGTAAACGGAATAAAAACGCTTTGAGCAACACGCTTAACCACATCAAGCATTGTACTTCTGCCCTCGTGGCTTGCCATAATATCAAGAAATACAAGCTCATCTGCGCCCTGCTTATCATAAGCCTTTGCACATTCAACAGGGTCCCCTGCGTCAATTAAATCCACAAAGGAAACGCCCTTGACAACCCTGCCGTTTTTTACATCTAAACAAGGAATAATTCTTTTTGCGTACATATTTTAACCCTCCATAGATACAAAATTACTAAGCAGCTTTATACCGACCTCACTGCTTTTTTCGGGGTGAAATTGGGTTGCACATACCAAACCCTTTTGCACGGCACACTGAATTTGCACGCCGTAATCGGTAACGCCTGCCACTATATCACTTTGGGCATTCTTTAAATAATATGAATGGACGAAATAAAAATAACTGTTATTGTTTATATCCTTAAATATGCCGTCATTTTGCTTTAGCTCAACGGAATTCCAGCCGATATGAGGAACCTTTAAGCCCATATCATTTGGAATAGTAACTATATCGCCTTTAAATATACCCAAGCCTACTGCATCGGGACTTTCGTCGCTGTGCTCAAAAAGAAGCTGTTGACCGAGGCAAATGCCCAAAAAAGGCTTTGAGCCGTCTGCCGATTTTTTAATTGTTTCCTCCAGGTCGCGTTCTCTTATTGAGTTCATAGCATCACCGAAGGAGCCGACTCCCGGAAGAATAACATGCGATGCGCCGTCAATAATTGTCTTGTCCGCAGTTATGACATTTTCAGCGCCGATATAATCCAATGCCTTTTTTACGCTTTGCAAATTGCCGGCACCGTAATCAATAATAGCTATCATACCAATTCTCCTATAAAAATGTTAATGAATAATAATATTTTATATAATATCACAAATTTTATTAATTGACAAATACTAATTATAGTGTTAATATATTTAGGCAACATATATGGAGACGTATCGAAGTGGTCATAACGGGGCTGACTCGAAATCAGTTAGGGAGCAATCCCCCGCGAGTTCGAATCTCGCCGTCTCCGCCAAAAAGAGAAGTCGCGAAAGCGGCTTTTCTTTTTTACATTATTTTGGAAATTAAGGGCATAATAAAAACATCAAACAGAAATGAGGTTATATTATGTTCAAACACGAAAAGCAATTATTTCATCCGGTTGAGGTTGAGCGTCCAAACCCACAGTATGCCGCCTTACTTCAGGAGCAGCTCGGAGGAGGCAACGGCGAGCTTAAGGCGGCTATGCAATATATGTCACAAAGCTTTAGGGTTAAGGACCCAGAAATTAAGGACCTTTTCCTCGACATAGCCGCAGAGGAGCTTGGTCATATGGAAATGGTTGCCCAGACCATCAATCTGCTTAACGGTCACGATGTTGATGCAAGCGCAGTTCCTGCAGGCGAAATTCAAAGCCATGTGCTTTTAGGCTTAAATCCCGGACTTATAAACGCATCGGGATATTCGTGGACAGGCGACTATGTAACGGTTACAGGCGATTTATGCGCAGATTTGCTTTCTAACATTGCTTCGGAGCAGAGAGCAAAGGTTGTTTATGAATATCTTTACAGACAAATTGACGACAAAAAGGTTAAGGAAACCATTGATTTTCTTTTAAACAGAGAAGAAGCACACAATGCGATGTTCAGGGAAGCATTTAACAAGGTGCAGGACACCGGCTCTAACAGAGATTTCGGCACAACAAAGGCTGCAAAGATGTATTTCAGCCTGTCCGAGCCTTCACCCGAGGATAGCAGATTCACACAGATTGAGTCAGACCCACCAAAATTTAATTAACTGCCCACTTGTTTTTTAGTATTTTTGTGCATTTATTGATATACAGATGTATGATAAAATATAAAAAAACAAAAGGGACAAACAGCTATGAAAAGGATAGTTACAATTCAGGACATTTCCTGTCTGGGAAAATGCTCGCTAACGGTTGCATTGCCTATTATTTCCGCTATGGGCATTGAAGCAAGCATAATACCGTCTGCGGTTTTATCAACGCACACATTATTTAATAACTATACCTTCAGGGATTTAACAGACGAAATCACGCCTATTTCAGAGCATTGGAAAAGTGAGAATTTTAAGTTTGATGCAATTTATACAGGCTATCTCGGTTCTGTTGAACAGCTTGATGTAGTAAAGCAATTCTTTGATGATTTTAAGACCGACGAAAATTTTATTTATGTTGACCCTGCTATGGCAGATAACGGAACGCTTTATCCGGCATTTGATGAACAATTTCCGAAGCTTATGGCAGAGGTTTGTGCAAGGGCTGATATAATATCGCCTAATCTCACCGAGGCTTGCTTAATAACCGACACGGAATATAAGCAGGAATACGACAACAAATATATCAAATCGCTTTTAAGAAGGCTGACCGACATCGGCGCTCAAAGGGCTATCATAACAGGAGCTCATATCGACGGCGAATACGGAGTTGTCGGATACGACCGAAAAGAGAACGAATACTTTTCATATAAGCACGAAAAGCTTAATCAAATATTCTACGGAACGGGAGACGTTTTTTCTTCCGCCTGCGTGGGAGCGCTTACAAGAGGAAAAAGCTTAATGGAAGCAATTAAGATAGCCTCCGATTTTACCTTTGAAAGCATCAGGCTGACGGTGGCCGACCCTGACGCAAGGCTTTACGGAGTAAATTTTGAAGAGGCTTTACCGTCACTTATAAATAATCTATAATTTTACAGGATGCCTTAGACTGTAGGGTAACGGTCTAAGGCATCCTTATTATTTAAAATAAAATTTAATATTAATATATTTTCATATTATAGTGTTATTGACTTTGCAAAATTTATTTGTTATAATTTTTACGATAAATTATTTTTTACAGGGGGTAAAAAAATATGAGGTACGCACTTGTAACAGGCGGTACAAGCGGACTTGGCCGTGAGATAGCAATAGCACTTGCTCAAAGCGGCTGGTATGTTTACGCTTGCGGCAGAAACAAGGCAGCACTCGAGGAGATTAAAAAAACAACATATGCTCATCCGCTTGAGCTTGATGTTGTTGACCAGGAAAGCATTGATAAGGCCTTTGAAAAAGTATCGAAGGAAACAAATCACATTGATGCAATTATCAATTTCTCAGGTGTACAGAAGATGAGCTCGCTCATCGAGGGCGATATCAGCATTATTCAGCAAACACTTGATGTAAACCTAATCGGTATGGCAAGAGTTAATAAGACATTTTTCCCGCTTATTAAGCAATGCAACGGAAGAATTATTAACTGCTCTTCCGAATGCGGCTGGATGACGCCTCAGCCCTTCAACGGCCCATATACATTGTCTAAATATGCCGTAGAGGCTTATAACGACTCCTTAAGAAGAGAGCTTATGTTCCTGGATATTCCTGTTATTAAAATTCAGCCGGGTTCATTTAAGACAGCTATGCACGGTAAAACTCTTGATTCATTCGACAAGCTCATCAACAGCACAATGATGTATCGTGATGTTCTTGAAAAGATGAAGGGAATGATGGTTATTGAGCTTAAGATGGCTAATGACCCGAAGGCACTTGTTGACGCTGTTATGAAGGCTGTAAACGACAGAACTCCGAAGCAGAAGTACAGAGTTAAAAACTCTCCTCTTCTCGGCGTAATTGAAGTTATGCATCCTTTGACGGTTGACAGCCTATATAAAAAATTTATGAAATCCGAGAAAATCGGAACTCTTATGAACAAGCTCAACCTGGGCTGATTTATAAAAAAAGCATAAAAATATCCCCTTTTCACAAGCGTGTAAAGGGGATTTATTTATTCTTCAAATCCTCAACCAAGGTTTCAATATCACCCTTGAGAGACTGAAGCACATCTATATTCTTCTCAAGCTCTCTGTTGGCTTCGTTAAGCTGGGTTTCCAAATTTGAATTAATAATAGTTAAACGCTGGCACTCGTATTCGGCTTCGCTCAAAGCCGCCTTGAGCCGTGCGTTTTCTTTTTTCAGCTGTTCAATTTCTTTGTTTTTCGGAACTATTTGCATACCTTCTCCGTTTTATAAAAATGGCGAGAGAATATTCTCTCGCCATTACTGTTTAACTTCAGTGTGGCAAGATTTTTATAATCAGCCGATATCTGTATCGTCCTGGAAATATCTTGAGCCAAACCAATTTTTTGTCATATTGCAGGAATCGGTAATTCTATCCGATTCCGTTGTGCCTTCAACCTTAGTTCTTGCATATGCTTCACGGGTTGTGATATCCGATGTGCCCTCAAAGAACATAATGTGGTAACCGTAAATTGTCTTTACGATAGTTGTATCGCCAACCTTTCTTGCAGGGTCAAAGGACCAAGCGTTAAAGGTTGCAACCATTTGGTTAGGATAGATGTTCTCATATAAACCGCCCTGTGAAGCGTTTCCGTCATCGGAATTTTCTTTTGCAAGCTTTGCAAATGCTGTGGCATTTTGCTTTTTGCCGTCCTTATATTCCTTTAAAACCTTATCGGCCTTTTTCTTTGCCTCTGCCCACTGCTCCTTTGTGCAGTTCATAGCGTGGGTATCCTCGTTGTCATCTGACTTTTCGGGAGCAATAAGGATATGGCGAACGCTTACAGCCTTTTGCTTTGATGTATATACAGGCTTGATGATGAATACAACTGATGTTGAATACTGCTTAACATCACCTGCTTTTCTGTCTTTGGAATAAATCCAGTCTAAGCCTGAATATTTATGAGTGTCCGCTGCCTCGTCTTCGCTGTGCTCGTGGTCATCAACGGTACAAATTGCATTTCCGAGAGATTCCATTTGAGCTCTTGTCATATTCTCATAAATGGTTTCAACATCATTTTTGTAGGCTTCCTTCTGGAAATCTACTGTTGCATATTTTGAAGCAAGCTCTGCAAAGTTTGAGCCGTCAGCCTTAAGCGCGCTCTTAAACTTCTTTGCTTCGTCTGCTGTTGAGCATTCAAACATTTTAATGTCAACGCTCTTCATATCGCTTGCATTGTCCTCGAGCCACTTATCAACCTTCTTTTGGTCATATGTGGTTTTGCTAAGAGCCTCTGCATTGTTTTCCTGATAGTTTTCGGCAATGTAGGAAACCTTCAACTCGTGACGGAAAACCTCCTCGGTTACGCCCGAGCCGAGTGCAGCCTGAATATATCCGTCGATTGAATAACCGTTTTCATCGGCATATTCCTTATACTGCTCAATTGCTTCGTCAATTTCCTTTTGCTGATCCTCTTTGATGTCAGGCTCTTTGCCTTCGTTTTCTGCAACTGCCTTATAGTAGAATGCATAGGTTGACTTGATTTGCTCCTCAACCTGCTCCTGCATATATTCGAGCCATGTTGTAGTTTTGTCGTCCTCTGTTCTTTCCTGCTTTGAAAGCTTTTCATCAAAATCAACATACATATTGGCGGCCTTAAGGTCTTCCTCCGTCATACCGTACTGTGTATATTGTTGAATCTGGCTTTGCATACTTCTGTATGTCTGTGCAAAATAGAAATTGTATGTACTAACCTTAACGTTGTGCTTTGCACCGTCAGCATCCTCTATTGTGTATGCCGTGAGTATGCCCTGCGGAATACCGAGATTTGATATAACGCCGTTTTTAACAGTTCCCGTGCAGACATAAGCGCTGAGAAGTCCTACAATAACAACAACGCAAACAACGGTTGTGATAATGCGCTTAATTTTAGTATTCATAGGAATGCTTACTCTGTCCTTTGTGATAACAATAGCGTCCCTTTGAGCAATGAGAGCATCACGCTGCTTGCGAAGCTGTTCCTTCTTCTTTGCGTCCTGCTCCTCAAGGATTTGCTTTCTGATTTCGTTTATCTGCTCTGCCAAATCACTTTTAAGAGCTCTTGCCTTTTCGGTTTTAGCGTCAAACTTTTCCTGTGCCTTTGGAGATCTTTCTTTTTCGTTTGCCATAATATTATTTCTTCCTTTTTTCATTAGGTTTATTGCCAATTTAGTATTTTACACTATAACAAATGATTTTACAAGACTTTTTTACTCCGTCTCATCTTCTTTTGAAGATTCAGCCTCTGCAACATCGTCTTCCGTGCCCTGTGAGTCTGTATCGGTGCTGCCCGAAGCGCTTGTGTCGTCACTGTCAACTATTGCCAGAGTTTTCTGAACCTTTTTAATTCTGCTGTCATAAGCCTTAGATTTTACACCGTCCAGAAATTCTTCTTCTTTATTTGCATTTACAGGGCTTTCACAATACTGCAAATATGCCTTATCTGTTTCTACAAAATACATAATATGGTAGCCGAATTGCGACTTAATGATATCTACATCGCCGTATTTACGGGACTCATCAAGCGCCCAGTTTTCAAATTCCTTAACCATTTCTCCCTTTGCAACGCCGAATATTGTACCGCCGAAGGCACCCTGACCCCCTGCAACCGTCGATGCAGTGTCGTCGGAATATTTTTCTGCAAGCAAAGCAAATGAATATTCGGTCTTTGCGCCGTTATTATATTCGTCTAAAATTTGCTGAGCCTTATTATACGCTGTTTTCCACTGTGCTTTTGTGTAATCCTGTAAGGATTGCTCTTCGTCCTCATCCTCTTCGTCTTCACTTTCGGGAGTGATAAGAATATGTCTTACGGAATAAACCTTTGACTCGTCAAGAGTAGGATTTGAGTCCTTAAGCAAAATATATACAACGCCGTCATCCGGTACATCAAAATATTTTACCGAGCCCTTTTTAGCGCTTGTATCTAAAAGCCATTCCTCAATGGAGGCGTCAAGCCTTTGACTTTCGCTGAGCATAGAAATACAATAGGTTTGCTTCATAGTTGAGGCAATCATTTCCGCACACTCGTCTGCATCCTTTGCATAGCCCATTTCCACATACTGTGCAATCTCGTCCTTATAAACTGTGGGAATAAGCTTTTTCATATCATCAACGGATTTGATAGACTTAATATATTTCTTTGCCTTTTCAATAGCCTGCTTTTGCTCGGATTCCTCACCCGGAGTATATGAAAGCTGAAGCAGGGCAGCGTCAACGCTTAAATAGTTTTTATAATTTTTCTTGCTGTCCTTTTCGAAATAAGCCTCCTCCTCTTTTGGAGTAGCTCTGCTTTCAACCTGAAGCTTTTGATAATAATTTTCGGCAATATAGCATTGCTTAAGCATAAGCTCTAAAGTATTAACAGAGCAATAAGAGCCATAATTATCCGAAATAAAGCTGTCTAAGGTTTTGCCCTCTTCCTTGGCATAGTCCTCTAAATTCTGCAGGCTTTCCTCAATGCTTTGCTTTTGCTCGGCTGTCAGGCTTATGCCTTCCTCTTCGCCCTTCTCGTAATAGGAAATGATATACTTAACCTTTTCCTTGGTTTCCTCATCAAACAGCTCCTGCCAGGTTATTTCGTTGCCGTTTTCGTCTTCTGTTGTTTGCTGGTCGAAAGGAACTGCAACATTAAGGTTATTGCTGTATCCCGCCTGAGATGTGTAGTTGTTGGTTACTACCGAGTAGTAATAGCTGTACATACCGAGGGAGATATCAATATCACCAACCGTCATAGCGATATCCGCAGGCTTGAGACGGTCCTCATCAATGGTCTTGCTCGGAACTGTATAATACAGAACGCCTGTTGCAATGCAAGCCGCCAAAACAATTGCAACAACGGCACCTACAATACCGAAAAGAAGCCTGTCGCCCTTATTAGCCTTTGCGGAACATGGCTTTGTCTGTGAAGCCGATTTCGCCTTACTCTTTGCTGACGGCTTTTCCACAGGCTCCTGCACCTTTTCATCCTTCTCTGCCTTGGGAATAACGATTTCAAATTCATCGTTTTCCAAAACACTGCTGTTTAAGGTATGTGCCTCTGCTTCAAACTCCCAGTTGTCGTTTTCCTCATACTTAACCTCATCTGCGGCTTCTTTCTCTTTAGCCTTGAGAAGCTCCTTTTCCTCCTGAGTTAAGTTTTCATCCTTCAAAAAGTCTTTCATATGTGCACTCCTTGCGAATTTATGTATGTAATAATTATTTATTATACTATATTATTTTAAATAATGCAACACAGTATTTTGTAAACAATAATTGAAGTTAAAATAAGGAATTTTTAAATTCATTTTCAGCAGGGCAAAATGCATAATTGCCTGCATACAATTATTTACAATATAAAAATTCTTGCATATAAAAAATACTTGTGGTATTATCAACTCATAGCAGTAAAGAAATCAAGGGAAGTGAATAAATGGCACCACTACCATGCGGTGAAACCGATATGCGTCTGTTTACGGGCGTTGTTATAACCCTCGGAATATCTATGATATGTCCGGAATATATTGCACCGCTTTTTGTGTTTGGCTTATTCATATATTTCAAAAGGCATTTTTCAAAAACAAACCGTAAAGCAAAAATCGGCGAGCTCGGAAAGGTATTTCTCGTATATATGACATTTATGCTTGTATCGGGAATTTGGAGTGATTCTCACTACATATCGTCGCTTATTGCTCTGCTTTGGATGGGATGCTTTTTAGGATATATTATTATCGCTAATTCGGTTAACTCCAAGGAAAAGCTCAAGGAGGCTATTACTGCCGTAAACATATCGGCAGGTATAATAGGCTTTATAGCAATATTTGAGTTTGTGACCTACAATTTAACAAAGCATACCGATTTTTTCAACTTCATATTTCCAAATCCGTTATATTACGGAATAAATACAACAATATTTAAGTATTTGCCCGTTGATGTTGTTTACAGCCAGTTTAACTCAAGAGCATCTGCAACCTTTGACAATCCGCTGATACTTGCGACTTATCTGATTATAACAACGCCGTTCTGTGCTTTCGGTTCGGTATATTTTAAGCACTCGAGAAACAGAAAAATAAGCACCGTTTGCTTGATTTTTGCAGTTGCAGGCGTTGTTGCCACATCTTCAAGGGGAGCATATATTGCATTGGGCCTTGCCATAATAACAATGCTTATAAGCCATAAAAAAATATTTAAAAAGCTGTTTCCGTTTGTAATAGGCTTGGCGATTACCGTGCCTATTGTGATAGTATTGAGATACAGAAACAGTCCGAGGAAGGAAGATTTTCTGTCGTCGGACACAAGCCGTTTTGAAATTTGGGAAAGCTGTATAGAAATGTTTAAGCAGCATCCCGTATTCGGTCTTGGCGCAGGCACGGAAAACATACATATTCTGCTTCGCGACACCTACGGAATAGACCGTACACACGCACATAATTTGGCACTTGAAATGCTTACTGAGGGCGGAATTATAGGCTTGGCATTCTGCATTGCGATAATTGCCGTAATAGTTAAAAATGTGATTCGTCTGTTTAAGCTGAAAAACAACCTATACCGTCCCTATGCTGTTCTATATACCTCGTCATTAGTTGGATTTACGGTTATGTCGCTGTTTGAATTTACACTGCAAAGCCCGAAGGAATTGATGATTTTCTTTATTTTGCTCGGCTTTATTGAGGCTACATACAGAATGGCAACCGACCGATTACAGCTTGCCGAGGATGAGGTTATTTCGTATGAGGAAATAACCGAAGAGGATTATGAGGAAGAAAAAGAAATTAGTGTTTAAAGAAAAAAACGCTGCTGAAAAGCAGCGTTTTTAATTTAATAAGTAATTATGCCTGAGCAGGAGCACCTACCGGGCAAACACCTTCACAAGCTCCGCATTCGATACAAGTATCTGCATCAATTACATACTTGTCGTTGCCCTCGCTGATTGCGCCAACAGGACATTCAGCAGCACATGCGCCGCATGAAATGCATTCATCGGAAATTGCGTATGCCATAAAGACACCTCCTAATTGAATTTAATAGAGTTTAATCAATCCTATTGTCTTTAATATAACAAAACATAATATAAAATGCAAGTGATTTTATATATTTTTTATTGCCTAATTTTCGTTGTTTTCTCTTTTTTTGACAATCTTTACATCATTTCTGCTAACTGTTATCGGTGCGGCATCCTCGGGGGTATTATTCAGCTTAACCTTAAGCTGACCTGTTAAGAGCGCAGCGTCGCAAACTACTCCCCTGCCGTCCTTTGTGTCAACAACCGTGCCGATTTTCGGAGTTATCTTTGCAAGATATTCGTAGGAATTCTGCTCATACTTAAGACAGCACATCAATCTTCCGCAGGTTCCGCTGATCTTTCCGGGTGACAGGGACAGGCCCTGGTCCTTTACCATTTTTATGCTTACTGAATGAAAATCGTTCAAAAAGGTTGAACAGCAAAACGGCCTTCCGCAAATGCCCAAGCCACCGAGCATTTTTGCTTCGTCACGAACACCGATTTGACGAAGCTCAATTCGGGTATGAAAGGTTGAAGCCAAATCCTTTACAAGCTCTCTGAAATCCACTCTGCCGTCGGCGGTAAAATAAAATATAATCTTGGAGCCGTCAAAGGTATATTCTACCTCTGTAAGACTCATTTCAAGCTTGTGCTCCTCAATTTTTCTTTGACAAATGGAATAAGCCTCGCTTTCGAGCTCGCGGTTTTTTTCCATTCTCTTTATGTCCTCATAGCTTGCCACACGGATAATGGGCTTAAGAGGGCTGACGATTTCTTCCTCGTCGATCTCCTTAACTCCGTTAATAACCGTACCGCATTCCAATCCGCGCACGGTTTCAACGATAACCGACTCGCCCTTTTCAAGATTAAATCCCGAGGGATCAAAATAATAAGTTTTTCCTGAGTCCTTAAAACGAACACCTACTACCTTTACCATATGTATCTCCAATCAATAGCAATTACTTGCCGATTTATCTTCCTATTGCATTTCTGAAATCATAACAGATTTTAGTTATTAATATCGCATTATTTCCGTTTTTGAGCGCTAAATCTCTATCCTCGCCGCAGGCATTGATAAGGTTGATTATTTTCTGCCTGCTCAAATTTGAAGCAAGCCTGACAACAATTTCTCTTTGCCCGGAAATAATATCACTGTCGGGCGCATATAAAAGCGCATCTCTGAAAATGGTTTTAAGCATAGTCAGAGCCGACACCAAGGTTTCCCTGTCTCTCTCAAAAGCAAGGCAGGCTTTCAACAGCTCATACTCATTATTTTGCAAAAGCGAATTGCAAATATCATTTGCTATTGAGCTGATTTTTGAGAGCTTACTGTCTCCGAGGCTCTCGATAGCCTTTCCGATATTTCCGCCCCACAGGCTCACTGCCCGCAAGGCGTCCTCGTAGCTTACATTTTCATCCTTTGCGCATATATAATCTGCACCGATTTTTTCATTAACACCCTCGAGCGACAAAACCACGCTTCGCGACAGCACGGTTTCAAGCAGGGCAGATTTTGAATCGGTTGTAAGGATAAACACAGCGTATGCGGGAGGCTCCTCTAAAACCTTGAGCAGAGCATTTTGTGCATTTTCGCTCATACACTGACAGTTGCCCAAAATATACACCTTATAATCCGCCTCGTTAGGCTGAACATAAACATTATCCTTTACATCACGCACAACATCCACGTGAAACGACCTTGCTCCGCCCGTAGCGCTGTATTCGAAAATATCGGGATGATATCCCTTTAACACCTTTGAGCATTGAGGACAGCTTCTGCACGGCGGATTTTCACTTTTACAAAACAGATTAAGCGCAATTTCTCTTGCCAGAGTACGCTTACCGAGTCCCTCATCGCCCTCAATAACAATAGCGTGAGGCATACGCCCTGACATTTGTAAAAAGGTGAGCTGCTGCTTAACCCTTTCGTTTCCGACAAAATCCATAAAATGCATACTAAAACTTTACCCTCTGATTATATATTAGCTTATCGAGCTTTACAAGACGCAAATTTTACTAAATTACAGAAGCCAGCGCAACTATAACAGGCATTGTTAAAACCGAAAATACGCTTGTTTGACCTACAAGCTCCGAAGAAAGTCCTGTATCGTTATCGTACTTGGCGGCATACATTGCCGTATTGGTTGCAACGGGCGCAGAGGCTGAAATGGTCAGCGCAATGCGCATATTTCCGTCAACGCCCATAAGCTTAAACACAAAAAGCATAATTACGGGAATAACCACCAATCGAATAAGCGATACGAAATAAACCTCTTTTTTGATGAATATATTTTTAAAATTGCAATTAGCCAAAAATGTGCCGAACACAATCATTGCCATAGGCGAATTACACGAGCCGACCCTTTGCATAGCATCTGAAAGAAATTCAGGCAGCTTTATCTGCAATAAAAACAAGGGTATGCCTATCAATACGCTTATTGTGCCGGGATTTAAAATAAGATTTTTTACATTTATTTTTGCCTTTTTACCGGAAATTTCGTAAATTCCGAAGGTAAATGCAAACATATTAAAAACGGCTACATAGCAGGCAGAATAGAATACGCCCTCATCACCGACAACGCTTTGGGCAAGCGGTAATGCAAGAAAGGCGGCATTTGAAAAGGTTAAGGCATAATGATAAATTCCCTTTTCCAAATTTCCCCGTTTTCTAAATGTTACAGCCGAAATTGCAACGCCGAGCAAATGAGTTAAAAAGGCTAATGCAAATGAGATAATTAATCCCTTTATACGCTGTGGAGTTCGCTCCATAGAAAGAAAGGAATTAATCACGGCTATGGGCAATATCAAATTAAAAAGCAAATCGACAAGGCGCTTTGCATCTGCCCTTACAAAAATATTTGACTTATCGGCAACAAAGCCGACACCCGATATCAGATATAGAATTACCACCTGCACGGCAACGGTCTGCAGGTTGCTTAAAAAGCCCTCTGACAAAACTGATTCTCCTAATTACTTCTTGCTTGAAAAGCAATGCTTTTCTGATAAAAATATATGAACACACCTAAAAGCAGGAACACTGCGCCCGATAAAAATGCTTCGTCGAAGATTTTGCATTTTCCGAGCATGAGCGAGGCTGTGCAGGATGTAAAATACAAAACCGACATAAAGCCGAAGCTTTTAAAAAAGAAGACGGAAGCGCCCTTTACCCTTTCATCGTTTTCAAGCTCGGCAATAAAGCTGAATACTGCGAAAACACCGAAGGCGATGGTTACAAGCTTAATTATGCTGTCAAAATCATTTGAAAAATTTACAATATACGTAAGTATTATAACCGCCTTGAAAAATATCCAAATAAGCGGTGCAAAATGAAATGCTCTCAACAATCTGAAATCATAGCTTCCTCCCGAATAGGAGAAGGATATGATTATGTAATAAAAGCAGGACAGTATTGCAAACAGGGCGCTCAGCGACATTGATATCGGAATAAGCAATGAATAATGCCTGCTGCTTGTAAAAAATTCTATTATTGAGTAGCTTTGACGGATAAAATCTATAAAAAAGCCAACGGCGGCAAGGGCAGACAAGACATTAAGCCCATATTGCTTTTCCGGCTTTGCCGACTTTGGAATATCCTTTTTTCCAAAAGCGTCTATGCCTATTACAGCTATGCCCAAGGCGACAAAAAGCGATAAAACGATATTATCCGCTTTAAAGGGGGAAAAAAACGAAACAGCGTTAACGATAACAGCGGCGACTAAGAAAAGCGAAGCAAGCACCGAATAGCTATTTTTCACATAATCCCCCCTTAATCTTTGTTAAAATACCCGTTAATCTCGGCACTATCTGTTTTCCATAGGCTCGTACCTTCTGTATTTTGAAACGCTTTTATAAGCAGGACGCATAATTCTGCTTGAGGTTGTAATCTCCTCAAGCCTATGTGCGCACCAGCCTGCAATTCTCGCCGTTGCAAACAACGGTGTGTACAAATCCTCCGGAATTCCGAGAACCTTATATACAAGACCGCTGTAAAGGTCAACATTTGCACACATTGCTTTATCACTGCCGCGAATTTCGGCAAACACCTGAGGAGTATTTCTTTCAAGCGCCTCAAGGGTGAGAAATTCCTTTTCGTAGCCGTGCTCAAACGCAAGATGTCTTGCGCTGTCACGAAGAATGGTTGCTCTCGGGTCGGACAGGGTGTAAACCGCATGTCCCATACCGTAAATAAGGCCCGAACCGTCCCCTGCTTCCTTTCGCAATATCTTTGCAAGCATATCACGCATTTGTGCGTCATCGGTGGGGTCGGAGCAGTTTTCGAGAATATAATCGAGCTGATGCGAAACTCTTATGTTTGCGCCGCCGTGACGGGGACCCTTCAGCGAGCCGAGTCCTGCCGCAATGGCAGAATATGTGTCTGTTCCCGATGAGGTCAAAACTCTGGTTGAGAAGGTAGAGTTGTTACCTCCGCCGTGGTCTGCGTGAAGCATAAGAGCAATGTCGAGCAGATGTGCTTCTTCATCGGTATATTTCTTATCGGAACGCAAGGCACGGAGAATGGATTCGGCTGTTGACAATTCCGGCTTAATAGGATGAAGATACATCGATTTATTATAAAAAGCTCTGCGCTTTACCTGATATGCCGAGTTCATAATCGTGGGGAACTGTGCAATAAGCTGTATTGACTGACGAAGAACATTTGGAACCGAGATATCGTCGGGATTTTCGTCATAGGAATAAAGCGTCATTACGCAACGAGCCATTTTGTTCATAACATCCATCGAGGGATGCTTCATAATCATATCCTCAACAAATTCGCTCGGCAAGGTACGGCACTCGCCTATTACCTCGCTGAACACGGAAAGCTGCTTTTGAGTAGGCAGATTTCCGAAAATAAGAAGCCACGCAACCTCCTCAAAGCCAAATCTTCCGCTCTTTACACAGTTTTCAACAATATCCTTTATGTCGTATCCGCGATATGAGAGCTTTCCCTCCTTGGGAATACGCTCGCCGTCAAGGATATAATATCCCTCAACGGAGCAAATACGGGTAAGTCCTGCCATAACGCCGGTGCCGTCGCTGTTGCGAAGTCCGCGCTTTACGTGATATTTTTCAAAATCGGTAGGTTTAATTGTGTTATTCTTGTTCAGCTCGCCGCACAAGCTGTCAATAGCATCCATAGAAATAGGTGAAATATAATTTCCTGCCATATGCACTGTCTCCTTTTCTTAATAATTCAATATAATCTGTGTAACATAATTAACTCATTATAAGAATATATTATACTAAAATATTAATATTGTGTCAAGGAGAGCAAAATGAAGAAGGCATTAATAATTTTTATAATACTTTTTGCGGCAACCATACTCATTCCGATGATTTCAATGACAGGGGCAGGCGCCTCAAGCACGGAGAATGAAATGGTCACTATATTTAACTCAGCTAACGGAATTATCGCTAATCAGCTCTAACTCGCTTTCTGCGCTTGCCGTATAGGTTACATTTTTTAGATAATCGCGCCAGCTGTCCTTAACCCTGTTGTAAAGCGCTATATCCTCCTTAGCAAGCTGTCTGCCTATCTTAAACGGGTCTGATTTTTTATCGAGACAGGTTTTCACTGACGAAATGCACATAGCCTTTATGCGATTTGAAAGCAGTCGCTCTATGCGCTCCGTATCCTGCGGATTGACCTTGTTTGTTATCCCCTTTTCTATATCGTTTAAAGCAAATTTTACCTTAACCCTGCTGCTGAAAAATATCTCACCGTTTTTAACAGAAACGGTGTTTTTGTTTTTGCATTTATTAATGCTTACCGCAACCTCACCGAGCCTGTCGTCGTTAATAACTATGGTGGCATTTTGTATATTGCTGTTGACAACCAAAAAGCCGAAGCTTTCATCGTTATTTAAGGTTGCAACATTTTTATTTTCGCTGAAAACAGACAAGCCCGAAACCGTTACGTGATCCTTGTATGATTTTAAAACAGGCAAGTAGAAATCGGTTGTTTTATCGGCATACTCACCTAACAAATCGTTTACCGTAACGGTGGAGCCGATGCCCTCCTTTTCTCCGTTTTTAAGGAGATTATAAATATTTTCGGCGGGTATTCTTGCCTTTCGCTCGGGATTTGAAATAACCTTTTCAGCCTTGTCCTCGCTTATGGCAACAAGAACATCGGGACGGCTGTCAACGCCTCTTAAAAGATAATCGAGGGTGTCCCTAATATCGTCGTTTGCATATTCGGAGCCGAGCACGATTATTTTATTTTGTCCGAAAAATATCGGACTTGAAATGCTAAGCGAGGTTTCCGATACGGCATCGCCTATCGACGAGGCTTCGCCCGTTGCAACGGAGGTGATATTCTCCGACAGGTTTTCGGTTGAGCCCGAGCTTTTTGCAAGGTCGAGATACTGAACGGAAATTTTTATTCCTTTTTCGGTTTTGTCTATGCCTACCGCCTGCACAATAGCCATATCCGACACATTGATATGGCTTGAGCAGGCAGAAAGCGAAAGTGCAGGCAACAAAACAAGTAATATTAAAAATAAGGCTTTAAACTTCTTCATCGGGCTTCTTCCTTTTTATGAAAAGAGATATCAGTGGGATTACTGCAACAAAAATCCAAAACAGCACAATAAACAATTCCTTTGTTGAGGAAAGCAGCTTTACCCCCAAAAGCTTCATACTTAAATATGCTAATAAAAATGCGAAGGTCGAAAATGCCGCGCACTTAAATCCGTTGCTTCCTTTTTTGGTGAACAGGCTTGAGCAATATATCAAAAGCGAGCATTTCATAAAAACTCCCAAAATCCAAAACGATGTATGAATAATGTCAAGCCGTGAAAGCACCTTGCTTGAAGCAAGCTGGAACAGAGAAAATATGGGGAAAGCCTGCAAATTTGCATTGTTTCCGAGAACGCCTATGCAAAAAGCCACAAGCAAAAATATGGAGGCAAACGCCATAGAAATGCCTTTATAAAGAGCCTTTGTGCAATCACCGTTTATCTTGCCGCTAAGCGCTAATGCCAAAGCCGTTTCCATACTGTTTGACGAAAACAGAACGGCGTTGTAGAAAACATTTTGTCTTGTATTAACCATACTCGGATAAAAATAAATCGGTTGGAACTTGTTTATGTTTAAGCCGAGAACAATAACCATAACAACGACGAGCAAAACAGCACAAAAGGAGCCGAAGCGCGCTATGCCTTCAATGCCGAGATACGCACCGTAGCACATCGCAAGCGACATTATGAGAAGAAACACCTCTGTTGACATTTCGGGATTCATTTTTGTTGAAGCAAAATATGAAAAGCGAACAACCGTAACAGCCGTATAAAAGGAAAAATATATGCTGTATGCAAAGGATACCCATTTGCTGTCGAGAGGACTGCGATTTTTTTTGATGCAAAAAACGATGGGCAGAGAGGTGAGCAAAACAATAAAATACGCTAAAATAACGGAAATGAGCATATCGGGTGCAAACTCGCCTATTGAAATTGCCTGAATATTTGTAAGCGAAACAGCCACACGGGATACAAAAATTAAAAGCATAAGCTGTTTTGCATCAATCATTCCCATTTTTGATTTAGTTTTCAATATTAGCACCCTCCAAATTATTTATTCGCACCTTGCGCTTTGAAAGTCTTTTCCAGCCTTCGCGTAAAATCGTGTCAAGCAAGGACCTTTTGGTTAGAGGCGATATGGGGGAGCTGTACGGTACGCCGTACGGATTAAGCGAGCATATATTGCAAAACAGCATACCGATGCCTATCATCAAGCCGTAAAGCCCAAAGGTTCCGCCGATTATAATGAAGATTATTCTTAAAACGGCAATGCTCTCATAAAGCGGATAAATGACATAGGAGGATATGGCAGTTACGGCTACAACAATAAGCATGGGCGCACCGATTATGCCTGCGCTTACCGTTGCATCGCCTATAACTATGGCGCCTATAATAGATACGGCATGACCTATGCTTTGAGGCAGTCGCAGACCCGCTTCACGCATTATTTCGTATAAAAAGTGTATCAAAAGCGCCTCTATCATAAGGGAAAACGGCGTTGTGGCTTCGCTTGTTGCGATAACATATAAAAGATTTGTGGGAATAACCTCCTGATGATATGTTCCGACGGCAACATAAAGACCGGGGAAGAAAATAGACACAATGAAGCTGAAATATTTCAGGCAACGCATAAAGCTTGCATAAATAGGCGAATTGTCATAATCGTCGAGCGCAGAAAAATTGTCCGAAAACAGATAAGGCGTGTACATAACAAAGGGCGTACCCTCGACCATTACGGCAACCCTGCCCTCCAAAAGCTTGGAGGCAAGCACATCGGGGCGTTCGGTATTTCCCACGGCGGAAAAAAAGCTTTCAATATCTGTATCCAAAAACGGCTGAAGCTCGCCGTAATCCAAAACAGAGCTTAAATCAGCCTTTTTCAAACGGCCTTCAACATCGTCAACAAGCGCCTGCTCGGCTCTGTCGTCGAGATAGCATATAGCCACGGGCGTTTGAATATCCTTTCCAAGCTTAATCTGCTTCTGCTTAAGGTGGTGCGTTTTAAGGCGCTTTCTAAGCAGAGCCTTATTATCGTTCAGGCTTTCTACAAAGCACTCCTTTGCGCCCTTGACATTTGCCTCGTTTGCAGGCTCACCCGTATCTCTGCGACTCCAGCCCTGTATGCCAAGCGCCAATGCCTTTTTACAACCGTCAACCATAAAAATTGCAAAGCCGCTTGCAAGAAAATAATAGCAATCCTCAAAGGTATATGCCTCATTCATCTCAACGCTTCTTATAACGGAATTTTTTATTGTGTCCATCTGCTCGTGAGGACAGTAAAAAATATTATCATTTTCCAAAATCGGTTCAACAATCATTTGGCTTAGCTGAAGCGAATCGATAAGACCGTCCATAACGGCAAAAAACACCTTGTTTCCGTTTGCCCTCGCTTCCCTTAAAAGAAAATCGGAGGCATCCTTAAAATCCTCTTTAAATGTAAGCTTATTAAGCTCTATATCTTCATAAAGACAACTCATATAATCACCTGTAATATTATTGAAATATAATTGCATAATATACAAATTTAAACACAAAATATTTTGGGTGATAGGATGACAATAGTTATTATCAGAGCAATAATAATTTATATTTTTGTAGCCGTTGCCGTTAGGATTATGGGCAAACGGCAGGTAGGTGAGCTTAAGCCTCAGGAATTAGTAATAACCATACTTATAAGCGCTGTTGCCACCGTTCCGCTCGAGGATAACTCAATGCCCTTATCATATTCGCTTCTGCCTATTTTGATTTTTATTTCATTTGAAATTCTGTCCTCTGCAATATCAATGAAATCGCTTTGGTTCAGAAATTTACTTCAGGGCAAGCCAATCTTCATAATAAAAAACGGAGTGCTTCAGCAAAACGAATTAACAAGGCTCCGATTTACCATAGACGACCTTGTTGACGCTACAAGGCAGGCAGGCGTTTTTGATATTTCCGAAATTGAAAACGCCGTGGTTGAAACAAACGGAACGCTGTCGGTTCAGCAAAAAAGCGAGTATGCACCTCTTAACGCAAACGCCATGGGAAAGCAAACAAAAAAGGCTTCCCTGCCGATTACAATAGTAATGGACGGAAAGCCTGTCACCGAATACTTTAACGGTACAAGCTACAAGCTGTCGGAAATTGAAGATATATGCTCCGCAAACTATATCAAAGCAGAGGACCTGCTTTTGCTTAACATAGACGAAAACGGAAATGTTTATTACATTGAAAAGGAAAAGAAAAAATGAAAAGGATTTGGATAGCCGCCGCACTCCTTGCAATTATGCTTGGACTTTGTATAGGCGAACAAATTTATATAAACAGCTTTTGTAACGGCTTGGATGAGCTTATTGCCTCTGCACAGGAGGAGCCTACAAAGGAAAGGCTCGAGGCAATTCACGAATATTGGAACAAAAAAAACGATGTGCTGTATGCAATGTGCCAGCACGATATGCTTGACGAGCTTTCGGTAAGCATACACGAGATGAACAATTCACAGGACGAGGAAGAAATAAAAGGTGCCCTGACAGACGCCAAGGCACAAAATTATACTTTTTATGAAAATCAAAAAATAACCTTATCAAACATTGCTTAATTATTTGATGACGAAGACTGCGGCATATACGGAATAAGTGCCTGTGCAAGCTTCGGAACCGGCATTGTTTGAACTATTACTTCACCGGGTCCTGTTACAACGGTATTGAAAAGTCCCTCTCCGCCGAACAGAATATTCTTTGCACCCTTAACAGTTTGAATGTCGAGGTTGCAGGTTGCGCTCATCATAACAAGATGTCCCGTGTCGAGAACAAGTTGTTCGCCTGCGCCGAGATTATACTTAACCGACGAGCCGTCAATTTCGATAAAAGCAACTCCTGTACCCGAAAGCTTCTGCATAATAAAGCCTTCACCGCCAAACAGACCTGCTCCGAGCTTTTTGCGGAAAATAACCTCAAGATTAACATCGGGAGTTGATGCAAGAAAGGCTGATTTTTGGCAAATATATTCCCTTCCGTCCGAAAGGTCCAAGGGAACGATATTGCCCGGGAAGCTGCTTGCAAAGGCAATCATACCCGCACCGTTTCTGGCAGTATATCTGTTTTGAAACAGGCTTTCTCTTGCAAACATTCTGCCCAAAGCCTTACCTATTCCTCCGTTTGTTGTTGTTTCCATCTGAACATTTGGGCTCATCCAGCTCATTCCGCCGCCTTCTGTAATCATAGCCTCATTTGGCTCAAGCTCACATATAGCAACAGGAAAGGAACCGCCCTCAATATGATATTTCATAAATTCTTCCCCTTTCATAATATCATTAGGGTAACGGTATTAATCCGAACCCGTCAAAAATGCAGTATTAAAGCGATATTTGTCGCTTTCGCTGTTGCCTTGCGTCAGCAAGGCTGCCATCTCAAGACAACAAATCTCATCTTTACTCCAAGCATTTTTGATGCCTTGCAGTTTATCGTGTGCAGATTTGGTCTTAATCAAGGCAAAAACGCAGTTAATC
>JBJEPH010000044.1:0-13443 GCA_051881135.1 Eubacterium sp.
ACGAAGTTATACTGTCGTATATCAAGGCAAAAAATGGCGACAGATGCCATAAATACCTTACTTTAGGCTATTAGGTTCGAATACTGTTAGGCTAATATTATAAAAAAGATAAATCCGAAAGGCTTTACGCCTTTCGGATTTTTGTATGCTTTACAGCATTATTTTACAGCCTATATAATTGCTTTCAACATTGTTCCAGTTTATAACATTAAACCAGTCGTCCAAATACTCACCACGCAGGTTAAGATGCTTTAAGTAATATGCGTGCTCCCATACGTCAACCGTCATAAGAGGAACGGCATTTTGACTTATGGGGGTGTCCTGATTAGCTGTCTTAACTATTTTCAGCCTTCCTCTGTCATTGATAAGCCAGGCGTAGCCCGAGCCGAAAACGGATAATGCCGTGTCCTTAAACTGCTTTTTAAACATATCAATATCACCGAATTGCTTCTCTATCGCTTGGACCGATTTCAATTCCTTGCTGAAGGTATCAGCGTTGGTCATATTGTTAAAGAAAAATCTGTGATTAAACACACCGCCTGCGTTATTCTTTATTGCCGTGCTGTCTTTTCCCGATACGCAAAGCGGCTGCCTTATGAGCTGTGTTAATGAAAGCCCTTGTAATTCTCTGTGCTTTTCAAGAAGCGCGTTTAGATTGTTAATGTAAGCCTGCAAATGCCTGCTGTGATGGACATACATCGTTTTTTCATCAATAAACGGCTCAAGTGCATTGTAGTTATAGGGCAGGGGAAGGCTTTTAAAAGGGTAGTAGTTGTTTTCCAAAAAAATCACCTAATACATTTTAATGCTTTAAGTGTGACTTTATTCGTAAATTTTCATAAAATATTATTCCCAAACTATATTATTACAGTTTTTTGCCGTAATTTTTTTAATGCCTGAAAATCTATTGTCCTTAAAATAAATATTATCGGTATCCTTTGCGCTGATGCAGTGGCCGTTATATTTTTTAAAGCTGTTGCCGATAAGCCTGATGTTTTTATGTACTGCGCCTGCATAGCTGCGGTTCTCGGGCTTTATTAATATGGGAGTTGAGCCGCAATAATCAAAGGTATTGCCCTGTATCGTAACATCACGGCACATACCGCTCTCATACCAGCTTTTTGCGTCATCTGACAGAAGAATACCACTCATGGTTGTGCTGACAAAATGATTGTTTTTAACATTCACTCTGCCTCTTGTTGTAATAAGCAGACCCCTTGTGATAATCCTTGTCATAGTGTTATTTTCAAAATCAAGGCTCGGGCATGCGCTGATATCCTCAATCACATTGCCAACCCTTGCCTTATCCGTATTGCTGACGGTGAGCCTTATTTCATATTCGTTTATCAGCTCCGACTTTTCAATTTCAGCCGTGCCCTCTTCAAGCAGGGTTTCGGTGTTTATATACGCAAGCGTGTCACCCTCTCTTAAAGGGTTAAAGCCGTGTGATTGCGGATGCATAAAGCGTACTGTCAGTTGGTTATCCTTAATATCGGTAATTTTATAATGAATTCCGTGAACATTAAGGCTGTCGTCGCCCGCACCGTCAAAATAGCTGTTTTTGATTGTTACATTGCCTCTGCACATACAAATTTGTATAAAGTCGGCAACCGATGCCATTTTTCGTGCAGAGTCCTTTTCGGGTGCAAATCGGACACCGTCAACCGTTATATCCTGCGTATCCTGTGCAACAAGCGCAAGCGAATAGTTAAAGCATTGCTTGATATTCTGCAATGTTACATTTTCACACCTATTTACAAATATGCCTGCAAACTGACGGCGGACATCAAAAACATAATAGCAGTCGCCGTTTTTAAATCTGCGTGTATTTGGATAATACACTCTTATTTTTCTCTCGCCTGCTTCACGGTATTTCAGCGCAGAAAACATCGGGTGGCAAACTCTTTTGATTTTATTCGGAGTGTTTTTTCTTATTTGTCCTATCCACCAGGAATTTCTTGCCTTATGGTCTATGCCGTAACGGTAATCCTTTGCGTAGATATACGCTTTATCGTTGATAAATTCATATTGTGTATCCCTGTCAAGCTCAAAATCTACGCTGAATATTCCTTTACGCACAACCCTGAATTCGTGCATATCGGGATGGCTGTGACGAATTTCCATATTTTTAACTGTGATGTTTTTGCAGTTTTCCATTGCAATATTGGTAACCTTGCCGTCAATCACAAAAACGGAATTACCGCCGTCAAGGGTTATGTTTGAAATGCCGCCGAAATAGAAGGGAACTGCGTTAAGATGAGGTGTTTCGTCCTTAGTAAATTCTTCATCGCCAACGGTATTTGTGATAAACAGCATATGCTTTACGCACCTTTCACTGTCAATGTAATATGTACCGTTGTCAAATATAACTGTTTTATCCTCCTCAACTGCTTTAAGCGAGTCTAAAAGCCTAATTAAATTTTCCGTTATATCCTCGTTTGGCGAAATTCCAAAGGAAGAAGCCTTAATTATTTGCATAGCTAATCCTCCAACATATTTTTGATTTTTTCACATTCGGCAAAATCGCCAAATCCGTAAAAGCGTTTTGCGTTATCAAAAAGCAATTTTCCTTTTTCTGTTTGTGTCAAGTCCTTTGATTTTAGTATAAAATCAAAGCTCATTTTGTATGTGATTTCAACCATCGTGCGAGGATAGTCACTGCCCCACATAAGCTTGTCAATACCGCAAATGTCAATAGCCTTTTTGATTGCTTTTATTGCTGACGGAAAGGGATACCACTCGCTGTTGAAAAGCCAGGTTATACCTCCGCTTTCAACCATAACATTTTTGCTTCGTGCAAGCTTAATCTGTTCCTCCCAGCCCTCTCTTGTTACCATACCGAAATGGCCTATGGCAATTTTAAGGTTAGGATATTGCTGTATCATTTCAAGCAAACTGCCTGTTTGCGCGTCACCTTCTGCAAGGTCAATTGATATAAATTTGCCGTTTTTATCTGCTTGCTCAAATACCTCAAAATGCTTTGTTAAATCCTGTGTGGCAAGCCTGCCGGCACAGATTTTTATTCCGTCAAAGCCTTCAATGCTAAAGGGCTTGCCCTCCTCGTATAAGGAGCAGATTTTAAGCCTGCTTGGATATTTTTCCTTTGCGCACAAAAGATAGCAGTCCTGATTTCCGTCAATTTCCTCTTGCGTGATAACGGCACCGTTTACACCTGCATAATCCATATTTGCAATAAAACGCTTAGCCGTGTTTTCGCCGTCCGTCATAAAGGGCGGCATCATTTGACGGATTTCACCGCCGAAATTACTTTTTCCGTTGCCTACGGAAAAAACCTCTCTGCCGTCAACCCTGCCGTTTTGCGTTTTCCATAAATGTGCGTGTGCATCAATAATCATAATTTATCCCTCAAAATTTATCAGCAGTTTGGCAAGCGTTCCGTCGTTATGTGCAAGAGCCTCAAAGGCTTTTGCGGCATTATCAACATCATAAACACCGCTTACCATCTTTATTATATCAGCATTTCCCGATTTTACAAGGTCTATAAGCTCCTCAAAATCCTTTGTAAATGCGTTACGGCTGCCGAAAATATTAAGCTCCTTCTTTAAAATAACAGAGTGAACAAAGGTGGTTTCTCGCTTGCCGTTTCCTATCAGAATAATGTTTGCGCCGTGCGCCGCTTCATCAATACAGCTTAAAAAGGTTTCCGGTGCACCGCAGGCCTCAACGCAAGCATCAAAGCCGTTACCGTTTGTAAATTCCTCGCAAGCCTTGTGTAAATCCGTTTCCTCGACATTTACTACACAGTCTGCGCCGAACTCCTTTGCAAGCTCAAGACGGCTTGACAGCATATCTGCAATAAGCACCCTTGCGCCCATTGCTTTTGCCTTGATAAGTGCGAAAAGTCCGATAGGTCCTGCGCCCATAATCAAGAGGTTATCGCCCTCGTTAACCTCTGCCCTTGAAAGTGCGTGACAGCTTATTGAAAAAGGCTCGATAAGTGCAAGCTCCTTGGCAGAAAGACCTTTGCCGTCAATAATTCTCTCAACAGGCATTGTAATATATTCCTGAAAGCTGCCGTCACGCTGAACGCCCATAGTCTGATTATCGTGGCATGCGTTTACTATTCCGCGCTTACAGGCATAGCATTCACCACAGTTAAAATACGGATTGCAGGTAATAATATCTCCCGCCTTTAAGCCTCTGTCATTTTCGGGTATTTCAACAATTTGTGCCGAAAATTCGTGCCCGGGTATTCTCGGATATGTTGTAAATGGCTGATTGCCTGTGTATGATGCCACATCTGCACCGCAGATACCGCAGTAAAGCACCTTTAAAAGAGCTTCGCCCTTTTCTGCCTTTGGCATTTCCTTTTCAATTATTTTTATTTCACCGGGCTTTGTTATTTGAATTGCTTTCATATTACTTATGCCTCCGTGTCTATAAATTCACTGTTCCAAATTACCGCAGTTTTCAGCGGTGCACCCTTGGAATAGATTTTGTTTTCATAAGCGTCTATCGGATTGTCCGTAAATTCTTTCTTGTCAATCAGTTCAACAAGTCGGTCAAATCTGCTTTCGCAAAGGAGCTTAATTGCAGTTTCCATATGCTTTTGCGTGAAATTGATTGACGCTAAAATGATCTGATTTTTAAAGCCGAACGGCATTGTGTTGTATGTAACCTTTGGCCCCAATGAAAAGCTGTTGTAAATTCCGTTACAGCCTAAAACACCCTGCTCAAAGGCAATACGGTGCTCAACCTCTGTTCCGCTTGTGCCCACAAAAATTGATGCAGTACCACCGATTCTATCGGTTATCGCTTTTGCGGTTTCACTTTCATTTAAGCCGTTAACCGAAAGATAATCGCATTTCAGTTCTTCTTTTACAAACTGTGCCTTTTTGCTTTTTTCATCGCTTCTTGCTACAAAAAGAATATTAGCATCCTTTTGGTTTCTGCGTATCTGGTCGCCGATAAACAGTCCTGTTGTACCTAAACCGAAAATAACAACTCGCTCAAAGGTGCTATCAACCGCATATTTTCTTGCAGTGATTTCATCGCATTTGCGTTTTGCAAGCTCAACGCGGAAATTCTGCGCCTCGCCTATGTCGCACATACGCTCATACTGAAACACAGCACAGGCGTACGGGTCGGAAAACACAAGCCTTTTTGCAAGGGATAAGGGCAGTTTTGTTAGATTTTCATATTCGGCAGGCAGGTGCAAAAGCATATCGGGGTTGAAATATCCCTTGTCGCAGAAAATACCGTCTGCACCGTCACAGCCGTATTCAAAATATGATTCGTCCTCGGTAAAGCGTGTAGGGTCGTAGCTGTCACCGCCTCTGATAAGAACAATGGCAAATCGTTCTTCACTCGGCACCCAAACAACACCCTCGTGACCGTTGATGAGCCTTGACTGTCCCTCGGGGAATTTCTTGTCAAGGAGTCCCTGTTTTCCCATTTTCATAAGCTCAAAATCCGTTCCGCAAAATCCGCAGAAAACAGGAATTGCCTCAATACCTGCCTTTTTTTCCTCACCTCTTAGCCTTTGCCTTGGAGGATTTATAAAATTAACCTCGCCGTATCTCAACGGCTCCTTTTCGTCATTTAAAAAATATGTACCGTTTGCTTTCAAGCTCTCACCTCTTACATTATTCAACAGTTAATTTTACTACCGTATCAACTGCGTTGTTTCTAAGCGCAAATTCGGATAGCGTTATCTTTATTCCGTTATCATTTTGATTAAAATCTAATTTTTCGCCCTTCAGTATTTCGGCTGAAAGGATTTTTTTATCAAGGGCAGGGAGTGTGATTTTGTCAAACTTCTTAACATCAAGAATGTGAATATAAATCGCATTATCCCTTTGCGTGCTGACATACACATCATCAATCGGCTCAAATCCAACCCTTGTTTCATAAATGCTTTCGCCGTAAATCTTCAGCCACTCGCCAATCATTTTAAGGGTTGATACTGTTTTTTCGGGTATATCTCCGTTTTTGTCGGGACCGACATTGAGTAGAAGATTACCGTTTCTGCCAACTGCATTGACAAGCATACGGATTAAATATTCAAAGCTCCAGCCTCGGTCGTCGGGTGCATATCCCCAATGCTCCGTTGCGGACATATTCTTTTCCCAAATGAACGGTGCAGAGGCTCCGTATATCTCGTGAGGTCCCTCGTCACATTCAAAATCGCCCTTGTAGCCCGAACGGGGTGTTACCATACATTTTGGATTGTAGGAGCGCACCGTTTTGTTCAGCTTGATAGGCTCCCACAGCCAAGCGGCGTCTGCGTCCGTTCCTTTGTGAGAAAGCCACGCACCGTCATACCAAAGAATGTCAATCTTGCCGTAATTTGAGCAAAGCTCATTAACCTGACCGTAGCATTGCTCCTTCATAGCTAATGCACTTTCGGGATTTTTCTTTGGATGAAAATATCCGTCAAAGCGCCAATCCATAGGGGAGTAATAAAGTCCTGTTCTTAAATTATGAGAACGGCAGTTATCGGTAAATGCCTTAACATAATCCTCACCGCTTCCGCACCTGGCAGATGTAAAATCCCTGTACGAGCGTTTACTGTCCCATAGTGCGTAGCCGTCGTGATGTCGGGTAACCATAACGGCATATTTCATACCTGCCGAAACGGCAACATCCGTCCAGCCTTTCATAATTTCATCAGCGGATTTGTTGGGAATAAACTCATTTTCAGCAAGCCTTCTGTAATCGTTTTCATTCCATTTTTCGTTAAAATATGCCCATTCGCCGTGACCGATAACCGAGTAAACGCCCCAATGGATGAACATACCGAATTTAGCGTCACGCCACCATTTAACATCCTCGTCGGATAAGCGCAGCGACTCATCATCAACACCGCCCATTATTTTCACTCTGACATTTGAGCCGTTTTGTTTGCTAACCTTACTTTTCAGCATTGATGCAAGCTCTGCGCCTGTCATTTTTGTTCCCATAATTACTCCAATTCAATTTTGATGCAGATAGGTAAATCCGTGTTGGGTTCGTCTTTAAGTTCAATTGATAATCCGTCCCTGTTGCAGACAAAGCTCTCAACCTCATTATCACCGAGAACAGAAACATTTTCAATACAGATACCGCATCTGTCAGTATAGAGTGAGTTAATTTTAATTGATTTTGACGGCTTCATTTGGAATGCATAAAGTGTTCCGCTTTTATATGTGAATCTGAAATCGTGCTCGTTGTATTCAACCTCACCCTCGCTGAACATACCCGAGCCAACCTGATTTTCGCCCTCTTTATAGAACTTGTATGGCACGGTTTCGTAAATACCCTCACCGTTTATTTTCATCCATTCTCCAAGCTCCTGCAAAACCTTTGTTTCCTCGTCGGTAAATGTTCCGTCTGCCTTTGGACCGATGTTGAGAAGAAGCATACCGTTTTTGGAAACTACATCAATCAGCGTTGTCGCAACCTCGTAGGTTGATTTGTATGTGTTATCCTTTCTGTATCCCCAAGACTCCTTGCCGATTGCAGTATCCGTCTGCCAAGGGTATGGGAAAATATCGCCCAATGCTCCACGCTCAATGTCAAGGGTTGCAGTACCCAAGGCAAAGGCGTTGTGCTTGTAATCAATTGTTACCTCCTCGCCCCATTCTTCAGCACGGTTGTAGTAGTATGCGGCAATCTTTTTAAGATAGGGCTTAAAGGATTTGTTTTGAATCCACCAATCAAAATAGAGAATTTTCGGCTGATATTTGTCCACAAGCTCGCAGGTGCGTACCATCCAGTCCTCAAGCCATTCCTTGCTTGCACCCACCTCATCAACAATATCACAGGTTGCGGTCATATCCAAACCGAGCTTATCCTCATAATGTGCAGGAGCATAAAAATCAAACCACTCTGCATTCGGGTCAACATCACTTTCAAAGGTTCTGCCCATATTCATAAAGAAATAATGCTCTGCCCTGTGAGTTGATGCGCAAAAGGTCAAGCCCTGCCTTTCACATTCTGCCTTCAGCTCGCCTGCAATATCCCTGCAAGGTCCCATATTCTTTGCGTTCCAACGGTTAAACTCTGTGTCATACATAGCAAAGCCGTCGTGATGCTCGCAAACAGGCATAACAAATTTTGCACCTGCGTCCTTAAAGGTCTTTATCCATTTTTCAGCATCAAATTTTTCAGCCTTGAACATAGGAATAAAGTCCTTGTAGCCAAAGTCCTTTGGGTCGCCGTAGGTTTTGATATGATGCTCATATTCGTAGCATCTGTCCTTCATATACATATTGCGCGAATACCACTCACTGCCAAAGGCAGGAACGCTGTAAACACCCCAGTGAATGAAAATACCAAACTTGCCCTTGCAGTACCAATCGGGCGTTTTGTGATTTGCAAGGGATTGCCAGTTATCCTTGTATTTTCCGTTAGCGATAACCTCATCAATTTTAGACAAATAATTCTTGATAGATTTCATACATTACCTCCACCTACTTCTTGACAGTATTATATTTTAATTGTACAATAGTTTTGCATAGCATTATTGCGAAAATCTATCAAAAAATTTAGAAATCCTATCACAAAGGAACGGACATTTATGAAATGCAATGAAACAGGCGTTTTGAAAAAATCGGAGGTCTATTTTTCGTCTCCCTCACAAACCGCCAAAAGAGCATATTATTATCCTATAAGCGCAGGGCATTTCTTTTGCGTTAACGGTTATCACTTAGTACGAAAAAACTATAACAGCCTTTTAATTACGCATATCCTTGACGGTAGCTTTACCTATGTAAAGGACGGCAGGCACATAACTGCGCGCAGGGGTGATACGGTTGTTCTTAATTGCTACGAGCCACACGAATATTATACAAATGACGGCTTTGAATCCATCTGGGTTCATATTGCAGGTGCAAATTCCGTTGAGCTGTTTGAGGAAATCGAAAAAACCGACGGAAACCTAATTAAATGTAAGGATATTCAGCATTTAAGAAAGCTTCTTTTTCGCATTTTTGACGGCTTAAAGGGCGAAAATCCGCCAACCGAACTCAGCCTGTCCCTTGATATATATAAAATTTTTACAGAGCTTTTAAACCCCCAAAGCGCAAAAAGCAAGGGCGAAAACAGCTACGATGACATTATTCAAAATGTTAAGGAATATATTGCCGAAAATCTCAATGAAAGGCTTACCGTGAATAAGCTTGCTGAGCTTGCAAATATGAGCGCATCGCATTTTTCAAGAGTGTTCAAGCAGCATACAGGCTTTTCGCCATACGATTACATTTTGATTTTACGGCTCAACAGAGCCAAATATTTGCTCCAGGTAACCGATATGACGGTTGCCTCAATAGCATATGAAATAGGCTTCAACAGCGAATCTAATTTTATCTATTTTTTCACGGAAAACGAGGGCGTTTCTCCCGGAAAATTCCGAAAGCTGAAATTCTGATACAATAATCAAACCCTAAAGCTACTGACTTTAGGGTTCTTTCATTCTTCTCAATAAATCACATACCGCCTTTCGGCAATAGCTTTTCTAAGCAGTACGGCAAACCTTCAAATAAAAAACGGCAATTTTCTTGAAAATTGCCGTTTTTTTGGTCGGAGTGACCGAAAATTAAAATTTATTTGTTGCTGAAAACTGCTTATTTACAGGTTTTTTTCAGCTTTGTCTTTTCAAATTTTGAAAATCTACCCCTTGAAATACCCCAGTAAGTAAATCAGTATCATGAAAGGAATATTTTATGGGTTGCATTTCATTATAATACATAATTGTTTAGCTTTGAAATGGCAGAATTGTGCATACTGTTAAATACATCGGCGTATGTATCAAGGGTAATATGAATGTCGGTGTGTCCTAACCAAGTTTTTAACACAACAGGAGGAACCTCGGCTTCGATACAACGAGTAGCAAATGTATGTCTCAATGCATGTTGACCTCTGGATTCAATATTGCATTTTTCACATACTCTTTGAAAAAAGCAATTAACCTGTGATGTTGTAATAATTTTATTGTTTTTACTATCATAAAATAATAAACCATATGGATTATCCGGCTGTTTTTCTATAGCGGTTTTAAGAATTGATTTAAGGCTATCCATTATCGGTATATCTCTTATACCGTTATATGTCTTTGTTCCGTTTTTTATAAATGATTTATCATCTGCATTTCTTGAAACGGTTGAGCGTACCTTAATCATACCTGTTTTGAAATCAATATTTTCAGCTTTGAGTGCATTTACCTCACCCATTCTCATTCCGCTATATAAAGATATAAGCAGTTGTAGCCTGTAATCATTTCTTCCTTTTGGAACTTTGTAGTTTTCTAAATATTCTACAAATCGTTTTTGTTCTTCTTTCGTCAAAGCGACTACTTTCCTGTCAGATTTATTGGATTTAGGGCATTTCATATTTCCTGACTGCATAAAGTCTTTCTGTATAATTCCTTTATTGTATGCTAATCTAAATGCAATACGAATTTGACGATATATTTTAACGATGGTACTGTTTGAATAATGAGTTAATGTTCTAAAAAATAAATCAATATGTGCTTCTGACAATTCCGCTATCGGTATTTTACCGATAGAACTTTTTTCTATTATTGAGATTGTATATAGATTCCTTGAATATCCTTGCTCGTGGGTATAGTTTTTGTCAAAATCCGATTTAGCATTTTCTTTTGCCAAATCGGGTATAGTTGCATCAATATCTATACCCGATTTTTTCTTCTCTAAATCATAAAGAAATTTTTCTGCTTTGTCCATACATATGATATCGCTTTGACCATAAAATGATTTTCGTTTTGTTTCTCCGTATTCATCTGTATATACAATTCTATATTCAAAAGTTCCGTTTGGGCGTTTTCTAAAAGAGCCCTCTCCTTTTTCGTTTTTCTTTTGTGTTTTTACCTTTGCCATAAAAATTCTCTCCTTATTTCCAGTATCCATCATTCTGTTTTATATGCTTTTTTGAAAAATAATCAATTAAAGCGTGTGCTTCAACTACTTTTATTCTGCCAAAATCAGATGACGGAAACTTCGGATCATTGAATAATTTTTGTACTGTGTTTTCACTCCAACCGAGCATTTCTTTTAGGTCGGAAATAGTATAGAATTTAACATCGCTTGACACATAAATTCTTTTTTGTCGCTCATCTATACTGCTCATTTTTGCCTCCTATAATGTGAGTTTATATCAAACTTAAAATTTTGTTAATTATGCGATTTATAATTTTGTACATTTGATATTAACTTACTTTTTGTTTATTCCTATACTTACTGCAAGTGCCTTATCTATGCCATCAATGTGATTTTTACTTAAATGACCAATATATGAGTCGAGCCGTTTTTTATCAATAGTCCGTATTTGTTCAAGTAGAACAACCGATGGTGCTTCAAGACCGCTTTCGGTATTAACAAAATAATGTGTGGGCAGTTTTGCTTTTACTCCGACTTTACTTGTAATTGATGCAACAATAACAGTGGGACTGTATTTGTTGCCTACATTGTTTTGAATAATAAGTACAGGTCTGTATCCTTTTTGTTCCGAGCCTATTCCTCTGCCTAAATCAGCATAGAAAATATCTCCTCTTAGAATTTTGCCTTTCATAAATAAACCTCCTTAATAGACTTTGTCTATGTAAGAAACAGCCGACAGAATTAATCCATCGGCTGTTATATATGAAAGCAATTCTATTTGTCCTCAACACCCCGAATTGCAAATAAGGAATCATTAAACGGCTGATTGCTAATCAGCTCCACAGGAATTTCACCTCTCCGAGTTCCTCCGAGCCACCCTCATTGCCTGCGACGGTTTTATCACGCTCGGACTGTGACTGGGTGGGAGTATCATTATACCTATTGTCTGTCATCGCCAAATTGGTAGCAATCCGACTTTTATAATAATTATTGTTCGCTCGGCATAATGCGTCTTGGCGTAATTATTAAGGTGGCTTGTGATTTTCACAACAACAGGAATGTATTTAATGACTGACTTATTCAGTTGTATGAAAGGAAGTCCTTTCATACAACTTCAACTTGTTTGGGGTGTTTTGTTCGGGGTATTATTCAAAATTTTTCAAAAACTTTTTTCGTGCAGTCATAATAGACTCATAAATGGTTGATACTGCTTTGCCTTCCTCCTTTGCAATTTCTCTGTATGTAAGGTGTTCTAAATAATGTTTTAAAAATCTTCTTTTAGGTAATGGTAATAGTGTTGATAACGCCATTTCAATTTTGGTTTTCAATTCAGTATTGTTCAAGATTTCACTAATGGTATCAGTTTCATATCTCATCAATGCATCTGATTCTACTCTCTTTGATTGCCTGATTTCTCGCATATAGTGTTTAGATTCGTTTCGGTTATAGGCTTTATTTATTTCTAAATATTCTTGCCATTTGCAATCATTGAAAATCTCGTTGAAATTATTTTTTAGTTCGGGCAGTATTTCGAATAACTTGTCCTTATCTAAATCACTTACACATATCAAAACTGATTTTTCTTTCATTTCATATTCTTGAGAAATATCATATATTTCACATATCTTCTTCATATTTAAACCTCCGATTTTTGAATTTTTTTAGCTTTCAAAAATCAAAGATTACGGATATTTAGCTATATATGGTTGCCATAAATTAATCATTGTTGTCCTTTCGTTTTTTTCGTCAGAACAACATAAAAAGGTCTGACGAAAAAATCGTCAGACCTCTTTATTTAATTAGTATGCAGTA
This sequence comes from Eubacterium sp., assembly GCA_051881135.1. GTDB lineage: Bacteria > Bacillota > Clostridia > Oscillospirales > Acutalibacteraceae > Eubacterium_R. Next base: position 12,651 of record JBJEPH010000044.1, read on the forward strand.
AGTGTTCACCTTTGGATAACAGTTATCCTAAAAAATATATCCCGAATGGGACATATTTTATTTGTTCTCTAACTGTTTCAATATTTTAATCCAAAATTCGTTACCGTATCCCAGCTTGTTCGCCTGTCTTATTGCTGATTTTGCAGATTCGGTTTTCTGTATATATTCAGACACATCTGTTGGTAAAAACAGATTTTTACCGTCATCATTTTGTTTGCACATAGCAGCTAAGTCATAGAATAACTCTGCTGTTTGAGCATCAAAATGAAGTGCATTAGCAATCTTTTTCAGTATTACATCACCGGGAGGTGCCTTACTGCCGTTTTCAATATTTAAAATATATGTATGTGCTACACCGATAGAGTGAGCTAATTCTCGCAAGGACATATTTGCCTCTTGCCGCTTTTCTTTTAGAAATACACCAAACAGATTAGTTCTTGACACTTTTCTCCTGATGCACTCTCTTTATCTTTCCGGCAACAAGCAATATGCTTTCAAGTATTAGGCTTACACAACATGGTGTAAACAGGATATTAAATTTGAAAAAATATGAAACAATAATAATAGACGAAATCACCAACAAAATAATCCAAGAGATTTTACGAAAATATTTGAACTCTTTTTCGGAAAGTGGCTTTTCAGGTGTATCAAGAGGACAAAGAAAGAGAATAAGAACCACAGACATCAAGGTGACGAATAACAATATGGTCTTAAAATCATATATCTTTGATAATTTGATTATACCGATTGAAGCAACTATTGAAAGAGTAGATAATATCTCGCACCTTGTTTC
>JBJEPH010000045.1:0-13438 GCA_051881135.1 Eubacterium sp.
TCGTACAGCTCCCACTCGCAAGAAAACGATATTCAGTTTCATTTCTCGAAGTCTGCCAGCGTGTAGAAATTTATTAATTGGACTTTTTCTACACGCTGAAACAAGGATGCAAAAATTATGCATCCTTGTTTCTTTATATAATGTATATATATAATTCTTTATAATACCTTTGATAAAAAGTCCTTCAAACGAGCGTCCTTTGGGTTGTTAAAGATTTCGTCAGGTGTGCCTTCTTCAAGAATTACGCCTGCGTCCATAAATACAACTCGTGAAGCAACCTCTTTTGCAAAGCCCATTTCGTGAGTTACCGTAATCATTGTCATACCCTGCTTTGCCAGGTCCTTCATTACCTGAAGCACCTCGCCAACCATTTCGGGGTCAAGCGCCGAGGTAGGCTCGTCAAAGAGCATTACATCAGGCTCCATAGCAAGCGCACGAACAATGGCAACCCTCTGCTTTTGTCCGCCCGAAAGCTGACTCGGATATGCGTCTGCTCTATCGTCTAAGCCGACCATTTTCAAAAGCTCCATAGCCTTTGCCTCGGCATCCTCCTTGCTCTTTTTCAAAAGAGTTATCGGAGCGTGGGTAATATTTTTAAGAACAGTCCAATGCGGAAACAAATTAAAGTGCTGAAAAACCATACCCATTTTCTGACGGTGAATATTAATGTTTACCTGTGGGTCGGTGATATCGGTTCCCTCAAAAATTACATTTCCGCAGGTAGGCACCTCAAGAAGATTTAATGAACGCAGGAGAGTGGATTTACCCGAGCCTGACGGACCGATTATAACAACAACCTCGCCCTTTTTAATCTCCATATTTACACCGTCAAGAGCCTTGATTGCTCCGTCATTGTAGTGCTTTTTCAAATTATTAACCTGAATAATGGAATTATCGCTCACTGTTCTTCAGCCTCCTTTCAAGTATGCCCACTAATTTAGTAAAGAACATTACCATAACTAAATAAACTATTGCTACGGCTATAAGAGGGAAGAAGCTTTGATATGTTATTCCTCTAATAATGTTTGCACCGCCTGTTAGGTCCGGAACACCTACATAGCATGCAATGGAGGTTTCCTTCAGCAGTACGATAAATTCGTTTGCAAGTGCAGGTAAAATGTTTTTAAAAGCCTGAGGCAACACAATATATCCCATTGTTTGAAAATAGTTATATCCGAGAGAACGCCCTGCCTCCATCTGACCGGGATCAACGCTCATTATACCGCTTCGTATTATCTCTGCAACATATGCACCCGAGTTTATACCAAAAGCAATTACTCCGCATAGAATTTTGTTTTTTGATGATGCCATAATAACAAAATATATAATCATAATTTGAACCATAACAGGAGTACCGCGTATTACGGTCAAATAAATCTTACAAATTTTGTTTAAAACAGAAAATATAAATTTGCCTACGCCTTTCTTCATCTCGGTGTATTGCTTATCATAGGTTGACCTTATTGCCGCAACAATAACACCTATAACTACGCCGAGAATAAGCGCAAAGAAGGTAAGAACCAGTGTGTTTTTAAGACCGCTTACGATGTATTTCCATCTGTTATCAACAATAAAAGCGGTGTTAAACTGGTCGGCAATCGACAAAAACCACTCTTTCATATATTTCCTCCTTACATAATAATAGGGCAAAGCCTTAAACCTTGCCCTTAGAGTTGTTAAATAATAAATTACTCAGCAGGAATATATTTGTCGATGATTTTCTGGATAGTACCATCTTTAATAAGTTCCTCAAGAGCACCGTTGATTTCATTAAGAAGCTCCGGATTATCCTTAGAAACTGCAATAGCATAGTCCTCAACTGCATACTCTGTTTTAAGGATTTTCAAGCCTTCGTTCTTTTCAACAAATACCTTTGCAGGCTCGTTGTCGATAACAACAGCGTCAACCTTGCCGGATGTAAGAGCCATTACAGCATCTGCACCCTTTGCGTATCTCTCAACTGTACCGAGCTTTTCGTCCTCAATATCCCATGTGCAGTAGAGGTCGCCTGTTGTACCCTTTTGAACACCGATTGTAACATCACCCTTGAACAAATCATCAGCTGTTGCGATTTTGCTGTCCTCAGTTACGATGATTGCCTGGATACCTGTTGCATAAGAGGTTGTAAAGCTAACCTCCTTCTCTCTTTCGGGTGTTACTGTCATACCGGCAGCACCGAAATCAAACTTGCCGCCTTTGATACCGGGAATGATTGAATCAAATTCGATATGCTCGATTTTTAAATCATAGCCGAGCTTATCACAGATTGCCTTAGCTACTTCAGCGTCAATACCTACGATTTCATTGTTTTCAAAATATTCGTATGGCGGAAATTCGGCATTTGTAGCCATTGTAAGAGTTTTCTTTTCTTCTGCTTCCTTGTTACCTGAGCAACCCACAAATGCAAAGCATATTGTAAGCACTGCAAGAACAACTGCTAAAATCTTTTTCATAGTTAATCTCCTTTAAATTAATTTTTATTATTTTGATACCACATAACATAGCACTAATTGCAAAATAATGCAAGTTTTATGCATAAAATGAATAAATATACTGTATATTTATAAGAAAACGAAAAAAATTCATACTTTTTTAAATTAACACTTTACTTTGGTAAAGAAATAAAGTATAATAGCCGTACGAAAATAAAAGAAAGAGGTTTTCAAAATGAAAATGACAAAGAAGATTATTGCATTAGTTTTGGCTGTGCTTACGGTTTGCTTTGCTTTTGCGGCTTGCTCAGGTCAAAAAGCAGAGGAAAAGCCAAAGCTCACAGTAGGTATTACAAATTATGAGCCTATGGATTACAAGGCAGAGGACGGCTCTTGGACAGGCTTTGACGCAGAATTTGCCACTGCAGTTGCAGAGAAGCTTGGCTACGAGGTTGCTTTTGTTGAAATTGATTGGGACAACAAGTTTGTTGAGCTCAACAGCGGAACCATCGACTGCATTTGGAACGGTATGACTATTTCCGACTCGGTTATCCAAAACTGTGATGTGTCAAAACCATATGCTGCAAACAGCCAGGTTGTTGTTATGAAAAAGTCAGTTCTTGCAAACTATGCAGACACAGCTTCCTTAAAGGATGTAACAATTGCTGTTGAAAAGGGCTCTGCAGGTGAAGCCGAAGCTAAGAAGCTTACCAAAAATGTCGTTTCACTTAAAGGACAGTCCGATGCTCTTAAAGAGGTAAAGGCAGGTACTGCCGACGCTTGCATTATCGACTCAACAATGGCTAATTCCATGACCAAGGACGGCTCCGATTTCGCCGACCTCGGCTACACCTTGAAGCTTACAACAGAGCAATACGGTATCGGCTTCAAGAAGGGCTCAGAGCTTACTGAAAAGGTTAATGCGCAAATCGACGAAATGATGAAGGACGGAACCTTAAAGGGTCTTTCCGACAAGTACGGCGTTGACCTTGCAGAGTAATTTCTGAATATTACTGAAAACACTAATAGGCGAAAGGTTTTTCCTTTCGCCTGTTTTATTCGAAAAGAGGTAACGATATGGGAACTTCGTTTTTAGAAGTAACTTTGGAAATGCTTAAAAGCTTTTTGGTAAACTTTAAGCTTTTCGGCATTACTTTGGCCTGTGCGCTGCCATTAGGCTTGTTAATAAGCTTTGGCTCGATGTCGAAATTTAAGCCGATTAAGGCGCTTGTTAAAATTTTTGTGTGGATAATCCGCGGAACACCGCTTATGCTTCAAATAATAGTTGTTTTCTACGGACCGGGCCTGCTTTTAGGTATGTCGGTAGGCGCCGATTACAGATTTAAGGCGGCTTGCATTGCGTTTGTTATAAACTATGCCTGCTATTTTTCCGAAATATACCGAGGCGGCATCGAATCCATTCCGAAGGGACAGCAGGAGGCAGGACTTGTTCTCGGTATGACAAGATCACAGATATTCTTTAAGGTAACCTTGTTGCAGGTTATAAAGCGAATTGTGCCGCCTATGAGCAATGAAATTATTACCTTGGTAAAGGACACCTCTCTTGCAAGAACCATTGCAATTGTTGAGGTTATCCGTATCGGCGAGGATTACATAACTGCCGCAGGTCTGTTTTGGCCATTGTTCTATACGGCAGCCTTCTTCCTCATATTCAATGGTGCGCTCACACTTTTCTTTGGCGCAATAGAAAAGAAAATGAGCTATTTTGAAGCGTAAGGAGGGTGTGTTATGTCGTTATTGGAAATTAAAAATATTCATAAAAGCTTTGGAAAAACCGAGGTACTCAAGGGTATTGATTTCAATTTGGAGAAGGGCGAGGTTTTGTCCATTATAGGCTCATCAGGCTCGGGCAAAACAACCCTTTTGAGATGCATAAATTTTCTTGAGTTTGCGCAGAAGGGAACTATTACCGTAAACGGCGAATGTATTTTCGACGGCGAAAACGCAAGGAATATTAAGGAAAAGGATTTAAGAACAAACCGTTTGCATTTCGGTCTTGTTTTTCAGGATTTTAATTTGTTCCCACAATATACGGTGCTTAAAAACCTAACGCTTGCGCCAAGTCTTTTGGATATGGGAAGCAGGGAGGAGCTTGAAAATCAAGCCAAAAAAATTATTGATAGAGTGGGCTTAAGCGAAAAGACAGACTTTTACCCCTGTCAGCTATCGGGAGGACAGAAGCAGAGAGTTGCCATTGCGAGAGCGCTTATGCTCAATCCCGACATTTTGTGCTTTGACGAGCCTACATCGGCTCTCGACCCCGAGCTTACGGGAGAGGTTTTGAAGGTTATAAAAAATCTCAAGGACGAGGGAAGCACGATGATTGTTGTAACTCACGAGATGGATTTTGCAAAAAATGTCTCGGATAAAATCATCTTTATGTCGGAGGGCATTGTTGAGGAATACGGAACACCCGAGCAAATTTTTGACAATCCCCAAAGTCCCAAGACGAAGGCTTTTTTGGCTAACTCACTTGATAAGTATTAAAAGCATTACAACCCGTTACGGTATAAATGTGCCGTGATGGGTTGATTTATTTCTATTAAAATAGTATAATAAATTAGTATTTTAAAATAATGGAGTAGTATGACCTATGGAAATTAAAATCTCACCGTCAATTCTGGCATCGGATTATGCTAATCTTGAAGCAGAGCTTAAAAAATGTGAAAGCGCCGACTATATTCATGTTGATGTTATGGACGGACATTTTGTGCCGAATATCTCCATCGGTGCGCCTGTTGTAAGCTCTATAAAAAAAGTTTGCAGCATTCCCTTTGATGTTCATTTGATGATAAGCAATCCGTATGACTATGTTGAGGATTTTGCAAATGCAGGCGCAGATTTAATTTGCTTTCATACAGAGTCCGACAGCGATGTTCAAAAAACCATAGACAAAATTATTTCACTTGGAAAAAGAGCGGCTTTGGCAATAAAGCCAAATACTCCTGCCGATGAGGTTATTCCTTATCTTGATAAGCTCGATATGGTGCTTGTTATGACGGTGGAGCCCGGCTTCGGCGGACAGAGCTTTATGGAGTCAACTATGCCGAAAATTGAGCAAATCAGAAAAATAAATCCCGATATTGATATTGAGGTTGACGGCGGAATTAATCCCGAAACCGTTAAAATTGCGTCAAGGGCAGGGGCAAATGTCTTTGTTGCAGGCTCGGCTGTGTTCAAATCGGAAAATCCTGCCGAAGCTATTAATACTTTAAGAGAGAATGGACTATCTGTTAAATAATGAAAAATAAAAAAAGAAAGTCGTTTTACAATAACAAGCATAGAAACGAAAAGTGGACAGAGGAGCCGAAGGGCAGAAAAATCGATTTTGCAGATAAATATGCCTACACAGACGGTTACAGCGATAAGTATAACGAAACCACGCGTGTTGCCCACCAAACAGCTATGCGTAAAAAGGAAAAAAAGAATACAGATTTAAGACGGTTCATTGCTTTTGTTACGGCTCTCATATTGATTGGCGTCGGCTACACGGGTATGGATGTCCATATCACAAGATATGCAAAGCCTGCAAAGGCATTGCTCAACAGCGCTTCGGACAGCTACGGAACAATGTCACAGCTTGATATCAGCCTAAATTCACTTGCCGTTGATTCAATAAGCCTTGATAATTCCGTAATGCTTGACTCGGTTATCGAGGATGTCAGGTCGGTGGGCTATAACAGCATAACCTTTGATGCAAAGAGAACCGACGGCACAATTGGATACAGGTCAAGCCTTGCAACCATAGATACCTACGCTGCACAGAGCAATTTCGCAACGGAGCCGAAAAAGTCTATCGAAAAGCTTATTTCAAACGATATTTTGCCCGTTGCAAGAATTTGCTGCTATGCCGATAATGTTGTCGCAAATCAGTCATTAAGGCTTGCACTTTTAAAAGACGGCAAGCCATATACCGACAAAAACGGAAACGCATACTTAAATCCTGCAAACGACTCAACCTATGCCTATATCAAGGATATAGTAACAGAGCTGTACGATTTCGGTGTAACCGTTTTTGTGCTTACGGGATGTGATATTCCAAAGGATGCGGGAGATGTCAGCGGAGACGGCTTTGACACAATTTCAAAAAGGCTTTCCGACTCGCTTAACGGAGAAGCAAAGTTTATTCAAGAGGTTGATGTCGGCATAAACGGCATTGACGCCGAAAGCGGCAGGGCTACGGATAAGGCTTTAAAAAGCGAAATAAAAAAGCTCGGCAAAATAAAATCTACTCAGGTTTATTATATTTCTACAAAAATCGACGATAAAAAAATGTATAAATTTTTAAGGGAAAACAAGGAATTGAGCTTTATTATTAGCTAACGGTAATATTTGCAACGATAAACCGTGGTTTGAATACCATAGGAGTATATTATGAAAAGAGTGAAAGCGTTTCTTGCAGCAATTATTGTTGCGTTGAGTATTTTTCAAATAAGCGCTTATGCACAGGATATTATGGAACCTCCTGTGCTTAAAGCCATTGCGTTCAACAACGCAACTGTCGAGGGAGAGTTTTCTCCTGCTCGATTTGAGTATGACCTTATGCTTAAGGACGAAAGCTCAACGCCTACTCTCAAAAGCTATGAAATCAGCAAGGATGCGTTTATTTTTGTAAATTATGAGCTCGACGAAGCAAAGCATCAAACGGCTATTATCGTAGATGTCGAAAATCAAAACATCAAGACAAGCTATGTTTTTCATTATCTCAATGCAGGAGACTATCAAAAGAACTCAAACAACAATTTGGCGTATGTGGAATGCTATTTGGGTGAGGTTTATCCAAAGCTCAGCGACGATAACACGCAGTACTCGCTCTATATTCCCTGCGATTTAACGGAAATCACCCTAAGCGCCGCAGCCGACGATGTTGGAGCATATTGTGAGGTGCCGGGAACACAGTATATTAATTCCGACCAAAATCCCACAATTAATATTAATGTAACTGCTTCGGACGCAAGCACAAAAAATTATACATTCAAGGTTAAAAGGATAAACAAAACTGTTGAAGAGGTAAAAGAGGAAATGAAGCAGCCCGACTTTTCCTCCTTTGTTCAGGGTGAGCTTTTTTACCAAAAAACAGAATTCAAAACAATTATTATCTGTATCCTCGGCGGAATATTTATTATAGCCGTTCTTATGGCATTGTTTAAGCGATTTGCCATAAAGGCAGAGGATGCCGACGAAAAGGAATTTTTTGATATAGAGTAACAGAAACTATCAATGAAGGGTGGGTGATACCGTGGATATTAAGGAAATGGAAATGGAAGAAATCATAGCGCAAATCAACAGCCTGATAATTCAAAAGGAATATACAAAAATAAAGGATATTCTTGTTGAAATTAATCCGGCGGATATTGCGGAAATCATCGAGCAGTTTCCTAACAGCAAGCGATTATTACTCTTTAGGCTTCTGCCAAAGGAAGAAGCCGCCGAAGCATTTGTAGAGCTTGAAAGCGAAGACCAAGAGACGCTTATTCACGCATTCTCCGATAACGAGCTTCGTGATGTTATAGACGAGCTATACCTCGACGACGCCGTTGACGTTATCGAGGAGATGCCTGCAACCATTGTTAAGCGTGTTTTAAAAACTGCGGATAAGGAAACAAGAGATTCCATAAACGCCCTGTTAAAGTATCCCGAGGATTCGGCAGGCTCAATTATGACGCCCGAGTTCATTGATTTAAAAAGGGATATGACGGTAGAGGATGCCTTTAAGCGTATTCGTCGTACAGGTGTTGATAAGGAAACAATTTATACCTGTTATGTTTGCGACAGCTCCCGTCACCTAATCGGTGTAACAACGGTTAAGGAGCTTTTGTTGCACGATTATGAGGATATTATTGAAGACTTTATGGAAACCAATACTATCTCCTTAAATACGCTTGATGACCAGGAGCTTGCAACACAGCTTTTTGATAAGTATAACTTCCTTGCACTTCCCGTAGTTGATATGGAAAACCGTCTTGTAGGTATCATCACCGTCGATGACGCTATCGACGTTTTGCAGGAGGAAAACACAGAGGATATCCAAAAGATGAACGCTATGCTTCCTACGGAGAAAACATATCTTCGTACCTCCGTGGCTGAAACATGGCGAAGCCGTTTTCCCTGGCTTCTGCTCCTTATGGTTTCCGCAACCTTTACAGGCTCAATTATCACAGCCTTTGAAAGCAAGCTTGCAACGCTTACAATTCTTACGGCGTTTATACCCATGCTTATGGATACGGGCGGAAACTCCGGCGGACAGGCAAGCGTAACCGTTATCCGTGCCATGAGTCTCGGCGAGGTAACCTTTAAGGATTATTTTAAGGTAGTATGGAAGGAGCTTAGGGTAGGCTTGGTTTGCGGCCTATCGCTTGCGGCTGTCAATTTTGTAAAGATTTTGCTGATTGATAAAATGCTGTTTAATAACGATGAAATAACGATTATCATTGACCTTGCAATTTCCCTTACACTGATTGTTGAAATAGTATTTGCAAAATTCATCGGCTGTTCGTTGCCGATACTTGCAAAGCGCTTGGGCTTTGACCCTGCCGTTATGAGCTCGCCGTTTATTACAACAATTGTAGATGCCGTGTCGCTTCTTGTTTATTTCGGCATTGCAACAGCACTTATTCCGGGGTTGTAATATATTGACAAAACAAATTCATAGTGATATAATTGTCACAACTTAATAAGTCAGGGGTGCCAAAACGGCTGAGATTATACCCTTCTAACCTGTTCGGTAATGCGAGCGTAGGAAGACGAGATATGAATGTTTTAAGCACCGACCTTTTGCGTTGGTGCTTTTTTCTTGACTTATCAAGAAATACAGGAAAGGAAGATATGAGGATGAAAGCAAGTGTTGCAATTCAGGTATTGCCTGAGGTTAAGGGCGACGAGAATGAGCTTATAAGAATTGTTGATGAAGTTATCGCTTACATAAAATCAACAGGCCTTAATTGCTATGTCGGTCCCTTTGAAACCACTATCGAGGGCGAAAGCTATGACGAGCTTATGGAGATAGTTGCCAATTGTCAAAAGGTAGCCATTAAGGCAGGCTGTGCAAGCGTAAGCGCCTATATTAAGGTGGTTTATAATCCTGAAGGCGAGGTTTTAACAATTGACAAAAAAGTTACAAAGCATCACCAATAAAGCGGCACCGATAGGTGCTTTGGGAATAATACTGTTAATATGGTATATTATATGCGATATGGAGTTTGTGCCGGCATATATGCTGCCTTCTCCGACAAAGGTGCTGAGTGCGTTTTCGGACAATTTCGGCATAATGATGAAGCAGGCTGTCGTAACGCTTCAGGAGTCTATATACGGGCTTTTGATAGGCATTGTCTTGGCATTCATCATTGCAAGCCTTATGGACAGATTTAAAATAATCAATAAGGCATTGTATCCCATATTAGTTATAACTCAAACAATTCCCACAATCGCCATTGCACCGTTGCTCGTTTTGTGGATGGGCTTCGGTATGGCGCCGAAAATTACTTTAGTTGTTATAACAACCTTTTTCCCGATTGCTATCGGACTTTTAAACGGCTATCAATCCGTTGATAATGACGCAGTTAATTTGATGAGAGCCATGGGCGCAAGCAGGGTTCAGATTTTCAGATATGTAAAGCTACCCAATGCAACCCCGTCGTTCTTTTCGGGCTTGCGCATTTCTGCCGCCTATGCTGTCGTGGGCGCAGTTGTCAGCGAATGGCTTGGTGGATTTGAAGGCTTAGGCGTTTATATGACAAGAGTAAAAAAGGCTTATGCCTTTGATAAAATGTTTGCCGTCATTGTTTTGATTTCACTTGTAAGCTTAGCATTGATGGGCATAGTGATTTTGCTTGAAAGGGTATGTATGCCTTGGCAAAGCAAGAAAAACAGATAACAATAAAAGGAGATTAAAACTATGAAATTAACTAAAAGAGCATTGGCTTTGGTTTTAGCCGTTTTGGTTGTTTGCCTTAGCTTTGTTGCGTGCAGCAATGCCAAAAAAACAGACGATAAAACCACAGCAGAGTTAAAGGATATTATTGTGTCCCTCGACTGGACACCCAACACAAATCACACAGGCTTGTATGTTGCTCTGTCAAAGGGCTTTTATAAGGATGCAGGCTTCAATGTAAAAATAGTTCAACCGCCCAACGGCGATGCTATTGCCGCCTGCTCGGCAGGACAGGTACAGTATGCTGTCGGCTATCAGGACCTCCTTGCTCCTGCTTTTTGCTCGGATACGGCTATGGAGGTTACAGCAGTTGCGGCTCTGCTTCAGCACAACTCCTCTTGCATCGTTTCCAAAAAAGGCTCGGGTATGGACAGACCTAAGGGACTTGAAGGCAATAAGTATCTTACCTGGCAGTCGCCGATAGAGCTTGCAATTATGAAAAACATCATTGAGGCTGACGGCGGAGATTTTTCAAAGGTTGAGCAAATCCCCGATGTGCCAACAGATGAGGCACAGGATGTAAATGCTAATCCCGACCACGCTATTTGGATTTACTACGGCTGGGGCGGTATTAACGCAAAGTTAAACAACATTGAGGTTGACACCTTCTTCTTCAAGGACTTAAACCCTGTTTTTGACTACTATTCGCCTGTACTTGTTACAAATAACGATTACATCGCTTCAAATCCCGATGACACAAAGGCATTCCTTGAGGCAACAAGAAAGGGCTATGAATATGCTATTGAAAATCCGGACGAGGCTGCCCAAATTCTTATTGATTGCGATGATACAGCATCCTTGGTTGGAAACGAAACACTTGTTAAGGAGTCGCAAAAATGGATGGCAGACCAGTATATTGCAGATGCAAAGCAGTGGGGATATATTGACGCTCAGCGTTGGAATGCATTTTACAACTGGCTAAATGAAAACGACCTTACAACAACCGATATTCCTGAAAATACAGGCTTTACAAACGACTATCTTGCATAACTATGGAAATTTTAAAGGCAGAAAAAATAAATAAGTCATTCGGTGACAATCAGGTTCTCAACGATGTAAATATCACGCTTAACGAGGGCGAAATAATCAGCCTGCTCGGTGTAAGCGGTTCGGGTAAAACAACCCTGTTTAATATTCTTTCAGGAATATATACTCCCGAGCAGGGCAGGGTTTACCTTATGGGCGAGGATGTTACGGGCAAGCCGGGTAAAATAAGCTATATGCTTCAAAAGGATTTGCTTTTTCCGTATCGCCGTGTCATAGATAATGTTTGCCTGCCGATGATAATAAAGGGCGTAAAAAAGAAGGAAGCGCGAAAAATGGCGGATCCCTTGTTTGAAACCTTTGGACTTGAGGGATGCCAGATGAAATATCCTGCACAGCTTTCGGGCGGTATGCGACAAAGGGCGGCGCTTCTTCGCACTTATCTTTCGTCTAACGGTGTAGCACTTCTTGACGAGCCCTTTTCTGCGCTTGACACCATAACAAAATCCACGATACATAAGTGGTATTTGGAGGTTATGGAGAACATTAATTTGTCAACCGTGTTTATCACTCACGATATTGATGAGGCTATTTTACTTTCGGACAGAATTTATATCCTGTCAGGCTCGCCTGCAACCATATCAAGCGAGGTCGTTATTGATGTAAAAAAGCCAAGAGGAGACGATTTCAATTTGAGTGATGAATTTCTGCAATATAAGCGCAGGGTTGTTGAATTATTGCATTTGTCTTAAAAAATCAAAAAAGCAAGGCCGTAGGTCTTGCTTTTTTTGGTTAATCGTAATAATATTATATTTATGGGGGCGAGTTTACGATTATGAGAACCTGTGTAAAAATTGATTTAGATGCTATTGAATATAATTATAACAGCACAAGAGCAAAATTGCCTGATGGCTGTAAGCTTCTCGGCGTAATTAAGGCAGACGCATACGGTCACGGCGCAGTTGAAATAGGCAAGCTCCTTGACGGAAAATGTGATTTCTTCGGTGTGGCAATTATCGAGGAGGCTTTGGAGCTTAAGTCGGCGGGTATAAAAACACCCATACTTATTCTCGGCGCAGTTTTTGAGGAATACTTTGAGGATATAGTTAAAAACGATATCCGTATTCCCATCTTTTCCTATGATATGGCAAGAGCACTGTCCGATGAAGCCGTAAGGCAGGGGAAGGAGATTAGCTTTCATTTCTGCATAGATACGGGTATGAGCCGTATCGGCTTTCAGGTTAACGAGGAGAGCGCAGATATATGCAAGCAGATAACAGAGCTTCCCAACATAAAGGCAGAGGGCTTGTTTTCCCACTTTGCAACAGCCGATGAAGCAGATTTGTCAAAGGCTATTGCCCAAAGAGATATGTATAAGCGCTTTGTGGATATGCTCGGGAGCAGGGGAGTTGAAATTCCTGTTAAGCATCTTAACAACAGCGCAGGAATTATGAATTTTGACGAGTATTTTGATATGTGCCGTATGGGAATTATCCTTTACGGTCTGTACCCGAGTGAAGAGGTTGACAAGAGCCTTTTGGATATCAAGCCCGTTATGTCCTGGCACGCCCGTATTACCCATATTAAAGCCTTGGAAAAGGACAGGGAGATATCCTATGGCGGAACCTACAAAACCAAAGAAACACGAATTATAGCAACTATTCCCGTAGGCTATGCGGACGGTTATCCGAGATGCCTTTCAAACATCGGTAGGGTTATCGTTAACGGTCAATATGCAAATATCGTGGGCAGAGTTTGTATGGATCAGTTTATGGTTGATATAACCGATATTGATGATGTAAAGGTGGGCGATGAGGTTATTTTAATCGGAAAGAGCGAAAACGCGTCAATTTCTATGGAGGATTTTTCAAATCCTGCTCATTCGTTCAATTACGAGCAACCCTGCCGTATAGCACGCCGTGTACCCCGTGAATATATTTACAACGGCGAAACTGTAAAAATTACAAATTATCTGTACTAAAGAACCAAAAAGGACTGCGAGGCTTCGCAGTCCTCAGACTGTCGATAAAGTGGTCTGAACCACGCAAAAATAAAATCAAACAAACCTTAT
>JBJEPH010000046.1:0-1668 GCA_051881135.1 Eubacterium sp.
GGTACGGCAATATCAAGAGCAGTTGCACCGTTACACCTACAGGGCTTTTCAAATATGAAACCGAGCCTGTATTTTCAGGAAACATTCTTGAATACAATGGCACATATTACCGTGTAGGTGAAGGTCACAAGGAGTTTATTGCCGACAAGTCAACCGACAACGAATACTACATCTTTACCCTTATGGCTATTGCAAGAGAATTAAGCCGTGTGGGTATCACCTCTGCAAATGTGCATATTGCCGCCGGACTTCCTTTAACTTGGGTACGCTCACAGCGTGAGAAATTCCGCAAATATCTTATGCAGAATGATGAGGTTGAATTTCGTTTTAACGGCAAACAATACTATGTTCGCATTGTAGGGAGCAGTATATTTCCGCAAGGCTATCCGGCAATCGTGGAAAATATATCACAGTTTACAGGTACAAATATTCTCGCAGACATCGGCAACGGCACAATGAATATTATGTATATCAACAACAAAAAGCCCATTGAAAGCAAGTGCTGGACGGAGAAGCTCGGTATTAATCAATGTATGATTACTGCTAAAAACAGTATTATGGATAAGTTCGGGGTAAAGATTGAGGATTCTGTTGTGGAACAGTATTTGCGCTTTAAAGCAGCAGATATAAGCAAGGAATATCTTGACTGCTTAAATAGCGTTGCAACAGAATATACGGAACAAATCTTTTCTGCTCTCAGAAGATATGAATACAACTCCGGCTTGATGAGGCTGTATATTATCGGAGGTGGAGGTTGTCTTGTTGAAAATTTCGGTAAGTATGACAAAGACAGAGTAACCGTTATAAGCGATATATGTGCAACAGCAAAAGGCTATGAGTATCTTGCATACAACAAGCTGCGAAAGGAGCAGAGCCGATGAAAAACAATATTATCTGCACAAATATCCGCTTTAACCTTGATAATCCCTTGCACCAAAAGGCTTGGGAATATCTGCAAACAATGGATAAGTCACAGTTTAAGTCATACACCCACGCAACGGCGCTTTCAATAACGGAAATGTTTGACCGCTTTTACAAGCTGCAAGCAGATCCTTATCTTGAAACTCGTCAGCGAGAGGAACAATTTGTGGCACAAATTGTTGAAGCCGTTGAAAAAGCCTTGAATGAGGCTATACCGAGTTTTCTGCTTTCGTGTATTGCGAGTTTTGCTAATCTGCAAATATCTCCGAGTATTGCTCAAAATCAAATGCAAAACAATGACAGTAATACCGAAAACGAAGAAATTGACTGGGATTTTATCAGCGAAAGCTAATAATGGTATTGAAAATTGCACTTCCAATACCATAAATTAAAGCTGTAATTATGCCTTAATCGGCATAATACCAAATATAATTGATATTCGTACCTTATCGGTACAGAAATCAATTATATTTAATGCGTAATTGCAAAAAGTCAATGCTTTTTACAATTACGAAAGGCTTTCGGGCAAACTGCCCTACAGCCTTTGTACGCACCTTTCGGTGCGTGTGCCTGTGCGTTCCGCTCACGTTTTGTGCTTTATTCCAACAATAGTTTGAACGCACAGGCACTTAATGTCCTTTAGCTCCGCTACTAAGTGAAGCATTGTCATCAACTAACGGCGATAACAACACTTCCCTTATCCGCTACACTAAAGGGCATAGGCAGGTAGTGCAAGTGGATAGACAC
>JBJEPH010000046.1:1768-3264 GCA_051881135.1 Eubacterium sp.
AATTTATGAATCGCAAGCGAAATCATCAATTCTCCCTACGCCTGTCCGACAGCGAACAAGCGTTATGGGATAAAAAACAGACTGCAAGCGGTCTTAATAAAACTGAATTTTTTATCCGCATACTGAAAAACTCTGTTGTAAAAATATACCGCTTTGATGAAAGCATAAAAGAACTGATTAAGGAGTTACGCAAAATCGGTGTAAATCTTAATCAGGCGGCACATCTTCTAAACAGTGGTTTCCTTTTTGAAGCGAATCAGGAAATTCTCAATATGAACAGCGAATATTCCGAAGTCATGGAGAAAATCAAAAATTTTCTTGAAAAACCTTTGATAAACGCAACCATTATTGACAAGACGGATGGTGACGATAATGCCGTTCGGTAATGTGAATGTAAAGTATCAGCCGTGCAAATCGGTAGGACAGCTTAAATCAGCAGTAAACTATATGCTTGGCATACAACCGGAGCAGATACGAAACGGAGTAGTTAAAACGCAAGACCACCTATATTCTGCTCTCGGCTGTAATCGTGATAATTTTGCAAACAGCATACTTGTCACAAGAAAGTTAAACGGCAGAAGCTACAGCAGAATAAAAGAAAATAACATAATTGCTCACAAATTGAGTATATCATTTCATCAGGCGGACAATGAAAAGCTGTCTTATGAATTGGCATATAAAATTGCTGAAGAATTTGCGAATGAATTTATGTATTCCAAAGGCTACGAGGTTTTATTTGCAGTACATACAGACACCGAGCATATTCATGTTCATTTTCTTGTGAGCAACTGCAACATAGACACAGGCAAAAGTTACAGACGGAATAAAAAAATGTTATATGATATGTCGGAATATTTCGGCAATCAATGCATTCAACACGGCTTGACGCACTCTGTCCGCAATGAGTTCTACAATCACGAAATTGACGCATCAAGAGATAATTTGACTTTTGCGGAATATCAAATGCGTAAAAAAGGCAAAGAGAGCTTTAAGGACGAGCTTAGAGAGGTTATTCAGGTAGAAATAGCGGATAAAGCAAACAAAACCTTTGATGATGTTATGGCTGCTCTTTGGCGGCACTATAATGTTGAAACGAGGGTTAAAGGAAACACGGTATCATACAGACACCCCGAATACAAGGACAAAAACGGAAAACTTGTATCTGTCAGGGGCAGTAAATTGGGTGATTTATACACCCGGAAAGGAATAGAATATGAGCTTACAAAGAAACTCACAAAACAATATGAACAATCAGCCGAAGCCCAGTATTCTGGAGAAATTACGGACACCACAGGGAAGCATAGACACCCGTATGGAAATATTGGAAAGCCTGTGGCAGAAACTACAGACCTTACGAGAGGACAACTTGAACGAGGCAGAGGACAAGCTACAGCTAACGGCATATCTGACGATAGCGGAAGAAATGTTCAAAGCTCTAATAACTTTTACGAACGCTATAGAAAGCGACATCAAAAGTCTAAAAGAAGAACAAATGA
>JBJEPH010000047.1:0-13087 GCA_051881135.1 Eubacterium sp.
TTAGTTTTTAAAATGCTTTAGCTGTTCCTCATCAAAGGTTGCCAAGAATTCGTCGTAGCTTCCCTTTCTGTCGATAAGCTTATTGCCCGAAACCTCTATAATTCTGTCGGCAACGGTTTCAACAAACTGATGGTCGTGAGAGGTAAACAGAACCGTTTCGGGATAACGGATAAGTCCGTTGTTAAGGGCTGTGATGGATTCCAAATCGAGATGGTTTGTAGGCTCGTCAAGAATAAGAACATTTGCACCCGAAAGCATCATCTTGCAAAGCATACAGCGCACTCTCTCGCCGCCCGAAAGCACATTTGCCATTTTTAGCGCCTCGTCGCCCGAGAACAGCATTCTGCCCAGCCATCCGCGTATATCAGCCTCAAGCTGTTCGGTTGTGTACTGACGGAGCCAGTCAACAAGATTAAGATCCACTCCGTCAAAATATTCGCTGTTGTCCGATGGGAAATAGCTTTGAGAGGTTGTTACGCCCCACTTAAAGCTTCCCTCGTCCGGCTCAAGCTCGCCCATAATTATTTTAAACAGCGTTGTTTTTGCAACAACATCGGAGCCGACAAAGGCAACCTTTTCTCTTGGGTGGATAACAAAGGAAATGTCATCAAGCACCTTTCTGTCGCCGATGGTTTTGGTAAGGTGGTCAACACGGAGCAGGTCGTTGCCGCACTCTCTGTCCGGCTTGAAATCAACATACGGAAAGCGTCTTGACGAAACAGGCATTTCAATCATTTCCAAAGCGTCAAGCTGCTTTCTTCTGCTTGTTGCCTGCTTTGCCTTTGCGGCATTTGCAGAGAAACGGTTAATGAAATCCTGAAGCTCCTTAATTTTTTGCTCGTTTTTCTTGTTCTGGTCCCTTGCCTGACGCTGACGCATCTGGGTATATTCAAACCAGAAATCGTAGTTACCGGTATATAAAGTAATCTTG
Organism: Eubacterium sp.; assembly: GCA_051881135.1. Taxonomy (GTDB): domain Bacteria; phylum Bacillota; class Clostridia; order Oscillospirales; family Acutalibacteraceae; genus Eubacterium_R. Next base: position 932 of record JBJEPH010000047.1, read on the forward strand.
CCGAAATCGACATCGCAAATATGAGTGCAAACCTTATTTAAGAAATGACGGTCGTGCGACACAACGATAACCGTATTTTCAAAATCGAGCAGGAAATTCTCCAGCCAGCTTATTGCAGACAAGTCGAGGTGGTTTGTAGGCTCGTCGAGAAGAAGAATGTCGGGATTGCCGAACAATGCCTGTGCAAGAAGCACCTTAACCTTTAAATCGGATGGAAGCTCTGCCATTTTAAGATAATGGTATTCGTCCGAAACACCGAGCTTGTTAAGCATAAACTCTGCGTCGCTCTCTGCGTTCCAGCCGTCAAGGTCTGCAAACTCCGCTTCAAGCTCGCCTGCTCTTATGCCGTCCTCCTCCGAGAAATCCTCCTTGGAATACAGGGCGTCCTTTTCCTCCATAATTTCAATAAGGCGCGGATTGCCCATCAAAACCGTGCGTACAACCTCATATTCGTCATATGCAAAGTGGTCCTGCTTTAAAACGGAAAGTCTTTCGCCCGGTGTAATATGAATTTCGCCCTTTGAAGGCTCAAGGTCACCGCTTAGCACCTTTAAAAATGTGGATTTTCCGGCGCCGTTTGCACCGATGATACCGTAACAGTTTCCCGGTGTAAAGGACACGTTAACTCTGTCAAAAAGAGAACGTCCGCCGAACTGAACCGAAATATTGCTTGCTGTAATCATTTCAACACTCCATTCGCATATTTATACTATACTTATAAACAATTCAATGTATTTTATCACAACCAAGGTATAATTTCAACACAAAAATCATATTGTGACAGTTTTTGCAAAATTAGTGGAATATAATTCAAAAAACACTACTGATAACTGCGAGAGTAAAACAATGGAAGTTAAAATCAAAGAACGAATTAATAAGAAGATTGACAACAAAATTTTTGAAAAAGCGGTAAAATGCTTCGCCTATTTTGCAGGCGGCTTTTTGCTGAGCCTCGGACGTATAGCAAACGATATGCGCCCCCTGCCGCTTGCGCTGATAATTGTGTCTAAGGACAAGGGCTATATTTTTTCTGCCATCGGTGCGATAGCGGGCTACCTTATGCTCGGGCTTGACGCATATAACACGAGATACATAGCTGCGGCTCTGCTCGTTTGCGTGGGTGCGTTTGCGCTTGACCTGCTAAACGCAAGCCACTCCCCCGCCCTATGCATAGCGATAAGCACCGTTATAAGCCTTGCAACAGGCATAGTTCTTGCAATTAAGACCTACGCAGAGCTAAATGCTTATATGCTTCTTGTGGGAGAGGCAATACTGACAATGGGTGTGACCTATTTCTATTTTAAAAGCCTTAATGCTAATTTCAGGCGCTTAAGATTCAAGGCTTTGCCCATATCGGATATAACCTGCATAATTATTTCTCTGTCCACCCTTCTGCTTTGCTCATCATATTTGAGCATAGGCGTGTTTAATCCCGTTCGTGCAATAGCAATAGCAATAATACTGTTTACCATAAGATATTCGGGCGACAGGTGGGGCATCATCCTTGCAGGAGCATTTGGCTTTGTTTTCGGAATATATGACAGCAGAGCCTTAGCGGTTTGCGGCGCCATAGCCTTTTCTGCGATAGTTGCAAATCTGTTCACGCCCCTTGCAAGCTTTGGAATAGGCTTGGGATATTTTATATGCACAGCGTTTTTTGCAATAGCCGAAGGAGGTAAAATAGGACTTTCTCTGTTTATTGATTCTGCCATAGGCACTGCAATTTTTCTCCTTATGCCCTACGCAGTATGCGAAAGGATTGAGAAGGCGTTTGATAATTCGAGAGATATGGCGCCCGACGGAACCTTAAGGCAAAATCTTGTTTTGAAGCTTCGCTTTGCATCGTCCGCTATGTCAGCAATAAGCGACAGCGTTGACCAGGTAAGAGAGCGTATAAACGAGGTTACAAGACGGGAAAACCAACGCAACCGTAACAATATGACCGATGAGGAATTTATAAGAAAAGAAATAATTTTGGAAAAAACAAATCAAATACGAATGGTTGCCTCCGACCAATTTTATTCCATATCGGGAATGCTTAATGATTTGGCACAGGAATTTGACGAGGCAGAAATATTTGATTCCAACGCTTCGGCAAAAATAAGAAGGCTTTTGGGTGATTATGATATTTATCCGAGCAACATATCCGCCATAGAGGATAAATTCGGCAGAATGAGGGTTGAAATTCTTGTGTCAAGCAACACAAACGGCTTGAGCAACCCAAAGTTGAAAAACGAAATAGGAAAAATTTGCAACAGATATTTCGAAACCGGCAGAATAACCAACTTCAGAAACGACACTATGCTTGCCTTTACAGAGCGTCCCTGCTATAAGCTTGATGTGGGATTTGCCCAGCACAGCGCCGAGGGCAAGCTTTGCGGAGACTCGGTTAAAATAATAAACGACAATAAAGGGCACAGCATACTGATAATAAGCGACGGTATGGGCAAGGGCAGCAGAGCAGCGCTTGACGGCGCTATGGGTGCAGGCTTGCTTTCAAGACTGCTTAACGCAGGCTTCGGCTTTGACTCCTCGCTGAAAATAATAAACTCTGCCCTATTGGTTAAGAGCAATGACGAAAGCTTGGCAACCTTGGATATTGCAAACATCGACCTTTTTACAGGTAAATGCGAAATATTTAAGGCAGGAGCACCTGCAAGCTTTATCATCAAGGGCAACAGCCTTACAAAATGCGAGCTGACCTCAATGCCTGCGGGAATATTAAGAGGCATAGAATTTGCAAAACGCACAGCCGTTCTCTCGCTCGGAGATTCCATAATTCTGCTGAGCGACGGCATTACGGATTTAGGCGAGGATTGGCTTAGGCAGGAATTTAAGCAGGTGCATAATTTGTCACCTCAGGAATGTGCACAGGAAATACTTGATATGGCAATAGAATGCAGTGACAAACGAACAATGGACGATATGAGTATAATTTACGCAAGACTTGAAAGGAATCAGTGATATAATATGAGCGGTATCTTTGGATATATAGGAAATGACGAGCATATCTTAAAAATAAAAAACGGCTTGTCCTCCCTTCACAGACGGGGTGGCAGATGTGTGGGAATAACCCTCAAATGCGGCGGCGAGCTTTACTATGCAAGCTCCGTTTGCGCCCAGCCCTCCTCCGTTGAGGATTGCACCGTTGCGCTTGCCGTAACCTCGGACAATATAGGTGAGCCTGCCTGCAACAACCTTTACTCCGTTGTATGCGACGGATATATAGACAATATGCTTGAGCTGAGCAGAAGAAAGGATTTTAACTTGGTTGAGGGTCGGGTTGATAATATAATCCTGAACTTATTATCTGCAAACAGCAAGCCCGATAAAATAGCGCTGACGGAAGGCATAAACTATAAGCTGCACGGCAATCCGACCTATGCCTTTATCACAAAGGACGAAAATGCCATATATGTGTCAAAGGGCAACGAGCCTTTGGTTATTGGCATTTCGCAGGACGGAACCTATATCGCAAGCGAGCTTATTGCGCTGTTTGACACCTGCGACAGATATATTTCCTTAAACGACGGAGATATTGCGAGGATTACGGCAGGTAAGATAAGCGTTTACGACTCAAAGGGGCGCAAGGCTAAGCGAAGCGTTCAGCCGATACCAAGCAGCATCTATGTTGAAAACAGCTACAAGCCTCAGGACGAAATTCTATACTGTCCTTTAGCCATAAAGGAAATTTACAACAAGCTTGTAAAGGACGGAAAGCTATGCTTTGACAGGCTTCGTCTGAGCCGTCATACGCTTGACAGAACAAAGCGAATAATACTTACCGGAAGCGCAAGCTCCTTTAATGCGGCAATGGCAAGCACATATAATTTTGAGCTTTTAACCGATATAGAAACAATTGCCCTTGCATCAAACGAGCTTATGAACACGGCAGGAATATTAGACAAGGACACCATAGTTGTTGCCGTATCCTCAAGGGGTGAGGATATGGAAACGATAAGCGCAGTAAAAAGAGCAAAATACAACGGCGCTCGCACCATCGCAATAACCTCAAACAAGTGCTCCTATCTTGCAATGCTTTGCGACAGCGTTATTGACGCAGAATGTGACTTTCCAAAGGAGAGCATATCTATGAAAAGCTTTCAGGCGGAATATTTCGTGCTGTCGCTCTTGGGCGTGTATATAGGATTTAAGCGCGGATATATGACCGATATCCATATGAGCGTAACCCTGAAAATAGCACAAATGCTGTCGGGCAAGATATCGTCTGCCATTAAAGCCGTAAGCAATATTGATGCGCTCGCAGACAAAATTCAAAGCACACAAAATATTATACTGACAGGCTACACGGTTGATTATGCCGTTGCCTGTGAGCTTGCGGAAAAAATGCGTGCGCTTACGGAAATTAACGCATACGCCGTAAGGCTTGATGAGATAAAATTCTGCAAGGATACGCCTGTAATCGTGCTTATTTCCAACGAAGGCTTTGCCGATTTGGTAGCAAGGCACCTTCTTGAAATTGAAAAAGGCGGTGCAAATATCACAATTTGCACCACCGAGAGTATTGCAGACCTGCTGTGCGATTTTCAAAGCGTTACGGCATTCGGCGACAGCGTTCCGCTTTTTAACCCCATAACAATTGCAAGCGGATTGTACAGAGCAGCTTTGATGTCGAATGCTACGGAAGAATTAGACGAGGTATCTTAAAAGCAAAAGCCAAGCATTAATGCCCGGATTTTTTGTTTATTGCAAGTATTCCCAATGAAATAAGCATAATTGCAAACAGATATTTAATGTAAAACGCTTCGTCCAAAAGCAAACAGCACAGCAATGTCCCGAAAACGGGAATAAGCGCATTGAATATTGCAATTTCTCCAACCGGATTGTATCTTAAAAGCTGGTTATACAGTATAAATCCTGTCATTGAAATGGCAATTAAAACGGCAATTATTCCTATTCCCTTAACAGTGATATGCTCCAATTTTCCACCCATTATAACACCTGCTGCAAGAAGCATGGCACCGCCGAAAAGCAGGCTGTATCCCGTAGCTGCAACAGGGTTCATTTTCTTTGTTACAACTCTTGTAATAACTCCGCCGAAGGCCGCGCAAATTGTATTTAGAAAAAGCATACCCTCGCCCATAAACGACATTGCGTTGCTTCCGTCTGCCGAAAGGTTTACAAGCAAAATTCCGCAAAAGCCGAGCACACAGCCGATAATTCGCTTTGCATCAAGCCTTTCCCTAAAGAAAATGCAGGCTAAAAATATCAGCCAAAATGTGCCGAGCGAATCAATAATTGAAGCCTTTGAACCGTTACAGTTGGACAGGCCTATGTAAAAGAAAAAATAGTGAAGCGCCGTGTTAACCAAGCCGAAAAGCAGAAGCCAGGAAAAATTGCTCTTGCTCTCAATTTTTATGCTCTGCTTCATAAGCACCGACAAAGCAAGTGTGCCTACGCCTGCAAGAAAAAACCTTACGCCTGCAAACAAAATTTTGCTTCCCGTATCGAAATCGGCAATTTGAAATTCCTGCATACCTAATTTGATAAACGGATATGCACCGCCCCAGGACAAAGCGGCAATAACCGCAAAAAGAACCACAAAGCCCTTTCGGGTAAAAATATTCTTTTTTTCCAAGCCACTGTCCCCCCCTGTAAATAATCTGAAATATAATGTAACACAAAAAATGGAATAAGTAAACAAATTATTGTTGAATTATCCGCACATTAATTGTATAATGTTTTTGTATATAGTTTTTATATTTATAAAAATAGAGGGGCTTTTTATGTTCAGAGTTGAAAGTAACCGAATAAAGAGAGAATTCAAAATAAACGAAGGCAAGTTCTATGCCAGCCAAATCGTTAACACCTATTCGGGTATGAGCTTTGTTCCCGACGGAAACGGAAGCGAATTTGTAATACATTTTACAAACGGAGAAGAATATTCCTCAAAGGGTCTGCGTGTTGTTAATGCAGGCTACGAGGGCGACAGGCTAGCCTTTTGGTTTGAAGAAAATATGGGCGTCGGCGTTAAGCTCGAATTTTGGGTTCATAAGGACGAAAACACAATATGCAAGCAAATAACGCTTAATCAGAGCGATGACAGAGCCATCGATTTTGTGGAGCTTGAGAGCATCGGCATTATCAACTCGCAAACGCATTTCAGCGTGGGCGTTGTTGAGGGCAACCAAATAAGCGACTATGAGGCATCTCTCGGTCAGCCGTTTTATATTGACAGTCTGTTTTTCGGAAGTGAATTTCCTGCTACGGACAACAAAATCGTTCACGGCACCGGCAGTATCAAATATTATATCGGAATGCCTGTCGGAAAAAATTACGCCTGTCCCGTAACTGTTATGGGCGCTGCAAAGGACAACACCATAGTCGAATTAAAGAAGGCATTTTTTGATTACATTGAAACAATAAGTCAGCCAAACTATCTTCGCTTTCAGTATAACAGCTGGTACGACCATATGCTTAATATCGACAGCGAAAACATTGCTGTTTCATTTAAGAAAATACAGGAGGGCGTTGAAAAATTCGGCTTGCCTGCACTCGACGCATTTGTTGTTGACGACGGCTGGGTTGACTATAAGGCAAAGTTTTGGAGCTTTAATAAGAAATTCCCAAACAAAATGTACGATATAAATAAACAGGTACAGGATATGGGAAGCAAATTCGGTATGTGGCTCGGTCCCCGAGGAGGATATAATTATAATATGCCGTTTGCAAAGCGTATGCAGAGGGCAAAGAACGGCTACTACAATAAGCAGTCAAAGGATATCTGCGTTGCATCTGCCCGCTATCTTGAAAGGCTTGAGGATTTTCTTATCGAATGTACAACCGAATTTGATATAGATTACTGGAAGCTTGACGGCTTTTGTCTGAAGCCCTGCACGGACGCATCCCATGACCATATGGTCGGTGGCGAAAACGAAATGTATTTCTTCAGCGATTTATGGCGCAAGTGGATAAATCTATACACCCGCTTAAGAGAGGTTAATCCAAATTTGTGGATAAATATGACCTGCTATACAAATCTTTCTCCGTGGTGGCTTCAATGGGTTAATTCGATATGGATTCAAAACAGCAACGATATCGGATTTGCCAAAAATATAGAAAGGCAGTCACAATGCGACGCCGAGATAACCTACCGTGACGGAAGATATTTTGACGCGCTGTGCACAAGAGCATTTCAGTTTCCGCAGAGCTATATTTATAACCACGAGCCTATCTACGGCCACACGGCAAAGATAAGCTACACCGATGAGGAATTTGAAAAGAATGTATTTTGGTGCACGGTAAGAGGACAGGCATTAAACGAGCTTCATCTGTCATATGATATGATGAACGATGCTAAATGGACATCTCTTGCAAATGCCTTGAATTTCCAAAAGGATAACTATCACATCCTTAAAAATTCTCAGTTCATCGGCGGCGACCCCGTTGATAACAATGTTTACGGATATATCAGCTGGACCGATGAGGGCGAGGGCATTATCGCATTGCGTAACCCAACCGATGAAAAGCGTGCGCTTACGCTGACGCTAAACAAGCTTATGGGCGCACCGGAAAATTTAAACGATGCAAAAAGATATAACATCTATTGTAAAACCGTGCCGGAAAGCGACGAGAAATACGGCTATAACAGTAAGATGGATTTAACCCTGCATCCGTTTGAAATGATGATATTTAAAATAAGCAAATAGGAAGAAAAATAAAATGAGTGAAAATATTGAAAAAGCAGAAAATCAGGAAAAGGAGCAGGAGAAAAAGCAATCCGCATTTAAGGAAATATTGGATTTTTGTCTGCCCATTATAATTGCGCTTGTGCTTGCAATTCTGCTCAAATCCTTTGTTTTTGCGAACGCTATCGTACCCACCGGCTCGATGCTTAACACAATTCAGCTTAAGGACAGAGTAATAGCAAGTCGTTTAACATATGTTTTTAACGACCCGGAAAGATACGACATAATTATCTTTGAATACCCCGACTATAACCCCGATGTTAACCCCGAGGAAAAATACTTTGTTAAAAGAATAATAGGCTTGCCCGGTGAAACGATTGATATTCTTGACGGCGAGGTATATGTAACCGATAAGGACGGAAAAACCGAAAAGCTCCGTGACGACTTCGTTGACGAGGAAAACAAGGATTTATACAACGGCTCGTTTCAGGTGCCGGAGGACAGCTATTTTGTTATGGGCGACAACCGTGCACATTCGGTTGACTCAAGATACTGGATTTCAACAAACTATGTTTCAAGGGACAAAATCTTAGGAAAGGTTAAGTTCCGCTACTATCCGTTCAACACAATGGGAAAGCTTGAATAAATTATACTTTATAGGTTATTTGTGTTGAATTAGGCAATATGCTGTGATAGAATAAAACGGTAATTTTGCGAGCAATCGCAGTAAATATTTTTATGAGAGGTTTAGCTATGGAAAAATTAAAGGTAGGCATTATCGGCGCCGGCAGAATCGGACAGGTTCATGCAAAGTCAATTACTTATCACATCCCGCAGGCAGAGATTGTTGCAATTTCCGACATCTATGTTGAGGGCGCAAAAAAGGTTGCAGAGGATTTAGGTATTCCTAACTACTATCAGGATTATCACGAGATTCTTAACAATCCCGAAATCGACGCTGTGCTCATTTGTTCTTCAACAGATACTCACGCAGATATTGCCTGTGAGGCTGCCGAGGCAGGCAAGCATATTTTCTGCGAAAAGCCCGTTGATTTAACAATTGCAAAAATCAAGAAGGTTATCAGCGCTGTCGAAAAGGCAGGCGTTAAGCTTCAAATCGGCTTCAACAGAAGATACGACCACAACTTTGCAGAGATTAAAAGACTTGCAAACGAGGGACAGCTCGGCAATCTGCAAACAATTAAGATTACATCACGCGACCCCGAACCGCCTTCAATCGAATATGTTAAGGTATCGGGCGGTATCTTCCTTGATATGACAGTTCACGATTTTGATATGGCTCGCTTCATCGGCGGTGAGGTTGAAGAGGTTTACGCAAACGCTACCGTTATGGTTGATAAGGCTATCGGCGAAGCAGGCGATGTTGATACTGCACTTGTTGCATTAAAATTCAAGAGCGGCGCTATCGGCGTTATTGATAACTGCCGTAAGGCAAGCTACGGCTACGACCAAAGACTTGAGGTTTTCGGCTCCGAGGGTCAGGCTTCTGCCGCAAACGACACTCCTACAAATGTTGCATTCATCAATGCTAACGGCAATATTACAGACAAGCCGCTGTATTTCTTCCTTGAAAGATATATGCAGTCATTCACGGACGAAATGACCGAGTTTGTCAATGCCGTACAAAACGATATTCCTACAAAAACAACTGTAAACGACGGCTTGGAGGCACTTCGTCTCGGTCTTGCAGCTAAGCTTTCCGTTGCAGAGCACAGACCTGTAAAATTAAGTGAAATTGAAGCATAATTAATTTAGAGGTAATATATGAAGAGAGAAAGACTAACAATGTCACAGGCGCTTGTTAAGTTCCTTGACAATCAGTACATAGAGATAGACGGAGTTGAAACAAAGTTTGTTTCGGGCATCTTCGGCATCTTCGGTCACGGATGCGTTGTAGGTATAGGTCAGGCGCTTGAGCAGGGCGGTCACAACCTTAAGTTTTATCAGGGCAAAAACGAGCAGAATATGGCTCTTGCCGCTGTTGCCTATGCAAAGCAGATGGACAGAAGGGCTATCATTCCCTGCGTTTCCTCCATCGGTCCGGGCGCCACAAATATGGTAACCGCCTGTGGATGTGCAACTGCAAACAGAATTCCGCTTTTGGTTCTTCCCGGCGACACCTTCGCCTGCCGTCAGCCCGACCCTGTTCTTCAGCAGGCAGAATTTTTTGATAACTACGGCAGAACCGTTACGGACGCCTTCAAGGGCGTTTGCCATTATTTCGACAGAGTTCTGCGTCCCGAACAGCTTATGACAGCCTGCATCAACGCTATGAGAGTATTGACAGACCCCGCCGACACAGGCGCCGTTTGTCTGGCAATGCCTCAGGATGTTGAGGGCGAGGCTTATGATTATCCGGAGCATTTTCTGCAAAAGAGAGTTTGGCATATCGACAGACGCCCGATTTCCGCTTCACAGCTTGAAAGGGCAACGGCTATGATTAAGCAGGCAAGGAAGCCAATCATTGTTTGCGGCGGCGGTGTAAGATATTCCGGTGCAGAAAAAGAGCTTTTGGAATTTGCCGAAAAATATAATATTCCTATCACGGAAACACAGGCAGGCAAGTCTATGATAGACTGGAGGCATCCGCTTAATTTAGGCGGTATCGGTGTTACCGGAGGAAAGGCTGCAAATGTTATCGGCAGAGATGCAGACCTTATTATCGGTGTCGGCACAAGATTTACCGACTTTACAACTGCTTCAAAGTGGTTATTTAACGAAAACAGAAGGGTTTTGGGCATCAACATCTGTCCGTTCGACGCATACAAGATGGACGCCGAAGCCGTAGTAGCAGACGCTAAAGAGGCGCTTTCTGCGCTTATCGGCTCCTGTGACGGCTACAAAACAGCATATACCGACGAGCCTGCGAAGGCAAAGGCAGAATGGGATGCAATTGTTGACGATTACTACACAAAGGAGCTTGAGGGTGGCTTAAGCCAAACCTTAGCGCTTGGCATAATCAACGAATTTATGGGCGAGGAAGACATTGCTCTCGGCTCTGCCGGCTCACTTCCGGGTGATATGCAAAGATTATTCAGACCAAAGGCACGAGGCACATATCATATGGAATACGGCTATTCCAATATGGGATATGAGGTAAACGGTGCCCTCGGTGCAAAGCTTGCAAAGCCTGAAGCAGAGGTATATACCTTCTGCGGTGACGGCTCCTTCCTAATGGGACACAGCGAGCTTTACACTGCGCTTCAGGAGGGACTGAAAATCAATGTATGCCTGTTTGACAATCTCGGCTGGGGCTGTATCGAAAACCTGCAAAACAATCAGGGCACAGATACCTTCGGCACGGTATTCCGTTCAAGAAATCCCGAAACAGGTATGCTTGACGGCAGAGAAATGACCGTTGATTTTGCAAAAATTGCAGAGGGCTACGGCGCAAAGGCTTATACCTGCCGCACCTCCGACGAGCTTCGCGCCGCCTTGGAGGACGCTAAAAAATGTGATACGGCTGTCCTTTTCGACATCAAGGTTCTTCCGAAAACAATGACGCCCGGCTTTGAAAGCTGGTGGAGAGTCGGCGTTGCAGAGGTTTCCAAGAGTGCAACCGTTGCAAAGGCATACGAGGATATGCAGGCTAATATTGCAAAAACATTTGACTATTAATCCATAAGGAGAAAAAATATGCTTAATCCAAACAAAGTTAAACTTGCTATTGCGCCAATCGGTTGGACAAACGACGATATGCCCGACCTCGGAGCAGAAAACACATTTGAGCAATGCATCAGCGAGATGGCTCTTGCAGGCTTTAAGGGTTCCGAAATCGGTAACAAATATCCGTCCGACCCCGATGTATTAAAGCCTTATCTCGATATAAGAGGCTTGCAGATTTGTAACGCATGGTTTTCATCATACCTTACATCAAAGCCATATGAAGAAACAATTGAAGCGTTTAAGGCACATTGCGACAAGCTTCACAAGCTGGGCGCAAAGGTTATCGGCGCCTCAGAGCAGGGCAACTCCATTCAGGGCGATTTAACAAAATCAATCCTCGACGAGAAGCCTTACTACACAGACGAGCAATGGGAAATTGTTGCAAAGGGCTTTAACGAAATGGGCGCTTATGCAAAGAGCAAGGGTATGTTCTTTACCGTTCATCATCATATGGGCACAGGTGTTCAAACCGTTGAGGAAATCGATAAGCTTATGGAGCTAACCGACCCCGATTTAGTATATCTTCTGTTTGACTCAGGCCACCTTACCTTTGCAGGCATCGACCCGGAGCCTGTACTCAGAAAATATGTTAACAGAATCAAGCATGTTCATCTTAAGGATGTAAGAATGGATGTATATAACAATCAGGTTGTACCGCAGCATATGTCCTTCCTTGACGCTGTAAGAGCAGGCGTGTTTACGGTTCCCGGCGACGGTGATGTGGATTTCAAGCCTATTTTTGATATTCTTGCAGAAAATGATTATGAGGGCTGGGTTGTTGTTGAAGCAGAGCAGGACCCTGCAAAAGCAAATCCGTTTG
>JBJEPH010000048.1:0-41614 GCA_051881135.1 Eubacterium sp.
GGCAGCGGTCAAAATTCCTATTGGAATTTTGGGTACCGCAACTGGGATACAATCGGATTAGTGTGATTTTTCACACTATACTCCCTTCTTATAAACAGTTACACACTATAATTCTAACACATTTATTATTATAAGTAAAAGGTAAATTATGTATTTTTAAAAAATTTTACAAAAAAATTAATGCCGACATCAGCCGACATTAATTTCAATTATAAAATCATAAGTAATTATTCGGGTTAACCCTTGTTCCGTTTACACGAACCTCAAAATGACAGTGAGGACCTGTTGAGTTGCCTGTTGAACCGCTTTTTGCAATGGTTTGTCCCTTGCTTACATGGTCGCCCACGCCTACAAGCAGAGTTGTGTTATGCGCATAAAGCGTTGAAAGACCGTTGCCGTGGTCGATGATTATGTAGTGACCGTAGCTGTAATTGAGGTTCTTAGCAAGAATAACCACGCCCGATTCTGCCGCATGAACAGGTGTTCCGGGAGGACATGGGAAATCAACACCGCCGTGGTAGCGTCCGCTTGAATAGTTTGGATAGCCTGCCGACTGGCTGTGATAGCTTGTCGGATAGCCCAATCTTCCGCTGTGAGAGCCGCTTCCCGTAGAACCCGAGGATGAGCCTGTATGAGAAGCGTTTCTGTATGCTTCTTCAATTTCTGCATTTATCTGTGCAATTTTTCTTTGGTCGGTTTCGATGCTCTCCTGATATTCTGCGGTTTGTCTGCTGAGCTTCTTCATAAGTGCATTTGCCTCTGCTGCCTCCTTGTCAAGCTCGCTCTTGGAAGCGTTGATTTTTGAAATGCTGTCGGTAAGCTCCTTTTTATCCTTTTGGAGAGCCTCCTTATTTTCGCTAAGCTCAAGGCGCTTCTTTTCAAGAGTTGCCTTGTCCTTTTCGATTTCCTCCATAGTTTTCATAAGACCGTCAAGCGTTTTGCTGTCCTGCTCCGCAACGGACTTAATCATCTGTGAACGTGTAAGAATTGAACTGATGTCCGTGCTTGTCAGAAGCACCTCAAGGTTGCTTGCGTGTCCGGACATATACATAGCTCTCAGCCTTTGACAGTATTCATCAAAGGTTTTGTCAAATTCTGCCTGCTTCGCATCAATTTCTGCCTGAATTTGCGAAATCTGCTTTTCTGTTTTGCTTATCTTTGACTGAACATCGTTAATCTTTGCCTGCAACGCGTCTGCGTCAGCCTGCATAGTGTCGATTTGATCCTGAAGCAGCTGAATTTTTGTATCTAACGCGGCAATATATTCCTGTGTTTCCTTCTTTTCTGCCGCAAGGCCGGCAATCTTTTTTTCCGCTTCATTGATTTGCTGCTGAATTTTTTGTTTTTTGCTGTTCAGCTCCGAGGTATCGTTTGCATATACCGCAGAGGATGAAAATACGCTGAATGCAAAAGCAACGCTCAGTACAAGGCATAAAAGCTTTTTTGTTTTGTTAGATAGCACTGAATTCACTGCCTTCCTTGTTTAAATATTTTCTCATAGTGATAAGTGAGCCGCCTACACCGCTTACAATGCCTATGCCGACAAAGGCACCGAGCATGGGAAGCGCTGTGTCCTTAAACGCAAGCGGGATAATTCCGATAGAATTGAACACCTCGGTAAACTGAGATACTGCCAAATCGTAGAAGCCCCAAACAACTCCGAGCGAGGCAACGCCGGAGATTACGCCGAGGATGATGCCCTCAACAACAAACGGCAGTCTTACAAATCCGTTTGTGGCGCCAACGCTCTTCATAATGCTTATTTCAAGCCTTCTTGAATATACGGTCAGCTTGATTGTGTTTGAAATTATGAACAGAGAAATCGCAAACAGCACTGCAATTATGATAATCGCAATAACGCTTATGCCTCGGCTTATTGTGTCAAGCTTCTTTGCAAGGTCCGTGTTTTGTCTTACGATAAGAATATTGTCAAGCTTTTTGATTTCCTTAACCGTTGCTGTAAACTGTGACAAATCATCAACGGTTACCTTGTATGCATTCGGCAAAGGAATTTCATCGCTGTTCTGCGTGAAAAACTGCGCATAAGCCTCCTCCATAGTTGCAAGCTGCTCCTGCCAAGCAACCTCCTTGGCAATAAATTCTATCTTTGATACATTTGAAATGGCGTTAAGCTGATTACCCAAAGTGTCCATTTCCTCTTGGGTTGCCTCGTCCTCTATATAGACCATAATAACATTTTCGTCTTCTATTCTCTCAACAAGCGAGTTGATGTTAAGAAAAATCATAGAAGCTGAGCCGATAAGAACAAGACAGCTTAACAATACGCATATAGAAGCAACCGACATCATACGGTTTGTCCAGGTGTTCCTAAAGCCCTCTTTGATTAAATATTTTAAGCTTGAGCCTGTCATTACTGCTCACCCCCCTCTACTATATCGGAAAGCTTAACAAACTCGTTGCCCTCGTCATTTTGGCCTTCAAGCGTGTCAAACACCTCTGAAATATTTTCCTGATTTACCTCGGAATCAAAGTAAATCATATCGTTTTCCTGCTTTTCTTCCTTTGTTTTAAACTTTGCATAGGTTGGATCAGGTGTGTCGGACACAACCTTGCCGTTTTGTATAACGATAACGCGTCTTTGGAAGGTGCGAACAAGGTCGTGCTCGTGCGTTACCATAACCACGGTGGTGCCTGCGTTGTTGATTTTTGTCAGCAGGTCAACAATTTCGTGGCTCATTTCGGGGTCAACATTACCCGTAGGCTCGTCGGCAACAATCAATTTAGGGTTATTGATTAATGCGCGGGCAAGGGATACTCTTTGCTGCTCACCGCCTGAAAGCTCGTTTGGCATACTGCGTGCCTTTTGGCTTAAGCCCACAAGCTGTAAAATATGCGGTACGCTCTTTCTGATTTCCTTTTCGCTCTTTCCTATAACGCGCATGGCAAATGCAACATTATCAAAAACCGTCATTTTCGGAATAATTCTGAAATCCTGAAAAACGATGCCCATTGTTCTTCTGTAATAAGGCACATCTCTCTTTTTCATTTTTGCAGAGGAATAATCGTTAACAATTACTTCACCCTCCGTCGGCTTTTCCTCGTGCATAATAAGCTTGAGCAGGGTGCTTTTACCTGCGCCCGAGGAACCGACTATAAACACAAACTCTCCGTCCTCGATTTTGATATTAACCTTTTCGAGTGCGTGAGTTCCGTTGCTGTCATAAATCTTAGTTACATCTCTGAATTCTATCACGACTATAACTCCTAACAATTTTAAAAATCTTTGATATGGGACAAATTCACCCATTGTTCTTTATATAATATAACATTATACACTTTTTTTCAAGTCTTATTTGTTATTTTTGTGTAATCGTTGTAATTGTTCTGTAAACATTATGTGAATAGGGCAAACAAAAAACCGTTGATACAAGGCTGCATCAACGGTTTAAGTTTAGATTTTATTTGGCAAAATACAAAGCGGATGTGTCGCAGTTTGTATTGTCAACATACCAGCTGTTGCCGATTTTTACAATGTATAATTTCTGTGTAGCAACGACATTTTCGTTTTGATCCTTTACCTCAACGGTGCAAAGGTCAACTGCCGAAATAGCGTCGGTGCTGTCAAGATTTTTATATGCCTGAATATAGTCGCTCTTAAAGGTTTTATCCTCGGTATCTGTAAGACCGTAGGCGTCTGCCTTTGCCTCGGCGTCCTCAACAACGGGCTTAATTCTTGCCGAATATTCCTCGACATAAGCCTTAACCTCATCCGCTGTAAGCTCCTTGGTTTCAACGGTTTGACAGGTAAGCTTGTAATCCTTGCCGAAAATATCGTCATAAACACCGGCTTGAGCCTTCTTAACAACCGTTTTACCGTCAGCCGCATATTTTGTATCTGCGCCTGCAACATATTCGGCATAGGTGTTTACATTGCTTTCAAATGCGCCGAACATATATTCCGTGTCCATATACTCGTCACCGTAAATCTCCTGACGGGTTTTGCTGAGCTTTTCAAAATAATTTGAATAAACGGCGTCATAGTTGTCGTAGCCGTATTGATTAAGCAGGTTTACATATTCCTCATACATTGTGTTATACACGGTATCAATAGCCTGCTGCTCCTTTTCGGTACCCGTACCTACAAAGTCTGCCTGCTTAACATTGTCGCCGTCGTTTATGTAAGGCTTCATATACGCATTGATGATAAAATTACCGTGCTTTTGATTTTTTGCAATAAGGGTTACCTTTTGCGAGTTGTAGCCGTCCGCTGTTTGAACAACAGCGTCTGTATATGACTGTGCAACCTTATCCGGAGAGAAGGCTGTATATCTTGTTGTAAACGCGAAAATTGTCATAACAACAAGGATTACGGCAATAACTATACCCGAAACAACTCCGTACAGAGCAGGGCTGAAGCCCTTCTTTTCTTTATTAGCCATATCTGTTCCCTCCTTATTCTGCAATTTCTCGGTCTGCTTCTTCTACGGGAGCGTCATCGGCTTGCGCTTCGTCGGCCTCCTGCGCTCTCTTTTCGGAAAGAGCAGCAGTAATTCTGTCCTTCTTTTCGCCTACCATATCATAGAATAGGATAGGAACAAACTGAAGCAGAACAAAGATAGCAGGAATGATTGTGTAAATTGCGAGGAATTTGTTTAATACCTCGTCTGTTTGGTTGGCATAAGCGATATTTGCGCTCTGTGAGAACTGATATCCCGACCACTTGTAAACAAGGAACGGAGCAAGATATTTTGTTCCGGCAGATGCGATTTTAGAAAACAGACCGAAGCCTGCATATGCAAGTCCCTCCTGTCGCTTTCCGGTTTTGTATTCCATTTCGTCGATACAGTCGGCAATCATAATGTTTGGTGTAACATTTGTATTACCGTGCTGGATACCGCAGAAGAAGTTCAAAATCAGGAACGGAATAATAAGCGTGCTGTTAAAGCCGATACCCTTTGAAACGAAGTAAAGGATGGCAAGTGCAGATGCACCGTAGCAGCAGAACAGGATATATGTTTTTTTGGTTGAAAACTTCTTTAATGCAAAGTTTACAAGCAGTGTGCCCACTGCAGTACCGATACCCATAGGAAGCATAAGAGCAAGCTTTAAGCCCTTTGAGCCAAGAAGGTAAACTGCAATGTAAAGCGATACCGTGCCGTAAACGCCTCTGCCGAAGCCGAACAGCTTTGTAAGTGATACCATAAGCAGGTTTTTGTTTGTGAAAACAAGCTTGATTGATTCAAGCAGAGAAACCTTGTCTGCCGTGTATGGTACACGCTCCTTGTTGTTTCCGAAGAAAATCATAACAAAGATAATCATACCCAAGGCGCAGACTGCCGTTGAGATGATAAGGTCAAGTCCCTGACCCTCTGCATTTTTGTATTGCTGTTGACCCATCAAAAGCTTCATCAGCGCAGGAACAACGATGATAACAACCTGACCGCCCGATTGACCTACCGAACGCAGGAAGGAAGCGATGGAAATAGCGCTTGAACGCTCCTTCGGATTAGGTGAGCAAAGAGCGCCGAAGCAGTTGGACGGTGATTCTACCGCACAGGAAATAGCCGTGTACAGAGAATAGATAACAAACATCCAAATTGTTGCGATGGTAAAGTTTGTTGTGTCCGGTGCAATGAAAACAAGCATTGAAATGATTGCAAGCGGAATTGCGCCGAAGCCAACCCAAGGCTTAACCTTGCCAAGCTTTGTTTTGGTTCTGTCAACCAAAACGCCTATTACAAGCTCGCAAACGGCGCCGATGATACCGGCGATACCGAATACGTTTGCAACGAGTGAAGCAATTTGAGCCTGGTCGAAGCCCTTGCCTTTAAATGCGAAGTCAGCAAAGAATGTCATAGTATAGTCCGGCATCCAGCCTGTCAAAAGGGCAACGCCGAATAGACCGATACCAAAGGTGACAATTTCTGATGGCTTCATGTACTTTTTTTCTGTCGTACCGACAGCAGTTGTTTTATGTACTGCCATAAAATAACCCCTTTTCTTTTATTTTCTGTATAATTATATCACCAAATTTTACATATTACAAGCATAAGCTAAACAAAAAAGCAGGCAATTTTACACCTGCTTTAATTTGTCTATTTAACTGCGTTGCCCGTAGGGCTGTAATTCGGATTGATTTTTTGAATATTCTTAACGGTTTGCTTAACCTGATTTTCAAGCTGTGTCTTTTCGCTTCCCGGAAGCTGTACATATATCACATCCCAAACAGCAGTGTCAATTTCGTCATCGTTTCCGTTAAAGAACGGAACGGAAAATCCGCCGTTATATTCAAAGGAGGATTTGTACTGATATTTTCCGTCAATATAGTATTCGGTGTATCCGTATCTCGTTTGATACTCCGCCTTCATATCCGTAACGAAGCTGCCGTCCTCGAGCTTCATTATTCTTGAAACGGCATTAACCGTTCTGCCGTAGTCCTCAACGGAAAAACGGTTTGAGCAAAGAAGCCTTTTTTTGCCGGAAATCTTTGTAATAAAGTATCTGCTCGAGGTGGAATTAAGCTTGTTTGACAAGCCCTCGCTTTGATAAATAAGCGTAGCGTTGCTTTTGTTCCAGCCGTAAATTTCGCAAAAATATTCGGGCTCGTTAAAGGTTATCATATTTCCGTTTTTGTCTTCGCCTCGTGTTTTAATACTTTTTCGGAATATAAGCACAAGCTCGTTAGTGCCGTCGCCGTTAAAATCAATCAGCTCAACGCCTGCAAGACCGTCGATATATGCCATGCTTCCGTCGGAAAGCACCCTTGCCGTGCCGTACTGCTTATTATATCTTTCAATTATGCTCAGATAAGCATCGTTAATTCCGTTGCTTTTTTTCTTGGTAGCGCTTTCAATCGGTGCATCGCTTTTGGAGGAAAAGCCGTCAACCGTGTTGTAAACCTCATCGGTTATCATAGAAGCGTTGTAGGATTTGAGAGCCGAAACCTTTATTTGTTCAAAATTATTTGGCTCCTGCTTTCCGTTTAAGGAATAGATTTGGCTTACGGCGTCATATTCTGCGCTCTTCCACTGACCGAATTTGTCGCCGTTCAGCTTTAGCAGGCTCACCCTTGAAATATCATCGGAATCGTGTTGGGCAATGTAATATTTTTTCGAATCGGAATAAAGCGCAAGCCACACATCGTCGTTATAGTTTCCCGAATGATAAAGGTCGTTGCCGTAGAGCTTTACAAATTCCTTTTTGTAAAATCCCCAAACCTCCGCATAAAACCTGTCATTTGAATTATAGATGAGCAGAAGCTCGGATTCATCGTCTGCATTAAAATCCATTTCTCTTACATAGCACAGGCCTGTAAGAATATAGCCCTGAACATTGTATTCGCTTGAAAGGCTTTTGTAGTTACACACGCCGTAGGTATTGTTATATTGAGTGCAGATTTTATATGCTTCCTCGTTAAATCTTTGCTCTTTTTCGCTTCTCGTTTTTGCGCTTATTAAAAAGCTTGACACAATAAGACAAATGATAAGAAGGAAAGCAATCGCCATACGAACACCCTGATGAGCAGGCGCCTTTTGGTGCATTTCGGCGGCTGTCGCTTTGATTTTAGCCCTGCCGCTTCGGGACATAAGGCTTTTGAAAAAATCCCTTAATGTGAAAACTGCGACAACAAATATATATTTGAAAAATGCAACTGTGTTTTTCAGCTTCGATTTTTCATTTTTACCCTGAATGATAGGCTCGTCGTCATCAAAGTAGTTGTATTTTTTTCTCATTGCGACACCCTCCCTCCTATGATATCAATCTTCATAATATCATAGTTTAAGGCATATTGCAACTAATAGTATATTACAGGGAGGTTTCTATAAGCTTTTTGGCATTTTCGGGCGAATATCTCCAGTAGCTTATATGCTCGTCGGATATGTAATATTTAAGCGGCATAAGCCCTGCCTTTTCATCGAATGCCTCAACAATCACAAGCTTAATTTTCATTTTATCGGGTATGATGGATTTTATAAATACCGACACGCTTTGGCCTACCTCGAGGCTGTCGCAGGGCTCGGCAAGGCCTGCAAGATTAGGAGCAAGCTCAACAAAAACGCCATAGCTTTCTATGCTTCTCACAATTCCCGTTACGGTTTCACCCACGGCGAATTTTGCACAGTTCTCCTCCCATGTTCCCAAAAGCTCCTTTAACGAAAAGGTGAGCTTGTTAGGCTCCTGCTTTTTTAATACACAGCGTATAATTTGGTTAACTCCCACACGCTCGGCAGGACTGCTTATTCTTGATACGGAAAGCATATCAATAGGAATAAGTGAGTTTATGCCGACGCCTATATCTATGAAAGCGCCAAAGCTTTCAAGATGGGTTACCTTTGCGCCTATTATATCGCCCTGCTTAAGCTTTGATATGTAGTCGCGCATAGCCTCAAGCTGAACAATTCGCCTCGATAAAACGGCATATTCCATACCCTGCTCATCACGGCGTAAAGCCACTATTTTAAAGGCTACACGCTTGTTTACTCTGCTTATAAGTGCAATATCCTTACGGTTTTCTTCGCTGATTTCAAGAGCACCCTCAAGCCTTGGAATTATTCCTCTGATTATACCTAAATCAAGGTGCAGATTATGCTCCGAATCGCAAAGCAGCACCCTGCCTTCAATTATGTCGCCGTTTTGCATTGCGAGCCTTACTTCGTCCATATTGCCAAAGGTTTTACACAGCTCGTCGTTTATACCCTCCGGATAATAAATCATATTTAATCACGCCTTTTCTCGCATAATAACTCGAATAATAAATAATATGTTGCACGGCGGATAAATATGTTATTGATAATGGCATATTTTGGTGATATAATATATAGTAATATTTTTTAAGACAGGTGTATTATGAATATAAATATAGGTGATATTATCATAATGAAAAAGCCGCATCCCTGCGGAAGCAAGGAGTTTGAGGTGCTTCGTACGGGTATCGATTACAAGCTTAAATGCGTAGGCTGCGGTCACGAGGTTATGATACCGAGAATTAAGGC
The DNA here is from genome assembly GCA_051881135.1 of Eubacterium sp. Lineage (GTDB taxonomy): Bacteria > Bacillota > Clostridia > Oscillospirales > Acutalibacteraceae > Eubacterium_R. The sequence goes on from JBJEPH010000048.1 coordinate 8,955, forward strand.
ACAAAAAAATATTAAATCGGTTAAGGGGATAAGCAATGATTGATAAGTTAGAAGAGGTTGAAAAGCGATACGAGGAGGTAAACGGGCTTCTTTGTCAGAGCGAGGTTGTGTCCGATATGGAACGCTATACGGCGCTTATGAAGGAAATGAAGCAGCTCACTCCCGTTGTTGAAAAATTCAGAGAATATAAAAAGGCAAGGGAAACCTATGAGGAATCCCGTGAGATGCTCGGCGACAGCAGTCTGGACGACGATTTTGCCCAGATGGTTAAGGAAGAATTTGAGCAGAGCAAGGACGACCTTGAACGCATAAATGAGGAGTTGAAAATTCTTCTTTTGCCAAGGGACCCTAATGATGACAAGAATGTTATTATCGAAATCAGAGGCGGTGCAGGCGGTGAGGAAAGTGCGCTTTTTGCAGGCGTGCTTTACCGTATGTACAGTATGTATGCCGAATCTAAGGGCTTCAAAACCGAGGTGCTTTCCGCAAACGAGACAGGCTTGGGCGGATATAAGGAAATCAGCTTCAGCGTAAACGGTGACGGCGCGTATTCAAGATTTAAGTTTGAATCGGGCGTTCACAGGGTACAGCGTGTGCCCGAAACCGAAAGTCAGGGCAGAATTCACACATCAACCACAACGGTTGCCGTTTTGCCGGAGGCTGAGGAGGTCGATTTTGAAATCAACGAAAAGGACTTGCAGATTGACACCTTCCGAAGCAGCGGTGCAGGAGGTCAGCACATAAACAAAACATCATCTGCCATCCGTGTTACGCATATCCCGACAGGAACGGTTGTAGAATGTCAGGACCAGCGTTCACAGCATCAAAACAAGGAAAAGGCGCTTATGGTTTTGCGCGCAAGGCTTCTTGACGCAGAGCAGGCGAAGCACGACGCCGAAATTGCAGGCGAGCGTAAGGCACAGGTCGGCACAGGTGACCGAAGCGAGCGTATAAGAACTTACAACTATCCGCAGGGCAGAGTTTCCGACCATCGTATAAATCTTACGCTTTACAGGCTTGAGGCAATTTTAAACGGCGACCTTGATGAGCTTATAGACGCTCTCATAACTGCCGATACAGCCGAAAAGCTAAAGGCTTCAACCGAGGAATAATTAAGCCTCCCTTTAGCAAAAACGCAGAAGAGCTATCAGAGGTTAAGGATATGCAGACAAGGATTTTATCTACAACTGAATATGATATCTCGCTTGCCGGTAAAATAATCAGCGAGGGCGGACTTGTGGCGTTTCCCACGGAAACGGTTTACGGCTTGGGTGCAAACGCATTAAACGAGAACGCCGTAAAAAGCATATACAAAGCAAAGGGCAGACCGTCCGATAATCCGCTGATTGTGCACATTGCAAAAAAAGAGGATATAAAGTGCCTTGTTAAAGAGATAACGCCGAAGGCGCAGGCGCTTATTGACGCATTTTTCCCTGCACCCCTGACGATCATACTTAAAAAATCGGATTTGGTGAACGACATTGTAAGCGGCGGACTTGATACCGTAGCCGTGCGTATGCCCGAAAACGATATTGCGCGCAGACTCATAGAGGCGGCAGGCTGTCCCGTTGCCGCACCGAGCGCTAATACAAGCGGCTTGCCGAGTCCAACGAGAGCAAAATATGTTATTGACGATATGATGGGCAAAATTGACGCAATTATCGACGGGGGTGATTGCAGATTCGGTGTGGAATCAACCGTTATTACGCTTGCAACGGAGCCGCCCGTTTTGCTTCGTCCCGGCGCAGTAACAAAGGAAATGATAGAGGGCGTTATAGGCAGTATAGAGGTTGCACCCGCTGTTTTGGAGGGTATGAAGGAAAACGAAACGGCGCAGTCGCCCGGTATGAAATATAAGCATTACTCGCCGAAGGCAAGGGTGGTTATCGTAAATGCGGACAGGAAGCAGTACGAAAGCTTTGTCAACACAAAAAAGGACGCATATGCCCTGTGCTTTGATGGCGACAATGTAAAAATTCCGTATGTAAGCTTCGGCAGAGAGAACGACGATTTAAGTCAGGCAAAGGAATTGTTTGACGCTCTGCGCAGGCTTGACGAATTAGGCGCAAAAAAGGTTTATGCACGAATTCCCAACAAGGACGGCGTGGGTATGGCAGTATATAACAGGCTCATTCGCTCGGCAGGCTTTGAGGTTATTGATTTGCAAAAGCCGTTTACAATAGGACTTACGGGGCCGACGGGCTCGGGCAAGGGCTATGTTTGTGATATTCTAATGCAAAAGGGCTTTAAAATTATTGATTGTGACGCCCATGCAAGAAGGGTTGTTGAAAAGGGCTCTGCGCTATTGGAAGAGCTGTCGTCACAATTCGGCGACGATATCGTAAAGGACGGCGAGCTTGACAGGCGACTGCTTGCAGAAAGGGCATTTGAAACCAAGGAAAAGACACAAATTCTTAATTCGTTAATGCATCCTGCAATTATTGCTTCGTGCCTTAACGAAGCCGACGGCTTGTGCGTTTTGGACGCGCCGCAGCTTTTTGAAGCGCAGGCACAGGATATGTGTTACAAGGTTATTTCCGTTTCGGCAGACGAAAAAACAAGAATAAAGCGCATAATGAAGCGGGATGATATAACAGAGGAGCAGGCAAGGAAACGGATGTCTGTTCAGCTTGACGACGACTGGTTTTTAGGTCACAGCGATTTTGTAATTTATAACAATGACGGCGACAATGTTACCCGTCAAATTGATAATATTTTGGAGGTTATTCTATGAGTGAAAAAACAAAGCAGCTAAAGGAAATGCTGTTTAACGAAAAGAAAAACGGCATTGATTTTATGAGCGAGGACGAGCTTCAGGCGTGCGACGCCTTTTGCGAGGGCTATAAGGAATTTTTATCAACCTGCAAAACCGAGCGTGAGGTTGCCTCATGGGTTGAGGATATTGCACAGGCAAACGGCTTTCAGCGCTTTGACGAGTTCGGCGACAGCCTTGAAGCAGGCGAAAAGGTTTATTATATGAACAGAGGAAAGGCAATTATCCTTTGCGTAAAGGGTAAGAGAAGCATTAAGGACGGCGTTAGAATTTCCGCCGCTCACATAGATTCTCCCCGCCTTGACCTAAAGCAATGTCCTGTGTATGAGCAGGAGGGTATCGGATATTTCAAAACTCATTATTACGGCGGTATTAAAAAATATCAATGGACGGCTATTCCGCTTTCACTTCACGGCAGAATATGCAAAAACGACGGCTCCTTTGTTGATGTAAAAATCGGCGAGGAGGCAGGAGATCCTAAGTTCTGCATCACAGACATTCTTCCTCACCTCGGCGGCGAGCAGATGTCGAGAAAGGCAAACGAGATTGTTAAGGGCGAGGAGCTTAATGTTGTTATAGGCTCGCGTCCGTTTAAGGACGACGAGGAAAGCGAAAGAATTAAGCTTAATCTGCTTTCGCTTCTGTACGAAAAGTACGGCATTGTTGAGCGCGATTTTTTTTCTGCCGAGCTTGAGCTTGTGCCTGCATTTACCGTTGACGATATCGGCTTTGACAGAAGCCTTATCGGTGGCTACGGTCACGACGACAGGGTTTGCTCATATCCTGCACTTCAGGCCATTCTTGATATAGATGAGGCGCCGGAATATACTGCGATTACGGTTTTAACCGATAAGGAGGAAATAGGCTCCGACGGTAACACCGGCTTGAATTCCTCCTATCTTAAATACTTTATTGAGGATTTGGCAAGGCTTGAGGGATACGAGGGCAGGGATGTTCTGCGCAATTCAAAATGCCTGAGCGCAGATGTTAACGCCGCATACGACCCAACCTGGTCCTCTGTTTTTGAAAAAAATAATACAAGCTTTATCAATAACGGCGTATGCGTAACAAAGTTTACAGGCTCAAGAGGAAAGGCAGGCACCTCCGACGCAAGCGCAGAATATGTAAGCTGGGTTAAAACAATTTTGGAGGAAAACAATGTTTTATGGCAAAGCGGAGAGCTTGGCAAGGTTGACGGAGGCGGCGGAGGCACCGTTGCCATGTATATCGCCAATATGGATGTAGATACCATCGATGTCGGTGTTCCCGTTCTTTCAATGCACTCACCGTATGAGCTTGTTTCAAAGATAGATGTGTATATGGCATATAAAGCCTTCTTGACCTTCTTTGTAAAGTGATATGCTTGTTTGTCCGATTTGCAGGGAAAGGCTTAACACAGAGGGCAGATGCATAAAATGCAAAAATAACCACTCCTTTGATTATTCAAGGGAGGGTTATGTTAATCTGCTTATTTCAAACAAAAGCGGCAACAAAACAGGTGACAGCAAGGAGTCGGCGCGAGCAAGACACGGCTTTTTGGCGAAGGGCTATTATGACTGCTTAAAGGAAGCCGTAACCAAGCTGATGCGTGGCACGGTTTTGGACATTTGCTGCGGCGACGGATATTATGACGACGGATACGACGGTGTTTTATACGGCTTCGATATAAGCAAGGAGATGGTTCGCCTTGCTTCAAAAAGCAACAAAAAGGGCAGTTATTTTGTAGCAAATCTGTCCGACATACCCATCGAGAGCGAAAGCATAGATACTGCCGTGCATCTTTTTGCACCGTTTAACGAGCAGGAATTTTGCAGAATTCTTAAAAAGGACGGTGCCTTGTATTCCGTTATACCCGGCAAAAATCACCTGATAGAGATGAAGCAGGTCGTTTATGACCGTCCGTATCTAAATGACGAAAGAGCGCCCGAAGCCGAAGCCTTGGGGCTAATCTCACGCAGTAGGGTTTGCGAGAGGGTTTGCATAAGCCGCGAGGATTTAAAGGAGCTGTTTTCGATGACGCCGTATTTTTATCGTACCTCACAGGAAAACAGGGACAGGCTTGATTCCGTTGACAGCTTGGATTTGACGGTTGATTTTGTAATTTTGGAGTATAGAAAGTAAGTATGGATAATCAATTTTCAAGAACCGAATTACTTATAGGCAGGCAGGCTTTGGAAAAGCTGAAGGCATCGAGGGTTGCCGTTTTCGGCGTAGGCGGTGTTGGCGGATATGCTGTTGAGGCGCTTGTTCGTTCGGGCATAGGCGCAATTGATATTATAGACAACGACGAGGTTGCTTTAAGCAATCTTAACCGACAGATTATCGCCACCCGTGATACAGTGGGCAGGCTCAAGGTAGATGCGGCGGAGGAGAGAATAAAAAGCATCAATCCCGACTGCGTTGTTACAAAGCATCCCGTATTTTACACACCCGACACGGCAGACGGCTTTAATTTCGGGGATTACGATTATGTTGTTGACGCGATAGATACCGTAACGGGCAAGATAGAGCTTGTTATGCAGGCACAGAGCGCAGGAGTGCCCATCATTTCTTCAATGGGCGCAGGCAACAAAATGAATCCTGCCGATTTTGAGGTTGCGGACATTTACAAAACCTCGGTTTGTCCGCTTGCAAGGGTTATGCGCAGAGAGCTTAAAAAGCGCGGAATAAAAAAGCTTAAGGTGGTTTATTCCAAGGAGGAGGCAATAACTCCCGAGATAAGCGAACAGGCAAGGAGCGAAGCGCCGAGCCGCAGGGCAGTTCCGGGAAGCAATGCCTTTGTTCCGGCAACGGTGGGCTTAATTATTGCAGGCGAGGTTATAAAGGACATAATAAATTATGGTTAATGTAAGCAACGATTTTGCAGCAGAGAAATCCAAGGATGTGGAGCGCAGTATAAATAAAAGGTTCCACAAGGCTATTTGGAGCCGTTTTACTGCGGCTCTCAACGATTATGACCTTATTCAGGAGGGCGACAAAATTGCCGTTTGTATTTCGGGCGGCAAGGATTCAATGCTTATGGCGAAGCTTTTTCAGGAGCTTAAAAGACATAACAAATTTCCGTTTGAGGTTGTATATATAGTTATGGACCCGGGCTACAATGCCCGAAACAGAGAAAAAATAGAATACAATGCAAAAATTTTGAATGTGCCTGTTCAAATTTTTGAAAGCAATATATTTGAATCGGTTTTGCATATCGACAAATCGCCCTGCTATATATGTGCAAGAATGAGGCGCGGATATCTTTACGCAAAGGCAAAGGAGCTTGGCTGTAATAAAATTGCGCTCGGACATCATTTTGACGATGTTATAGAAACGGTGCTTATGGGTATGCTCTACGGCGGACAGGTTCAAACTATGATGCCAAAGCTTCACAGCACAAATTTTGATGGTATGGAGCTTATACGGCCTATGTATCTTGTTCGCGAGCAGGACATAATTCGCTGGAGAGATTATAACGGCTTGGAATTTTTGCAATGCGCCTGCAAATTTACCGAGAAAACGGCAAATGACAGGCACGAAAGCGACTCTAAACGGCTTGAAATAAAAAATATGATTAGGGAAATGAAGAAAATAAACCCGCAGGTTGAAAACAATATTTTCAAATCCGTTGAGAATGTTAATCTAAGCACGGTTATCGCCTACAAAAAGGACGGCGAAAAGCACCATTTTCTCGACACATATAATGAGTAAAAAATAAGGAATTATAAAAGCAACAGACGGCTTGAATGGTAAAATTCACGCCGTCTGTTTTAGTTTATTGATTGTTTGCTCTAAAGGCTTCGTCGAGAGTTTGGATTTTATATCCTTCTGCATCTGCATTGATATCCTCTGTTAAAAGCTGAACTGCTTCAACAACAGCCCATATCGCAGCGGCTATTGCGCCCAAGCCGAAAAGCAATGAGCCTACCGTGCAAAGCAGAAGCTGTGCCGTGCCTCTTTCTCTTTTGCCGAGATAGAAATTATGTATTCCGAACGGACCGAGTAGGGCCGCCAAAATAACCGCAACATATTTTTTCTTAATTTTATAACCCTGCGGATAATCCGTTCTCGGCTGAGGATTTATTATAGGCATAGGATTATAGTAGGCCTGCGGTTCGGGCGGAGTCTGCACAGGTGGAGCCTGCGTCTGCGCTGTCTGATTTGCCGTGCAGTTGCAGTATTCGCCTTCAAGCAGCTCTCTGTTACAATTAGGACAATTCATGTATTTGTCTCCTTTCATACTTTTTATACCTTAGGGTAACGGTAATAATTCGAACCACGGTTTATCGTGGCAGATATTGCCCTTACTTTTTGTTAAAATACTCGTTAATCCGAAAGGATTAACTGCGTTTTTGCCTCAATTAAGACCAAATCTGCACACGATAAACTGCAAAGCATCAAAAATACTTGTAGTAAAGATGAGATTTGTTGTCTTGAGATGGCAGCCTTGCTGACGCAAGGCAACAGCGAAAGCGACAAATATCGCTTTAATACTGCATTTTTGACGGGTTCGGATTACTATCGTTACCCTAGGGTAACGGTATTCGAACATAATGAGGTTCGGATACTGTTAGGCTGGTTATTAAAAGGAACGGCGTTTTTAAGCACCGTTCCTTAAATTCTGTTTTTAATCTATTAATCAGCCCAAAAGAGTGAGCAAAATACCTGCTGCTACGGCAGAGCCGATAACGCCCGATACATTTGGTCCCATAGCGTGCATCAACAGGAAGTTTGAAGGATTTTCCTCCTGCCCTACCTTTTGTGACACACGGGCAGCCATAGGAACTGCCGATACGCCGGCAGAGCCGATAAGCGGATTAACCTTGCCCTTTGTGATTACATACATAAGCTTACCAAACAGTGTGCCGCCTGCAGTACCGAATGCAAAGGCAATCAAGCCGAGAAGTACAATCTTAATTGTGTTCCAGTTTAAGAACGATTGAGCATTTGTTGTTGCGCCAACGGAAATGCCGAGAAGAATTGTAACAATATTCATAAGCTCGTTTTGAGCAGCCTTTGCAATACGCTCCGTCTGTCCGCTTTCCTTTAGCAGATTACCGAGCATAAGCATACCTACAAGTGAAGCCGCGTCGGGAAGAAGCAGGGATACGATAACCGTTACCATAATAGGGAATAAAATCTTCTCAAGCTTTGACACGGGACGAAGAGTTCCCATAACAACCGAACGCTCCTTCTTTGTTGTAAGCGCTCTCATAATAGGCGGCTGGATAACGGGAACAAGAGCCATATACGAATATGCCGCAACGGCGATTGTACCGAGCATTTGCGGCGCAAGCTTTGAGGTTACGAAAATAGCCGTAGGTCCGTCAGCACCGCCGATAATAGCAATTGAGCCTGCCTCCTGCGCGCCGAAGCCAAGCGCAATAGCCAGAACATACGCTACAAATATACCAAGCTGTGCTGCCGCACCGAGAATGAATGAGCTTGGATTTGCGATTAGCGAGCTGAAATCGGTCATAGCACCGATGCCAAGGAAAATAAGCGGTGGATAAATACCTGCCTTAACACCGAAGTACAGGAAGTCCATCAAGCCGGGTGTGCATCCGACAAACTCGCCTCTGCCCTTTAATAAATCAAAGAAGCCTTCAAGATCGTGATACTGAACCGCTAAATTTGCATTAGGCAGGTTTGCAAGAAGCATACCGAATGCAATAGGAATCATAAGCAGGGGCTCGAAGCCCTTTTTAATGCCGAGATAAAGGAAGCCAAATGAAATAAGAATCATTATAAGGTTTAGTATTCCGCCGTCGGCAGTAAAGAAATATGCGTAGCCACTGTTAGAAAAAATGCTAACAATAACCTCCCATACGCCTTGTAAAATCTCCATCTGTTCCGCTCCTCCTAAAATGGTCTGGTATTATCTATTACAGCGGCATTAGACCACGGATTGCGCCCTGTAATAGGATTTTGTTTTCTGACAGGCGTAATGGATGTGATAACCGAATTACTGTTACCCTCCATAGCATAAACCGCCGCGCTTATTGCCGCTACAATTTCACCGCTGACGCCCTGTTGAGCAACGGGAGCAGGAGCCTGCGTCTTTGGCGCAGGTGCAGTTGTTTGCGGAGCTATTACTGCGTCCTTTTTTGTTTTTTTATTTTTTGATGCCTTTTGCGTTTTTGTCATAATGGCGCCGAAGGCATAAAACACAACGATCAGGATAGCCAGAGTGCCTAAAACTACTCCGAGTCCTGCAATAATTACAGTAACCGTAAAGCCAATAGATCTGTCGGGAGTTACGGAAGTTGCCAAATTGATTAAATCCATAAGCCCATATTCCTCCATTATAAATATCCTATATATTATAAATCACTATTATTAATTTTTCAACAATTATTTATTTTATTTTACCTATTTTTGTAATTTCATAAATTTCTGTCAAAAATAAAAATTATGTTGATTTATTTTTGTTTATTGTTTATAATAATAATGATATATTTAGGGAGGTAATATGAATGAGTAAAGAAGCATTGATTATTGCGATTTTGATTGCATTGATAATTTTATGGATTACGGAAACTCTCGGTATGCAAAAAACCTCCAGGCTTCTCGGCGGAGCCATTGATTTGGGTTTTGCAATTCTTCGATAGCATAACAGAATACAATTTTAAAGACCATAGTCGCTTGACTATGGTCTTTTGCATTTATATTGCTCTTATCGTAATTTCGCCCGAACGAAGAACTGCTTTTTCGCCGTTTTCGAAAACGACCTCAAGACCGCCTCTGTCATCTATGGCAACGGCTCTTGCCCTTATGCATTCTCCGTTTTTAATAACATTTATATCCCTGCCCGTAATCATAGAATGCTCTCTGTAATATTCTATGAAATCGCTGTAAGGACTGCTGTTTATTCGGTTTAGCTCATTTGCTATGGCGCAAATCAAATCACGGCGTTTAACCTCTGCGTTGAGCGATGAAGCGTTTTTAACATCCTCGGGAAAAATGTCGGTTTTGATATTTGTGCCTATGCCGATAATGAGCGATGTGACCGTTTGGGTTTCAAAATCGGTCACTGCCTCAGTAAGTATTCCGCAAATTTTCTTATCTGCGATATACACATCGTTAACCCATTTTATCTGCGGATGCTTGTCTGTAAGACTCTCGATGGCTCTGCAAACAGCAACTGCGGCGGCTGTTGTAGCGGTAACGGCATTCTCCATTTCGGTCATCGGATGAAGCACTAAGGTCATATATATCCCCGTTTTAGCAGGAGAATAAAAGCTTTTCCCCTGTCTGCCCCTGCCTGCCGTTTGCGTATCGGCAACGACCAACAGAGTGCTTGTATTACCCTCGCTGACAAGGCGCTTCGCCTGATTGTTTGTGGAGTCTATGCTGTCATAACAGAAAACCTCGCAGGGAAAATCCAAGGCTCCTTCAATGCCGCTTTTATTAAGCACATCATTATCACCGTCAAAGCAATAGCCTCTGTTTGTAACAGCCTTGATATCAAAGCCATCTGCCTGAAGCGCCTTTACGGCCTTCCAAACTGCTGCACGGCTTTTATTAAATTTTACGGCTAAATCCTCACCGCTTATATATGTGTTAGGATTAGCCGAAAGCAATTCTAAAATTTCATTTTTTAAAGACATATTATTTGGTTATATAAAATATTGCAAGGGTTTTCGGTCCGCAATGGGATGAAATGGTACAGCCTGCGTCGGCAAGAATAATTTGCTCAAACTTATTTTTGCCCTCAAGCAAGCCCTTTGCAAACGCAAGCGATTCTGCCGGAATGCCACCGCTGTTTGCAATAACCACCCTTTGCGTGTCAATTCGGTTTAAATCCTTAAGGCAGTCGCTTACATACTGCTTATACACAATATCCATTTTGCCGCGATATTTTTTTGCAACATCGAGCGTTCCTGTTGAAGTGTCAACGGCTATTGACGGCTTAATTCCCAAAATATTAGCTCCGAATTTTGCAACCGAGGAACAGCGTCCGCCCTTATGAAGATATTCAAGATTGTCTAAAACAAAGGTTGCGGAAACCTTTGGCACAAGCTTTGTAACCTTTTCGGCGATTCGCTTGGCGCTCATTCCCTTATCACGCATATCGCAAGCCTTTAAAACCAAAAGTCCCATAGCCGTGCAAAGATTTTTGGAATCCACACAATAAACATCATCAAGCTCGGAAGCGGCAACAACCGCGTTTTGATAGGTTGACGACAGTGCCGATGAGAAGCCTATATGAACAACCTGCTTGCCCTCGCCTACAAGCCCCGAAAAAATTTCTGCGTATCTTGCAGGAGTTACTGCCGAGGTTTTGGGAAGAATTTTGTTTTGCTTAACAAAGGAATAAATATCCTTTGGCTTAACATCAACGCCGTCTAAAAATTCCTCATCCCCAAGCAAAACGGACAAAGGAATAATTACTATCCCTTTTTCCTTTATTATGCTTTCGGGCAGGTCGCAGGTGGAATCTGCTGTTATTACTATTTCTTTATCTTTATCTTTTGCCATTAAAATCCCCTTACTCTTTAGAAAATACTATCTCTAAGGTTTCGATGTTTTCTTTAGGATATTTTTTATCAAAATTAATTCTTAAAATCTGATTACCGCTCTTATCGGTTCTGATTTTACCGTCATATACGATATCAAATTTCTTTCCCGGTCGCTCGGTATCGGTAATAATCACCTTAAATTTTCTCTTGCTTACAAGCTCCTCGTCAAAGGTGTAGCCGCTTTTTGCGGCAAGCTCTGCATAGGATTCGGTAATTTTTATTTGTGACAGGGCATTAAGCTCCGTATCATTTGTTGCAAAGTTTGTGGTTGCCTTGTCATTTTTCTGCGTGTAAGCGGTTTTGTAGCTGATGTAATCTATGAGCTTATCTCCGCCGGAGTAAAGACCCGTGTTGCTGTTTGCTTCCGTAAATGACCATGCCTTTTCGGCAACAATTTTTCTATTGTGAAGAAGGTAATCGTCGCTTGCAACAAAGGACATTGAATGGTCAAATACAAATGGTTCAAATTCGGCAGTTACGCCGATATGAGCCTTTATCACTCCTGCCTGCTGCACCTCGTCCGTGCCCTCATACTGTATATATATAGGAACCTGAAGCTTGATAACGTGGTCGCCCTCAATGGTGTATTGACCAATACCTTTTGTCCATCCCTTTATTTTCAGGTAATTTCCGTTTTCGTCCTGAAGCGCTCTGAACCAAGCAGTGTATCCGTCTGCAATGCCCGTATCTCTGTCATAATTTATACTGCTGTATGACATAGCCATAGCCACCTGAATTGCCTTGTCGCAGGTTTCAAGCTGGCTGATTTCAGTCTTTACGAAAATGTTCAGCAGCTCAATCCAGGTATTATTGGAAATAAGGGTAACGAAATAGTACTTCTCGTTTGTTTTTTCATCTTGCGCCTCGTTAAGAACATAGATGTCGTAAATTCTTTCGCCTGTTTTTTCAACGACATCTCCCACCATTTTTATCAGGATTTCTTTTTCCGGGTCCTTGTCGATATTATCTATAACAATTTGAGGCTTTTCCAAATCAATATACTTGCTCCAGTTTTCAAAGGTGTAGTCCTTTCCCTCATGAACAAGAACAACCAAATCGCCCTGCTTGTAAAGATGGTAATCTTCCTTCTTTGCTTCTGCAAGAAGAATTCGGTCATCAAGCTTTTCCGTAACGGCTGCTTTTGTTACAGTAGTATTACTGCGAGCATTTTCGTTTTTTCTTGAATTCGAATCGGAAACAAAATACATACCGAACGATATAGCTATGGCAGTAAGAACAACCACAACAATTCTAAGATACACTTTCATTAATTAATCTTCCTTATATTTTTCGCTGTATTCAAAGGGTATCTTTTCTCCTTTAACAATATGATAGCATTTATCGGTTGCAAGAGAAAAAATGGGTCTATCGTGACGAATTGAGTCGGAATACACATCCATAACCTCGATTTCGTCCCTGTTGAAAATCTCGTACAGTCGGCGAACCTTTTCTTCGTCACGGCAATTTTCGCCTATAATTATGCCGTTTTTACCGTGCCTTGTGCATATCAAGGTATCAAAGCCAAGCCTTTGACTGATATCCTCCAAAAGAAAATCGGGTGATGCGCTGATAACAACAGCATACCTTTTTCTGTCGTAAAACCAGGGATTTACTTCCTTTTCGTGCTTATCCCAAAACGATTTAACCGCCTTTTTGAGCGGAATTAAAGGCACATACATAAAACAGGTTTTTTTAAAATCCGTAAAGCTGATAATTTTTAAAAGCATTAAAATCATCGAAACGGCGATTATCGGCAAAACAACTATGCACCACGGATATCTCGCAAAGCAATACAGTGAAAAGAGCGAGCCACTGTCAAAGGGCACAATGGTTTTGTCAAAATCGTAAATATCAATCTGTTTTTTCATATCCTTAAATTGTGTCCTCGTTAAAATCTATGCTGAGTCTTTTTTTGCTTGAAAAATGAGTTAGCTTAACACCTGCCGCATTAAGCATTTTTTTGCTTGCAAGGGTGCCCTCGGTGTTTGCATATTTATCGGATATGTAAATAACCTCGCTTATTCCGCTTTGAATGATTGCCTTGGCACATTCGTTGCAGGGGAAAAGCGCAACAAAAATTCGTGCGCCCTTAAGGCTTTGACCGCCTGCGTTTAAAATTGCGTTTAGCTCTGCGTGGCAAACAAAAGGATACTTTGTTTCGTTTGTGCTTTGAGCACTGCGCTCCCACGGAAAATCGTCATCACTGCAGCCCCTCGGGAAGCCGTTATAGCCGACAGCCATAATTTTGTTGTCGTCGCTTACAATGCAGGCGCCTACCTGGGTTGACGGGTCCTTGCTTCGCATAGACGAAAGCAGGGATACGCCCATAAAATATTCATCCCAGGAAATATAATCCTCTCTCTTTGGCATAATAATTCCCATAGCCTTTCCGGCTACAAATATTTTATAAAAATTCCTAACACCTTATTGTAGCCGGATAAGGCGTATAATGGGAATTTAGTCATATCAAAATTATGCCATCGGCAAATTTTGATGGTTCGTTTGCGACCGCTCGCAGTGCGAGATAAGGGAAGCAAAAAGAACTGGCAGCGGTCAAAATTCCTATTGGAATTTTGGGTACCGCAACTGAATATACAATCGGATTAGTGTGATTTTTCACACTAATCTCCTACTTATTATTTGAAAATATTAATTACGGGGTCGATTTCCTTTAATTCAACATCCTCGGCATTTCCTGCGTCTATTTGACTTGTAATCTCAGGATTTACGGGAAGCTTTGCAAGAACGGGAACTCCGATCTCCTCTGCCGTTTCGTCAATCTTCGACTCGCCGAAAATGTTGATTTTCTTTTTACAGTCGGGACATTCAAAATAGCTCATATTTTCGATGAGTCCCACAACGGGAACATTCATCATACGAGCCATATTAACCGCCTTGTTAACTATCATTTTAACCAAATCCTGCGGAGTGGATACGATAATAATTCCGTCAACGGGAAGCGATTGAAAAACAGTTAGGGCAACATCGCCCGTTCCCGGAGGCATATCCACAAACAGATAATCCAGCTCGCCCCAGTTGACATCTGTCCAAAACTGCTGAATAACACCGCTGATAACGGGACCTCTCCAAATAACAGGCGAATTAACATCCTCTAAAAGAAGATTGATGCTCATAATTTTAATGCCTGTTTTTGTAACCGTGGGCAACAGACCTGTTTCGTCCTGCATAGCGCGTGAGGTGATGCCGAAGGATTTCGGAACCGACGGTCCTGTAATATCCGCATCAAGTATGCCGACCTTTAAGCCCGCCTTTTGACATTTTGACGCGAGCATACAGGTAACTAAGCTTTTACCCACACCGCCTTTACCGGATACAACTCCGATAACCTTTTTAATATTCGAGTGCTCGTTCATCGGCTTTAAAAAGCTTTCCTGCTTTCTGTCTGCGCAATCGCTTTTACAGCTTGAGCAATCATGATTACAGCTCATATATAAAACTCCTAAATTATAAATTTCTTATTACCATTTCAACTCTTCCCAAAACGGCAAGCTCATCAACAATAATGGGCTCATAATCATCGTTTTCGGGCTGAAGCCTAAAATGACCGTTTTCCTTGTAAAACCTCTTGACAGTTGCTTCGTCACCTACCAGAGCAACAACGATTTCTCCGTTATTTGCAACCGGGGTTTTATCCACAATAACAATATCGCCGTCAAGAATTGCCGCATTTATCATGCTGTCGCCCTTGACGCGAAGCGCAAATTTATTTTTGCCCTTATTCTTTACCGGAAGCGGTATATAATCCTCTATGCTTTCAACCGCCAAAATCGGCTGACCCGCCGTAACCGTGCCCACAAGCGGAACATGGTACGCCTTGGTTTCGTGCGACTTAAGGCGCAGTGTACGCTTTCTCTGCGGGTCGCGCTCGATATATCCTGCGTCAATAAGCTGATTTACGATATACTGCGCAGAGGACGGCGAAAGATAGCCGAGCGCCGCTTCAATTTCTCTAACCGTAGGGGCAAAGCCCTTTTCTTCTATTGTTTCCTTGATGAAATCAAGACATTCCTTTTGTTTTTTTGATAGCTTTTCCATATCTTACCTATATCATACTAAACTAATATATAATTTTTTATATACTACCACCAAAATGAGCTAAAGTCAAACATATGTATGTTAATTAATAAAATGTTAAAAAAACACTTGACACGGTTGTGTTTATAGTATATAATCTTGCTTGCTGGTGAATTTGGCTTTATAGCTCAGTTGGCTAGAGCACGCGGTTCATACCCGCGGTGTCACTGGTTCGAATCCAGTTAAAGCCACCAACGGCCCGGTGGTCAAGAGGTTAAGACACCGCCCTTTCACGGCGGTAACACGGGTTCAATTCCCGTCCGGGTCACCACAATAAAAAGCAGTCGAAACGACTGCTTTTTTATTTTGCTTTTAAGATGATTATGAGGCAATATAATTTGTCAATTAAAAATTTTTGCAACTTTTTAACTGCCTCATTTGTTATGATATTGAAAGGACCTTTCAAGAGGAGGTGATGAAATGACGAACGATGTTTTTATTGAAGCGGTTAAACGCAATAGTCAGCGTTTATATGTTATTGCTTTTTCATATCTTCAAAACAAGGATGACGCAGAAGATGCTTTGCAAAACACATTTTTAAAATTGTGGAAATATAACAAGAGCTTTGAAAGCAATGAGCATATGGACAAATGGCTGACAAGGGTTTGTATCAACGATTGCAAGAATGTTTTTGCACTACCTTTCAGAAAACACAAATCGCTTGAGGATGAATACGACCTTTCAACATTTGATAGCTATTTCAATTTAGACCTGTACAATGCCATTTTATCACTAAACAAAAAAGAACGACTTGTTATAATACTGTTTTATTACAATGATTTGCCAACTAAAGAAATATCATCTGTAACCGGCATAAATGAATCTACAATAAAATCATTATTAAAGCGTTCGAGGGAAAAGCTAAAACAAAGGTTAGGAGATGAATGGATATATGAAGAATAAAGAGAATGTTAAAAACACTTTTTCAAATATTCGTCCATCTGACGAATGTTCGGAAAGGATTTTCGCTATGACAATTGACAACAAAAAAGCAAACAAAGGTTTAACCTTTAAAAGATTAGTATCAGCAGCATTAGCATTTGCACTTCTTATTGGTGGTGGATTTGGCACAAACGCAATCGTTCAAAACAACAAAGCAAATCAACCGTTAGGCGTTATGGTTGCATATGCAGATGAGTTTATGAAAATTGAGAGTGGCACAAAGCAATCCGTATGCAAGAGCTTATATTTTGCTCCTGCAGATGATGAAGAAAAATGCAGGGAGCAAAGAGCAAAAGCTGACAAGGACTACGAAGAAAATCGTGAAGTCTTTGAAAAACTTGCTAAAAATAACGATTCCGCATCACTAACAGGTGTGGGTTGTTACGATTTATATGACGGTAAAGGTATAGTTACATCAAAACTATACACAACTGGTGCAGGTTTCTTTGCTACAAATAAAACAAATTATGAAAATGTAAAGTCATTCACTGTTGAAAATGAAAGTGAAGATGCATTTCTGCAATTTGAATGGTCCGGAACATTAGACTTGATTGAAGCACAAACTGAAGAAACAGTTGATAAAAATAGTCCATATCCTTTTATTAAACATAAATTCACGCTTACCGGTGATGAGTTGCGACAAAGCCAAGAAGAATTTAACAAATATGGTTATACTTGCGAATGGGTATTTATGGAAGAATGTATTTCTGATTATAATGATAAATACTCTAAGGATTTTGATGTAACATCTATCAAGGATAAAATCACTTTTACACTTGAGTATAATGATGGCACAACAGAAAGTGCAAGTGTGAATATCGGTTTTGATAGCAACGGACATATGGTAGTATCATAATGAGCAAAAGCCTTGGATTAATTCCAAGGCTTTTGTGTATGTCATTTTGGTATTGCGACAAGGGACAAGGTTTGATATTGAAATATATCAGTGTTTATACTACCATTCGTAAAATAGGTTTACAGAAGACCGTCCCAGGTGTCAACCTCTTTTGCCTTCATTTCCTCCTCGTCAAACCAGTGCTGAGTTACTGACTTGCTTTCTGTGAAGAAGCGATATGCGTCCTTACCGAGACAGTGAAGATCGCCGAAGAAGGATTGCTTATGTCCGGAGAACGGAATGAAGCCAACCGGTACGGGAATACCTACATTGATACCAACCTGACCGCCGTCGGTATATCTTGCAAACTGACGGGCATAATAGCCGCTTTGTGTATAGATAACCGAGCCGTTTGCATACGGATTGTTGTTCATCAGCTCAAGACCTTCCTCAAAGCTCTTAACTCTCTTAATGCAAAGAACAGGACCGAAAACCTCGTCGCGTCCGATGGTCATATCCTCGGTTACATTATCAAATACGGTCGGGCCTACAAAGTAGCCGTTTTCGTAGCCTGCAGGAAGCTCGGGCTTGCGTCCGTCAACAACAAGAGTTGCGCCCTCCTTGATACCCTTTTCGATATCGGCAAGAACCTCGTGATAGTGCTTTTCATATGTAATAGGGCCAAGACGGGTTGATTCGTCCCAAGCAGGACCGCAGTTTATGCTTGCACATTGCTTTTTAAGCTCTGCAACAAATTTGTCGGCGATGGAATCCTGAACAACACAGCAGGACAGAGCCATACATCTTTGTCCGCCGCAGCCGAATGCAGAATTGATAACTCCTGCAACTGTTCTTTCCAAAGCACAGTCCTCAAGCACAAGAGCGTGGTTTTTAGCCTGGCACAAAGCCTGACATCTCTTGCCTGAAGCGGCGGCTCTCTGATAAATTTTAAGTCCAACGGGTGTTGAGCCTACAAATGTAATTCCCTTAACATCGGGATGGTCAAGAATTGTGTTAATTTCATTTCTTGAGCAGGTTACGATATTTACAACGCCTGCAGGAACGCCTGCCTCAACATAAAGCTCGGCAATTCTCATGGCTGTTTTCGGGGTAAGTGAAGCCGCCTTGAGCACGATTGTGTTACCGCATGCAATACATACGGGAACCATCCAACCAAACGGAATCATTGCAGGGAAGTTTACGGGAACTATGCCGGCAAATACGCCCATAGCCTCACGGTACTTAACGGTGTCAAAGCCTGTTGAAGCGTCCATAAGACTTTCGCCCATCATAAGCGAAGGAGCCTGAGTTGCAAGCTCTGTACCCTCGATAGCCTTACCGACATCACCGGCAGCCTCCGACCAGGTTTTGCCGTTTTCCTCGCATACAATTTGAGTAAGCTCATCCTGATGAGCAATGAGAAGCTCTCTGACCTTAAACAGAATGCCTGCTCTCTTTCTTGCAGGAGTGTTTCTCCAAGCAGGATAAGCGGCCTTTGCGGCTTCGATTGCCTCTAAAACCTCATCATTTGTACAGCAAGGAGCCTGACCTGTTACTTCGCCTGTTGACGGATTGTGAAGGTCGTACCAAACCTCTGCCTGTGAGTCCTTGAACTCACCGTTTACAAAATACTTTAGCTTTTCCATATTATTTTACCTTTCAAATTAAATTACAATAATTATTTTGCAGCCATTTCAGCTCTGGCTTCCTTAATTCTTTGAACAAAGAGCTTACCTGTTTCGGTAATCTTATCGTAGTCGCCTGTCTTTGCGCCTGCAATAAGTGACGAGCCTGCGCCGCAGGCAACAGCGCCTGCCTTAATCCAGTCCTTAACATTATCCACATCAACACCGCCCGACGGCATCATAACTGCGTTTGGAATAGGACCGTGAATATCCTTAATGAATGCAGGAGTAGCAATATCACCGGGGAATACCTTTAATACATCGGCGCCGCATTCCATAGCCTGAACAGCCTCGGTAGGAGTGTAAATGCCCGGCATTGACGGAATACCGTAACGGTTACAGCATCTAACTGTTTCGGGGTCGAAATACGGAGAAACGATATACTCCGCGCCGGCAAGAATAGCAATTCTCGCAGTTGCGGCATCCATAACCGTGCCTGCGCCGATAATGATTTCGCCCGAGGAATACTTTGCACGCATAGCCTCGATAAGCTTATCTGCGTGAGGAACCGTAAAGGTTAACTCGATAGCGGCTACACCGCCTGCGATACACGCATCGGTAATTTTTTCAGCCTGCTCGATAGATGTTGCACGAACAACGGCAACAATACCTACCTCCTGAATTTTTGCAAGGGTTTCAATTTTGTTTGCCATAATTATATCTCCTATATGTCTGTAATGACTTAATTTATCTGACTACTCTTGAAGAACCGCCGTTTACCTTGGACTCAACCTCTTTAAGCGAAGCCATCGAGGTGTCGCCCGGAGTTGTCATAGCAAGTGCACCGTGAACAACACCGTAGTTTACAGCCTTTTGTGCGTCCTCAAAGGTCATAAGACCGTAGATAAGACCCGAGGCAAAGCTGTCGCCGCCGCCCACTCTGTCAAGAATTTCAAGAGCAGGAAATTCTATTGAATTATAAATTTTGCCGTCTGCCCAGCAGATAGCCTTCCAGTCGTTTACCGTGGCCGTTTTTACGGTACGCAGGGTTGTTGCAATAACCTTGAAGTTTGGATAAGCCTTTGTAACGGTTTGAATCATCTTATAGTAGCCGTCCATATTAAGCTCCTTTAGGTCGGCGTCGTTGCCCTCAACCTCAAAGCCGAGAGAGGCTGTAAAATCCTCCTCGTTGCCTATCATAACATCAACATATTTTGCAATTTCTCTGTTGACCTCCTGCGCCTTTGCCTGTCCGCCGATATCCTTCCATAATGACGGACGGTAGTTAAGGTCGTAGGACACTATTGTTCCGTATTCCTTTGCCTTTTTAACTGCCTCAATTACCACCTCTGCGGCAGATTCGGAAAGAGCGGCATATATACCGCCTGTGTGAAGCCAGCGAACGCCGAGCGTACCGAAGATGTAATCCCAATCGATATCGCCGACCTTAAGCTTTGAAGCGGCTGTGTTTCCTCTGTCGGAGGCTCCAACTGCACCGCGAATACCAAAGCCGCGCTCCGTGAAATTGATGCCGTTTCTTACGGTTCTGCCGATACCGTCAAAGGGCATCCATTTGATTAACGAGGTGTCAACGCCCCCCTGAAGAATTAAATCCTCCATAAGATAGCCTATTTCGTTTTCCGCAAAGGCAGTTACAACGCTTGTTTTCATACCGAAGCAACGGCGCAGTCCGCGGGCTACATTATATTCGCCGCCGCCCTCCCACGCTCTGAACGAACGGGCAGTTTTAATTCTTCCCTCTCCGGGGTCTAAACGAAGCATAATTTCGCCAAGAGAAATTTCGTCAAAGGTACATTCCTCTTTCGGTCTTAAATTAAGATTCATTACGGTTCCTCCAATTAGTCAAATTCAAAATATTTAATTGCATTATTATAGCTAATGCCGCAAATTATTTCCTTTAATATATCCTCATCATAGGCATACCAGCCATCCTCAACCCATCTGCCTATAAGGCGGCACATAATTCTTCTGAAATATTCGTGCCTGCCGTATGAGGTAAACGAACGGGAATCGGTTTCCATACCCACAAATTTGCCCAAAACGCCGAGATTGCCGAGCGATTTCATTTGGTTGGTCATACCGTCCATTGTGTCCAAAAACCACCACGCCGGTCCAAACTGAATTTTGCTTTCCGCCTCCGTGCCCTGAAAATTGCCGAGCATAGTGGCAAGCACTGTATTGTCCTTATCGTTTAGGTTAAACAAAATGGTTTTCGGCAGCTTTTCCTTTACATCGAGAGCATCCAAAAATCTTGACAGGGTGTAGGCAATTTCGCAATCGCCGACAGAGTCGAAGCCTGTGTCGGCACCGAGCCTTTTGAACATTCTTGTAGAATTGTTACGCATAGCGCCGATATGGATTTCCATAGTCCAGCCAAGCTCGTGGTATTTTTCGCCGAGAGCCGTCAAAACGGCAGTTCTGTATTTGTCACCCTCTGCCTGTGTTGGTATGCTGCCTGCCATAGCGTCGGCAAATACCCTTTCTATTTCATCATCGCAGGCAACATCAAACGGAACATAGTCGAAAGCCTGGTCGGATACCTTACAGCCAACCTCGTCGAAATAGTCGCATCTAATCAAAAGCGCCTTTATGACATCCTTATACGACTTGATTTCAACACCCGAAGCCTTGCTTAGCTGATTGATATAATCTGCAAAGCCGTCGAGATGAATGTTAAGCGCTTTGTCAGGTCTGAACGACGGATAAACCTTACAGTCGAAGCCCTGTACATCCTTTAATTTTTTATGATATTCAAGGCTGTCGATAGGGTCGTCGGTTGTGCATATAACCTTAACATTTGATTTCATAATAAGACTCTGCGGTCTGAAATCGCCGTCTGCAATAGCCTTGTTTGCCCTTGCGTAAATGTCCCTCGCAGTTTTTGCATTTAGGGGAGTGTCAATGCCGAAATATCTTTGAAGCTCTATATGTGCCCAATGATAAAGCGGATTGCCTATGCAATACTGCAACGCTTCACCGAATTTTATAAATTTTTCCTCGCCCGTCGCGTCACCCGTGCAATAGCGTTCATCAACGCCTGCGCTTCGCATAGCGCGCCACTTGTAATGGTCGCCGGACAGCCAAAGCTGTGAGATGTCGCTCGGCTGCTTGTTTTCAAAAATTTCCTTCGGGCTCAAATGGCAATGGTAGTCGCAAATAGGCATATTTTCGGCATATTCGTGAAAAAGCTTTCTTGCACATTCCGTATCCAAAAGGAAATCCTTATCTAAAAAATTGTTCATAAAATTCTCTTTTCTTTTAGCAAAATCCGCATTTGGACATAATTACTCATTATAGTCTATATTATTATATACCCTTATAGATAACATTTCAATAATAATAGCCAAGATTTTTACAAAAATTATTATCAGTAAAGCAGTAGCATTCTGCTATATAATGGTATATAATTAAAATTAGTTTGCAAAAATCGGAAAAGTAACAAAAAAATTTGAAAAATTTTGAAATTTATGTAGAATTTTCAAATTCCCGCGGTACATACAAATGAAGGACCTGAAAAAACGGTCAATATGATGAAGGGAGGTGCAGTAGATTTGTCCGGAAAAAATGTTGACAAAAGCAAAGCCGACGAGCTGTTAAAGCAGGCGTATGAAAGATATTACACAAGCATTTACAGATTTTGTCTTTCAAGACTGCCAAATGACAGAAGCAGCGTTGACGATTGTGTTCAGGAAGCGTTTATCGTTTTATATAACAAATATCTTGAAAACGAAGAAATAGAATTTGTTCAGGCATTTCTGTTTAAAACGGCTAACAATTTTGTATTAAAGCAAATCCGTAAAAATCAGAAGCAAAGCGAACAGGTAAGCGTTGAAGAGATTATACATATTCCGTCACAAGCCGAGGACATCGACGACAGGTTAACATTTGAAGAATACTCCAGACAAATAAGCGCTGCACTTAATGATACGGACGCAGAAATCTTTAGACTGAGATATGTTGATGATTTGGACATCAAGGAAATTGCCGAGGAAACAGGCTTAAGCCTGAAGGCAACATACGCAAGAATGGAGCGTATGAGAAATAAAATCAGAGAAATTTTGGGAGAAGAATTTTTTAAAGCCTAATCCCTGAATTTTTCGGAAAGGGAGAAAGCTATGGCTAATATTAACATCAATAGCAAGGTTTTAACAAACCTTCAAAGCGAAGATATTGCTTTGATGATAAATAATGTAATTGATGCAGAGCTTCAAAAGGATGTCAGCCAAATGGACACAGCGCTTATAGACGAATGTGTTGATTTGCTGATAAAAATAGAGCAGGCAGAAAACGATAAGTTTAACGCCCTTATTCCTTTAGTAAGCAGTGATAAATTTTTAAGCATTATCAACCATAAGCACAGCGGCTGGAAACGGCTGAATGTGTTTGCAAGAGCAGCAGTTGTTGCCGCCGTAATTGCAGGAAGCACCTTTACGGTTAATGCCTGTGTGTGTGCGGTAACCGATGTTAATATTCTCGGCGAGGTCGGAGAAGCCATCCACGATCAGCTTGTGGAATGGGGCGTAATTAAGGATTCCGATTTCGTTAAGGATAACCGAGAGAAAACAACGGCTCCTAATAATGCAAATAACTCCCTACCTAATCCAAAGGAAAAGGATGTTGCGGAAAAATCGACGGCACATACCGTCCCTGAGGACAGGAAAAAGCCTCATCATCCAACAACAAAGCATAACGAGCATACAACGCATAAGCATATTGAAGAAACTACGCAAACAGAAAAGCCGGAGAATATCCCCGTAACTGTTCCCGAAGCTCCAACGCAGGAGCCTACGACAAAACGCGACAGCACGGAGGAGGCAACGGCGGTAACAGAGCCTGACCGTCCGGGAAGGGACGACACGGAGAAGCCGATTGTCTTTGCCGGACTGCGTGCAGATTCCTCTAATATGAAAAAGGACTATATCTATAACGAAAAAATAGATTATTCCGGATTGAAGCTGTATGCCGTTTACTCTGACGGAAGCAGTAAGGAGCTTGATATCGAGGACACGGCGCACACAAGAAATGTTGACACAACAAAAGCCGGTGACTTTGAATTAAGAATAACATATAACAAATGCACTATTGTAATAATGATAAGCGTAAGACCTGACGATGATACGAGAGGAGCCGAGCTGTGCTCCAACGAGGACTTTGATTATTATCTGACAGACAAGGGCGCATACATTATAAAATATAAGGGCAGTGCCCAAAGCATTGTTCTTGACCAAATAGACGAAAACGATGTTTATGCTATCGGAAACGGTGTATTTAAAAACAGCAATATAACATATTTTGCATCAAACACCGTTAAAAAGATATTCGACAACGCATTTTGCGGCTCGGCAGAGCTTGAAAACTCCATCACGCCCTGCGTTACCTATATAGGAAGCAACGCCTATAAGGATTGCGCAAAGCTTCAGGACGCAATATATGCATACAATCTGTCGTATATCGGTGAAAATGCATACGAAAAAACAAGCATTAAAAGCTTAACAATTCCTGACGGCATTGGCAAGGTACCCGATTATCTGTGTAACGAATGTCCCTTGCTCGAAGCCGTAGAGCTTGGCAGGGACGTAACGGTTATAGGCCGAAACGCCTTTAACGAATGCCCCGAGCTTACCTCCGTAACGGGCACGGCAAACATCACAAGGGTTGAGGAGGCAGGCTTTTACGAGGATGAAAAGCTTGAGCTTGACAGCAACCTGCCAAAATTGGAACACGCAGGCAATATTGCCTTTGCATACTGCAAAATGATTGATTTCGGCAAGCTCAGCGAGAGCATAAAATACATCGGCGACGCCGCATTCCAGTATTGCTACAAGCTTACCGAGGTAAATATTCCTTCTTCCATCAGCGAGGTTCCCTTCTGTGCTTTCCAGGGTGCACATATAACCAAGCTGACAATAGAGGAGGGCGTTAAGCGCATAGGCGAGTATGCGTTTATGAGCACTAACTTTACCGATTTGGTTTTGCCCAAGAGTCTTGAAAGCATAGGAACATATGCCTTTTATTCGGCAAAAATCAGAAGCGTTAAGGGCGGCGAAAATGTGACGAGCGTAGGCTCAAACGCATTCTACCGTTCGAGCAGATTAACTATGGTTGTTGTTATCGGCACATCAATGTACTATTATGCCGTAGATAACAACATCACCCATGTAACCTTGGATGAAAACGGCGCAATAATTTTGCCGGAAGAGGAATTATAGAAAGGATAGAAAATTATGAAAAGCTTAAAAAAATATGCAGCTATCCTGATAGCAATAATGATGATAATAAGCTCGTTTCCGATGTCTGCATTTGCAGAGGAGCTGCTTACAAGCGGTGAGAACGACATCTGCACATGGAGCTACAACGCCGAAACGGACACGATGTATGTAAACTCCGTAACATTAACGGGTACGGACGAGGGCAAGCTTCCTCTGTACGACGGAGATAACACGGAAATAATGTTCAACGGAAGCTTCTCAAGGCTTATCTTCAACGACAAGCTAAGCACAATAAACAGTCTTTGTCTGAGCAGGGACAAATATCCCGGATTAAAGACCGTTATCGTTAATCCGCAGAGCCCTCTGGCTGAAATTCCGGACGAAATGTTTCTGGAATCGGATATCGAGGAGTTCAATCTTACACCGAATATCCATTATATTGGTGATTTTGCTTTCTGCTATTCAAGGATTAAGGAATTTACATTTTCAAGCAAAATCGACCATATCGGCGAATTTGCATTTGACAGTTGTTATGATTTGACAAATGTAAGCTTTGCGGCCACAAGCAATGCAGCCGGATTGGAGCTTGGAGCATTCGCGTTTGCGGGCTGTACCTCATTAGAAAAAATTAATATGAAAAATGTTAAGCTTGCCACAAATAATTTAGACGGATTCACTAACAGGGCAATACCCGAGGGTTGCTTTGAAAGCTCGGTCATTCAGGAATTGATTTTGCCTGAAGGCGTGGCAATAATAGGCAATAATGCTTTTTCATACTCAAGCATACAGTCAATGTCGCTTGGAAAAACAAGCATCATCTGCGAGCAGGCGTTTTCACACACGCAAATGCCCCATTTGAGCCTTACAAGCAATGTTACTACTATAAAGGCAAATGCTTTTGAATACGGGAATTTCGACAAGGTTACGCTTAATCAGGCATGTGCCGTTCCGTCAAACGCATTCAATTATGCAAGAATCGGCGAAATTAATTTTGGTAACACTACATCCATAGGCACAAACGCTTTTGCTCACACCAGAGGATTTGACAGCATAGATTTTTCGCAAACAAGCGTAAGCACAATATCCACCTGTGCATTTGAATACTCCGCTGTTAAGGAGTTAAATTTTGAAGGCTCCAGGATAGAGGAGCTTGGCTCAAGCTCATTCAGATTTTGTGAAAAGCTCGAATATGTAAATTTAGGCAGTATAGACACCTTCGGTTCAAACTGCTTCTATGGCTGTTCAAATGCAAAATTTTCTCAATTCGGCGACTTTATTTTTAAAATTGATTCACAGGCGTTCAGCGGAACAGGTATTGAAAGTGTTGTCCTTCCCGACGACTGCGAAATGACGGCAATTTCCTCCTACTGCTTTTACAATTGTAAAAATCTTACATCGGTTACATTGCCCGATACAATTACAAAAATAGGCAACTATGCATTTCAGGGCTGTACGGCGCTAAGAGAAATCACCGTTCCGACAGCACTGCAAACCATAGGAACAGGCGCGTTTGCCGAGTGCTCGTCATTGGAGGATTTCAATTTTACAGCGTGCGAACAGCTTCAAACTATTAATACGAGTGCGTTTGAGAACTGCGCATCACTTCAGGGAGTTATTAATTTTTACTTTAATACTTTGCTTAACACGATACCTAAGAGATGCTTTGCAGGCTGTACCTCGCTCGAGGGCGTCGAATTAACAAAGAACATTTCAACACTGCTTGACGACTGCTTTGTTGATTGCAGTAATATACAAAGAGTTCTTTTTGAAAATCCTTATACGGTTATTACAAACAATCCGTTTAACGGCTCGGGAAGCCTGAAGGTTATCGGCTACACGGCTTCAACGGCGGAAGCCTTTGCAAAAAATTATGGCTATGCGTTTGAAACTATGGGCTTGGTTCCGTCAGATGAGGATGGCGGTCTTGCAAATCCTAATGACCTTCGCGGTACCTGGGATAACGGCGAATGGTATTATGCAAGCACATCAAACACATTCATCATCACCGGCTCCGGTGCATTTACGGATACGCTGAAAAACGGCTCCGGATTTCCAACAAGCTTCCATAATGTAATGGAAACAAAAAAGCCGTCAACCATCCGCTTTGACGAGGGTATTACGGAAATTCCCGCAAACCTTACAACCTTTATCTCAAGAAGCTACAACCTTGTGCTTCCGAGCACATTGAAAAAAATTGAGGACAACGCCTTTAACGGCTTGCCTGTCATAAGCATAAGCTTTAACGGTGATGTTGACGATTTACATATAGGCAGCTACGCATTTTATAATACAAATATTCAAAATCTTACACTGCCTGACGGAAGCCTTACCCTCGGCGACTATTGCTTTGGCAATAATCCGTCGCTGAAAACAGTGGAATTCGGAAACGGTGTCAGCAAAATAGGTGATTACTGCTTCTATAAATGCAGTTATTTAAACAGCGTTACCCTCTCCGACAGCATTAAGGAAATCGGCGCATATGCATTTTATCAAAATGTAAAATTAACCGCCGTTACCCTGCCGGAAAGCCTTGAAAAAATTGACGATGGCGCTTTTCAGTATTCCTGCATTACACAACTCAACATTCCTAAAAATGTAAAATATATCGGCAAACAGTCGCTTATGTCCTCAGCGCTGAAAAACATCTATGCAAAATGCGAAAATGCAGACATCTTTCTTGATGAAAATGAGCCTGCAAACAATGCATTCGGCTTTAGCGACAGCGGTGTAAAATACAGCGGCACCACCGTTTATGCAGTTATTAACTCAGGCTTCTTAGAGTACTGTGAAAAAACGGGAATTAAGTTTGTAATGGACGGAAGCGACGCCACATACGAGGGCTATATCACAAACACGGCAACGGGAGAAAAATACGACGCAAGCACCTCGTTTAAATGGTACTACTACGAAAAGCAAAACTCCTTCTATATTTCCGGCGCAGGCACGGTTAACGGCAGACAGTTTATGAATATGGACGGTACTCCCTTTACCGAGAGGCTCAGCGTTGATAAGCTGGTAATACTTGACGGTGCTACAACGCTCGGAACGGCAATGGCACAGATTAACCCTAAAAATGTTGTGCTTCCAAACACATTAACAGAAATATATGATACAGCATTCAAGGATTGCAACAGGCTTGTAAGCTTGAATATTCCCGATTCTGTTACATATCTTCCGAACCGTCCGTTTGTGGGCTGTACCTCCATCAGCTCGGTAACATTCGGCAAGGGAATCAAAAGAATTCCGGTTGAGTGCTTTAAGGGTTCTAAGTCGTTAAGATATGTTGACCTCGGTGAAGCAACAACAATTGGTGAAAAGGCGTTTATGCAATGTCCTAACCTCGAGGTTATCAATATCCCCGACACCGTTGTTACAATTGAGGAGCAAGCGTTTTACGAATGCTTGAATGTTGTATCAATTAATCTTGGAACGAGTGTAAACAAAATTCTTGACAGAGCGTTTGCAAATATTCCGTTCTGCGACAAAATTGTTGTTTCAAGCGATATATTTACAATCTATGCAAGAGCCTTTGAAAATACGGGTATTTCCACAAGCGGTATTGATGTAGAATATGCGGACAATGTTGTTACGGCAAACCTGCACGGCTTGGAAAATATCAATGTAAGCTCTGTTACGGTAGGTGAAAGCTTTAACGGCTTTAAGGAAATTGTATATATTGAAAACCTTGAAACCATTCATATTTCGGAAAGCTGCGAAAACTACTATGTATATAAAAACTGTCTGTATTCCAAGGACAACGAATTAGTATTTGTTCCTCACAGTATGACAACAGTGGATATCAAGCAGGGCACAACAGCCATCGGCGACAAGGCGTTTATGCTTTCAAACATAAATGTTGTTCGTATCCCCGACGGTGTTACAAGGATAGGCGAAAAGGCATTCTATAATGCGAAGGAGCTAAAGAGCGTTCGCTTCCCCGAAACCATAAACACCATAGGCGCTTCGGCATTTGAAGGATGCGAAAAGATAAAAACGGCATATATTCCGTATCCCTGTCAAACCATCGAGCACGACGCGTTCAGAAACTGCACACAGCTTGCGAGCGTTATACTTCCCGACGGATTAAACGAAATCGGTCTTAACTGCTTTAACGGCTGTACCTCGCTTGTGAGTATGGTTGTTCCCGAAAGCGTTGAAACAATAGCCTCCGGCGCATTCGCATTTATCCCCGGATTAAAGGAAGTGTATATCTGGAACGCTACGGTAGGATACAATTGCTTTAAGGGCTCAAATAATGTTACCGTAAAAACATTGGTGGGCTCCCCTGCTCATGCGTTTGCAAGAACCTACGGTCTTCAGTTTTCGGCATACTCCGATGAGGAGGCATTCTTCGATGATTGCGCAGCAGCTATGGACATTCTTGCAGGATATCTCGGCTACTGCACGGACGGACACGGTGAAATAGAATGGCTGAGCGTATATACAGGCGACTGCGAAACCGACGGATATATGATAGGCGTTTGCGAATATTGCAGTCAGGTGCTTGACGAAAAGCATATAACCGCACAGGGACACAAATATTCACAGGTAGGCTATATTGAGGAAACGGCAACAACTGCAGGCATAAGAGTTTTGAAATGCACAACCTGCGGTGAGCAATACACAAGCTACACCGAGCCGACCGGCGATAACCCTGTTTGCGAAATTCACTCTGTATCAGGATATATCACTGCCGATACGGGCAAGGCAAACTCCTACGGCAACACCTCTCTTAAGAGCGTAAATATTGTGATTAACGGAAATGTTGTTGCAAGAACAAATAAGCAAGGCTACTTCTCGTTTAATATCAAGAGCGGTACCTATATGGCAGAAATTCAATACGCCTACGGCTTCACACGAACGGTATTTATCGTTGTTGAGGACGAGGATATCGTATTGAACGAGGCAATTAAGATTGTTGCTGTTGACTTTAACAGCGATAAAAGGATTGACGACGCCGACGTTGCCCTGTTCAGAGTTATCGTTTCAAGCAAGGAGGGCGATGTTTCGTACCTCGACTATGTAGATATAAACCACGACGGATACATCAATGCAAAGGATTATATGATAATTCAGCAGTTTAACGGTACAAGCGAGCTGACCTACACATATCCTGAGCTTATAATCAAAAAATCAAATACAGTTTGATATTATGCGATTCATTTCGCTTAATATATGGGTAGTCATAGTGCCGTTACACATTTGTGTAACGGCACTAAAACAAGGTAGAACTTATGAAGAAATATATCAGTTTAATTTTATCAATAATAATTTCAATTTCAGTATTATCTCCCTGCTATACAGTTATTGCAGAAGAGGTGGGCAAGAAAAATGTACTTGCAGTGGGTAGCGATATCGCCGAAATGTGTGCTGAATATGACGATTATGACAGCTCCGCACAAGATGACAATAAAACTATTTATACAAGATTAATTGTCAACGCTAATGACATCAATAATGAATACGGTGCTGTTGACAGTGTATATGGCTTTGGCTATGCTTTTTTGCAATATGCAGATGAAAAATCAGCCAAGGAAGCCAAAGCTCAGTACGAGAATTCAGGATATACTGTTGATTATGATTCAACCGTAACTGCGTATGAAACGAGCAGTTACGAATCCGAGACAAATTACGATTGGGCATATGAGTTCGTTGACGCACTTGAAACGGTAGATTACTACAAATTAAAGATTAAGCCAACCGTTGATGTTGCAATAATTGACAGCGGAATAAATTACAACCACGAATTATTCAAAAACAGGGTTGTCAGAACCAATACAAATTTCAGTCCGGATGTTATCAAAAATAACGAAATTGATAATGACGGGCACGGAACAATGGTGGCGGGAGTTGTAGCACAAAGCACCCCGGATAATGTAAAGATACACGCCTACAAGGTTATGGGAGCAAACGGAACGGGTACATCATCAGGCATTATTGCCGCTTGTGAATATATAAATCAGCTATCATCAAAGCCTGATATTATCAATTTTTCAATATCGGTCAATCCCAACCAAGCCTTAGAGGAGCAGATAAATAATTTGATAGATGCGGGTATAACGGTTACGATTGCTTCGGGAAATGAAGGCTATGAAATTTGGAGAACTCCCGAAAGAATGGAAAACGCTATTGTTGTAGGGGCAACTGACAAGCAAGGTAATCCAAGTGAGTTTTCTAATTACGGACTTCAGGCGGACATTTGTGCCCCGGGTGAATGGGTATATACCTCAAATATGGACGGAAGATACAATATGGTTGACGGAACCTCCTTTTCCGCACCTATGGTTGCAGGTGCAGCCGCAATAGTTCTTATGGAGCATAGAAACTATACGCCAAAGCAGGTGGAGGAGGAATTGATAGCTACTGCCACCCCGTTCAAGAAAGACGGAGCCGATTATATGTTCGGTGTGGGTATTGTTAATTTTTCAAACATCATCAGCGGTACAAGGTGTAAGGATGTTACGGCTAACCTGCAAGGCGGTGTGTACCGTGATGACATAAGTGTAGAGCTTAAATGTGCTAATACGCTTGTTGATATTTATTACACAACAGACGGAACATTGCCTACCAAAACAAACGGTACAAAATACAGCGAGCCTATTGCGATTACAGATACTGCAAGAATAATTGCGGTTGC
Source organism: Eubacterium sp. (assembly GCA_051881135.1). Taxonomy (GTDB): domain Bacteria; phylum Bacillota; class Clostridia; order Oscillospirales; family Acutalibacteraceae; genus Eubacterium_R. Next base: position 40,596 of record JBJEPH010000048.1, read on the forward strand.
CTTTGCAAAGGCCGGCACACCGTTTCACAGCAGGTTTACTACCCTTGATTATTACATTTTGAAAAATAATGAAAGCGATTTTGTAATTGATAATAATGGCAAGGTACTAAACTATCTCGGCAGCGACACCGATATTGTAATTCCCGATAGCATTAACGGCATCACACCGACAGAAATAAATAAAAAAATCTTTGTTTATAACAAAAGTATTACAAGTGTTGTAATGCCCGAGTCAATTACAAAAATAGGCGACTCTGCCTTTAGGGGTACGGATGTTGAATCTGTTGTTGCCAATGGTGTAACCGAGCTTGAAAATCTTTGCTTTGAGGGCACTAAGCTTAAAAAAGCCGATTTCCCCAATGCAATAAAGGAATACTATGCGTTTAACAATACCCCGATAACCTCGGTGAATATGCCAAAGCTTGAATCGGTTTACAGCGGATTTGAAAACTGCACCGATTTGACAAGCGTTTACATACCCGAAGTAACATACCTGCAATACGAGCCTTTTAAGAACTGCGTTTCGTTAACACAGGATTTGGTATTGCCCAAGGTAAAGGGAGTGTTTCAAAGGGCATTTGCCGATTCCTATTTCAAATCGATAGTTCTGCCCGATTGCGAGGAAGGTGTATATCAGGAAAAATGCTTTGAAAACGCAATGGCGGAAAAAATTGTTTTGGGCAAGGCAACAAAATGCGGAAGCGACGCATTTTACAACTGCAAAAATCTAAAGGAATTTTATGCACCGATGTTAAGTAATTTTACAACAAATGATTTTGATTTTTGCGGCAGCCTTGAATTTGTATTTGTGCCAAATGCAAAAAGAATCTATGTTAACCCCTCTCACGACATAACCGTTTACTGCGGTGACAACTGCCTTTACGGCGACATAACCAATCCGTCAAAATACAGCTGTGTTATTATGGGGCCGGAATTTATGCCGTTTCTTACAGATATTGATGAATCGCAATACACTCACAGAATAACCGATTATAAAGCAATCGGCAAGGGCGGTCAAA
>JBJEPH010000049.1:0-3206 GCA_051881135.1 Eubacterium sp.
CGGAATATGCTCAATATACAGATTTCTTAATTCACGCTTCCAATAATAGTATTCTCCGCCATCGGAGCGATTGATTTCTCCCTTTATATATTCTCTTGTTTCCACAAATGGTTGGATTACATTCAGATAAAGTCCCAATATGCAGAGGAACAATATCGGGAAGCCGATTATGCAGCATAAAAATATATCTGTATCACTAAGCTCCATTATTTCATCAACTCACAAAGTCTTGCGCACATAACGGCAACCTCTGCTCGTGTTGCGTTTCCTTTCGGACTTACATTGCCGTCCGAGCCTTGTATAATTCCTGCCTTTACCATAGATGCCATCGGAGCTGCTGCATAATCCGAAATGTTGTCTTTATCTGCAAATGCGTCAAGCACAGTATAATCCTCTGTTTCTACAATATATCCTTTTGCAAGGAAGGCACGATATGCAAGTGTTATTAAATCCTGTCTTGTAATACTTGCTTCCGGCATAAAGTTTGCACCGTCACCGCTTGCAATACCGGCTGCCTTTGCACTTCCGACAGCACTATAATAGTATGCACTCTCAGGCACATCAGCAAAGTTTTCCGTAAACTCATCGTTTACCGACAACATTCTTGTAAGTATAAGAATAAAATCACCGCGTTTAATGTTATTGCCCGGTGCAAATTCCGTTTCGCTTATGCCGCTGATAATTCCTTTTTCTTTTAAGGCATAGATTGAATCCTTTGCCCATGCGTGGTTTTCAAGGTCGGTAAAGGTTTCGGCTTTTTCAGGGGTTGTCGGGGTTGTTGGATAAATTGCTCCGCCGCCTGTGCTTCCGCCGGTAGAACCGCCGGATGATGAGCTGCCGCCGCCTCCACCGGCTCCGCCACCACCGCCACCACCGCCGCCGGTTGTGGTATCAGTGTCGGTTTTAGCGCTTGCGGTATCGGAAAACTCACCTGTGCCGTCGGAATTTTTTGCGGCAATCTGTACATAGTAGGTGGTATTTGCCAATAGACCTGTGATATCAGTGCTTGTTGTGTCAGCCGTATCTATATCCTTTGTGTTTGAAAGATTTGTGTTGCTTGTTCCGTATTTTATTGTATATCCTGTTACATCTGCGTCGCTGGCTTTATTCCATTTAACGGTTATTTTTTTACTTCCTCCCGTTACGGTCGGTTTTGACATTTTCGCAGGCTTTGACGATGTTTCGCCTGTACCGAGAATAGCTGCATCATCTTCGTTTACATATCCGTCACGATTGAAATCAGCCGCTATACTGTAATCTTTTGCAGAAATAATCTCGTCGATTTTTGTTTTATCGGCTTCATCTATTTTCCCGTCATTATTGACATCACCCGGAATAAAATCCGCATTCGTAAGCTCCAGCGGCTTATCAAAGGTTACTCCCGTTTTCTTATAGGGGATATATCCGCTGCCTGATATTTCAACGGTGTATGTGTCATTTTTTAAGACGGCATTTTCGACTGTAAATGACGCAGTCGTTCCGCTGCCCCGGTATTCATCGGACAGTTTAGTTTTAATAACATTGTTTGTTCTTTCATTGGTTATGGAAAGAGTAACAACTCCATCTGCATTTCCTGCGTTAAAATTCGGAACCTTATCCATAGTCAGCTTGACTGAAGCATTTGTGCTTTCGTTTGTGCTTTCAATAGCCGTTACCGATAAAGCCGTATTGTCTAAAGCCACTGTTTTTTTGCCTTCAACGGTAAGGAATGTATGCTCCTTGTCAAGCGTAACCGTAACGCTTTTGCCGGCTTCACCGTTAAATGTAATGATAAACAGCTCTGTTTCATCATCAGCCTTTATCGGTGTACTGCTGATAAAGCCCGCTGAAAAGCCGTTTTTGGCATTAGCCTCCGCACGGTCGGTAGCTACCCGGAAATCTCCTGCGCTGTAATCGTCCGAGCCTTGTAAAAAGTCAACGGATTTATAATCCAAGTCACCGCTGAATGTAAACGCTGCATTTGCTTCCGATATATCTCCCGCAGCTCCTTTTACACTCACTTTGATTTTTGCTTCACCGGAAAGCGTTGTCAAATCAGTTTCGGTGACATCGGTAAGTATCACCTCAATTTTGTCTGTGTCTGCCGCAAAGACAGGCATTGCAGAAAGTGCAAGACATACAGCAACCGCTAACGCTCCCGCTTTCTGCATAGGTTTGAATTTCATAACTTATGTACCTCCTGTTTGTTTCTTGCAAAATATATGTAAATATATTTTTACCTTAATAAATGTGAATGTTTGTCAGCTATTATCAGCTGTTATCTGTAAAAAAATCCTTGGCTTCCTCAACATAGTTAAATACTTTTTCATATCCATATAGATAGTTTGCAGCGTCCGAAAGTTGAGCAAGCGTATATTTTTCAAATGCAATTCCTTTTATAAGCTGTTTCGCAAGATGATTAGCTTCGCCGGTGTGCAAATCACTTATATATGTACAACCTATTTCTGACCGCAGATATTCAAATAAATCCATCCACTTCTCTTCCTTTACTGTAAATTTACGATACATTGACAGTATTATCTTTCGCTTTATATGTATTTATTGTTCCGTTAAATACGGAATAAATAAATTCAAGCTGCATCTGCGTGTTTTCTGTATCCTCCCATACGACATAGTCAAGAACTGCCGATATAAAAAGATACACAAGCGGCTTTAATTTCTGTGTGCTGCATTGCAACCGCAAAGCAAGCATCTCAACATACTTATCGTAAATGATGTTTAAGTCTTGCCCTTTGCCTCGTATCTTTCCACCGTAAACAGGACTTGCCGCCATTTGATAAATAAACCGCAGTTCGTTTTTGTACTTGTTTATTTCCGAAAGGCATTCATCGAAAAACTTACGCAAATTCTTCATATTTGAAAACACATAAGAAAATATTTTATCAACGACCTTTCTTAGTCCGTATTCGGCAGCTTCGCAGATTAAATCCTGCTTACCGCTAAACCAGTAATAAATACTGCCCTGTGCAATTCCCGTACCTTTGCAAAGCTCCCTTATTGTAATATTTTCAAGTCCATGCTTTACAAGGTAATTGAATGTACTGTCTAAAATCCCTTCTTCGTCAATCTGATATGTCGCAGCTTTCATATTTCATCATCTCCTTTGCTTGCAAAAACGCACGGTTTAATTTATAGCAAAAAAATTTGCCTGCAACATAATCGAAATTATGCAGTAAAGGCATTACCACATAATCGAAATTATGTTG
>JBJEPH010000050.1:0-41318 GCA_051881135.1 Eubacterium sp.
CGGCTCTGCTTTTGTAATTTTTCCGCCTAAATATGCACCTGCTATTTTACCTGTTGCCCTTGAAATAATATATATAGCGGTGAATAATCCGGCTCCCGCGATCATTCGGTAATCCAACGGCATACCGAGATTTACAATAACGATGATAAGCGAAAGATTAAGCAGGGGATTGTACAATTTCATAATTTCCTTAAGCTCGGCTTCAGGAACAGTATTTGCAACGGTTGCGCTGAATGCCATTCCTATCAGCAGATAATTTAAGCTGAAGGAGTGAAATAGAAATTTATCAAATACTAATCCTAATACCGCCGATAAGCAGAGAAATGCCACCATTAAAGAAAGCCTTAATTTGTTGTTTTTTACTTTCTTTATCAAAAAAGCACAACAAATTCCCATTACCGTTCCTATTACAAACGGAAGCAGTACTATGCCTATAACGGCAAGAGGTGAAGTATAGGAGCTTCCTTTAACAGCGCCCACAATAGAGATAACGGTAAAGAAAACAATTACTCCTATAATATCGTCGATAGCCGCAAGGGGAATAAGTGTTTTTGTAACAGGTCCGCTTGTATGATATTCGTTTACTATGGAAAGTGCAGGCGCAGGGGCGGTTGCAAGTGCAATACCTCCAAATACAAAAGCTAAATAAACAGGGATATTCGAAATAAGAAATACAACGGAAAATACGGCAGAAACAAATATAAAGGTTCCGATAGACTGAACAAATGTAATGCCTATAATTTGCTTTCCCGAGCTTGCAATTTTCTTAAAGACGATTTCCCGACCTATCATAACACCGGCAAAGCACTCAAAAAATTTGATTAATATTTTATACCACATTGCGCCTGTGATATCCAAGGTAACAATTCCTGCAAGATACGGTCCGAAAACAATTCCTGCAATAAGCCATCCAAGAATGGCAGGAAGCTTCACCTTTGAAATCAGCTTACCGCATATTATAGCTACGCATATAATTGAAAATACACGAAGCAAACCTATTACCATAAAAAATCCACCAGCTTTCCGAAAACATCATCAGGCGACGCGCCTATGCTGCATAGCTTTTCAAAACTGCCATCCACAATAAAACGCAGTGCATTTTTTTCCATATCGGTATCAATATTTAAAAATGATTCAGCAATTACATCCCACAATTCATCGGATTTTTTTGCAGTATAGGCATAAATCATTTGATTTAATTTGTATTTGTTGAATATACTGTTTCTTGTCATATATTTTGAATCAAAGTATATTTTCAACAATTCTCTATGTGCCTCATCCGTGCCTTCATTAACAAGAGCCTTAGCCTTAAATATGGCGTCGGAATAATATTTTTCATATATTGCCTCAGCCAAGGCCTGCTTATCGGGAAAATATTTGTAAACGGTTTTCTTTGAAATTTTTAATTTTTCAGCTAATGCATCGACCGAAAATTTTAAGCCCTCTCTTCTTAGGCTTTCGATTGATGCGTTAATAATTTTTTCTTTCATAACGGAAACAAATCCTTTCAAAATTGTTTCCATTATAATCCTTTGCATATAAAAAGTCAAATAGAATCAAAAATTATTTTACTATGCCTGTATTATTATTCACCGATGCCCGTAATATGCAAGGGCGATGCAGAATTGTAATAGTAGGTGTAAAGAGGTCGCATATAAGAATCATCCGTGTGCGCACAAATCAGTATTGATGAGTCTGTTATTTCGGCAACCACTAAGGTGTGGTAGTATTCAAAGCCGTTATTTAACGATATAAAATCACCGGGCATTAAATTATCAAGCGTTGTTTCTATCGCCTGAGGTCCCGCCTTTTTGTTTGATAAAAGAAAGCGTCTGAAATATTCTGCACCCGTCCAAGCCGCAGCCCTGTCGTTTAACGAATTGTAATACCAGCCTGTATCCCTTGTGTAATTCATAATAAAACTGCCAGCATAAAGACATTGAGAGGCGAAATTTGTGCAGTCTCCACCCAAGTAGTCAAAATTAAAGTACTGAGGATTTCTGTCAAGCGCCCATCTTCTTGCATATGATACGGCATTGCTTCTGTTATAATCACGCATAAAATCAGTCCTTAAAATATATGTTAAAATAGATTTTGTTTATTGACAGGTAAATTCAAATATTATATATTAAAATTATATAAATACCAAAATATTTTGTTACTAAATACAACCTTATTCACATAAATTGTGAAGCTTAGGAGAGACTATGAAACGATTTTTATCAATTATTTTGTCCTTTGTTTTAATATTTTCCGTATTCTCATTTGAGACTGTCTCGCTTGCTTCGGATGAAGCGGTAATTCATTTTGATATGTCACAGCGTGCAACGCTTTATAAAGGCTCAACGGGATTTTTATACGGCGAAGCCGAAATAAATGTTCCTTCGATAGACCTTCTACAAGGGCTTAAGCCCGATACAATGGTTCAAAAGGCATACGGCGGCAAGCAGCACCCAACCGGTGATGCAGTGCGCACCAAATCTGCCCTTGAATCCGCCGGCGTTCGCGATATGCAGATTTATTTGCAGGATTACTATCTCGAATGGCCGTATGATGCGCCTATGAAGGACGGAGAAATAGACCTTGATGCCTACCAAAAAACCGTAGAGAAAATTCTTTATTCAATGATTTGTACAAAGGCGTTGTCAACAACAGAAGGTGCCTTTAAGGGAAGCGACGGAAGCTATTATGTTCTAAATAAAAAGGTTGCTTCAAAATACAGCTATGTGCTTTTTAACGAGCCCGACCAAATTTGGTATGGCGGAAATTTGACAGGCTTGAAAAACGCCTGGAAAAAGATATACGACGCCGTACATAAAATCGATCCCAATGCCCGTTGCGTAGGTCCCAATTATTCGGGCTTTAACGAATATCAATATTCAACCTTTATTAAATTGTGCTCAAAGGAAAAATGTCTGCCCGAAATAATCTCTTGGCACGAGTTAGGCGATATTTCTCTAACTGATTTTAAATCGCATTACTCTACGGTGCAGAGTCTGGTAAAGCAGTATTATACCTCAAGCTATTTTGCCGATTTAGGCCGTTCATTTGATGTTCAGCTTATGGTTAACGAATATGCCCGCCATTACGATATCGGTTCTGCAGGCGGACTAGTAAAATGGCTTGCTATGTTTGAGGATGCAGATATGTCGGCTTGTATGGCGTATTGGGCTATGGCGAATTCCCTAAATGAAATGGCTGCCGACCAAAATTCACCAACATCAACCTGGTGGCTTTATCATTGGTATGCACAAATGACGGGTGAGCAATGTCCGCTTTCCTCTCCAAGCTTTGAGCAAACAAGATTTTACGGGCTTGCTTCCTATGATAAGGACATAAATACGGCATATGTCATCTTCGGCGGTGAAGAGGAAAAAACAAGCGAAGCCGTTGTCCTTGACAATATTTCTTCAACCTCTCTTGCACAAAACGGCAAGGCTGATGTCAAGCTTTACGGCGTAAGTTATTCAGGTCAGCTCGGTACCTGCTATTCGCCGGAGCTCATCTTCAACGATACCGTAAAGATGAGCGCTGACAGCTTAACCTTAAGCGTTGAAAATACGGACGAAATGGACGCATATTTCGCCGTTGTTACTCCTTCCGACGACAGCTCCGTGCCTGCCGATATGAATGGCGTCAGATTGTCCAAGGACTCCTATGAGGCTGAGGATGCCGAGCTTATTAATAATGCAACTGCCTATGACAAAAACTGGTGGTCTGCTTTTGCTACCTCCGGCAGAAAGGATGTCGGCTCAATTAATGATAACGGCGACGGAGTAAGATTTACAATAGATGTTAAGGAAGACGGATTGTATAATCTTTCTTTGTTTTATTCCTTACAGGCTCCTTATGTTAATCCTAAAACCCTTGAGCCTGATGCAAACGGTCAAAACAGGGGAATAGGCAAAACTCTTCCGTTCGGAATTACCGTTGATGACGGTGAACAGGAGGAAATATATCTTGAGTCAACTGCAACCTGGTGGTATAAAAATCATTACGACTACGAGGTTCATTTAACCGCAGGCAAGCATACCGTAACCTGCGAGCAAATCAACGGTAACGAAAGCACAAAGGGAAATTTACAGCTCGTTTGTGCTTTGGATAAGCTTGATGTTGTCAAGCTAAATGACGAAGACCTGCGATATGATTTTGATATCGATTTAGCACAAATGAACTCCTTTAAAACGGCAAACGGCTACGAAATTACAGCTATTGCTCCAAAGGCAGGATATTATACAATTACCTGTGACGGTGATATCTCCGTTTCCCGTCAGAGTGTAAACTATGCAGGCAATGCTAAGTCAACATCAACCTGCTCAACCTACGAAATTCCCACAGGCACCACCCTGTATTTATCACAGGGCGCCAATACTTTAACTGTCATCACGGATGCAGATTGTTTATATTTTGATTATCAAGCAGATTTAACCAAAAATGCTTCTGCTGTTATAAAAGCCAATGAAATGTTCATTCACGGCACAAACCCTGTTTTAAAGTCGAGTACTTATTCCGACAGCGGTTATGTTATTTCCAATGTAGGCATCGGTCAAAATCCGTCTGCATATGAAAAGGGAAGCGTTAATTATATCGAATTTAAGGTTAATGCACTCACCGACGGCCTTTATAATTTTGCAGTCAGATACTCTAACGACGAGCCTGCACCTGTTATGCTCAAATCCAACGGTGACACCTATGTTCATCCGTATAATATAGATTTGGTTGAGCGCTATGCACAGTTTACGGTTAATGGCGGAGCACCCGAAACCGTATATTTCAAAAACACATTAAGCTGGGATACCTTTAAAACCCTTGATATTCAGCTAAAGCTCAATAAGGGCGCAAATACAATAAGGATATATAACGACAATTCCTATCAATTCAGCTCTGTTGTTAATTCAACTGCACCCGAGATTGATACAGTTACTGTATCAAGGCTCACCTACGACGGAACAAGGGTGTCAAAATACAGCAAGAGTACCTTGTCAAATAAGCATACCTATAAAGCTTCATCAACCAAAACAACTCCTGCTACTGCCTCTGCTGACGGTAAAATTGTAACAACCTACACCTGCAGCGTTTGTAAAAACAGCTATTCAAAAACAACAAAAATAATTCCAAAGGTGTCAAGCGTTAAGCTGTCTGCAACTGCCTACACCTACAACGGTAATGCTCGGACGCCTACCGTAACCGTAAAAGACAGAACAGGTAAAACCCTTGTAAAGAATACGGATTATACAGTAAGCTACGCAAAGGGCAGAAAGAATGTCGGCAAGTATGCCGTAAAGGTAACATTTAAGGGCAATTACAGCGGAACAAAAACACTCTATTTCACAATCAAGCCAAAGGCTACAAGCATTTCAAGCGTATCTGCTAAATCAAAGGGCTTTACGGTGAAATGGAAGAAGCAGTCAACACAGACAACAGGCTATCAGATTCAGTACAGTACATCAAGCAATTTTTCAAATGCTAAAACGGTAACTGTTTCAAAGAACAGCACAACATCTAAGACTGTTTCAAAGCTTAAGGCAAAGAAAAAGTATTATGTTCGTGTTCGCACCTACAAAACCGTAAACGGCACAAAATACTATTCCGCTTGGTCTAAGTACAGAACTGTTAAAACAAAAGCATAAATTTAAATCCTTCGCATATTATTATGTGGGGGATTTTTATGAATGAAATTATCGAAAAAGAAGAGCATACTTTAACTCTTGAAAACAGAAAAATATTAAAGCTGACAGGCGTTTTAGATGTTGATGCGTTTAACGAGGAGGAGATTCACGCAAAAACCTCAAGCGGAAAATTGCTTATTCGGGGAAGCAGACTGCATATCGACACCTTGGATTTAAAATCTTCCTGCCTTGTTGTTAACGGCGAAATAGATGCACTTGTATATTCGTCAACTGCCAAGCAGGGCGGACGCCTAAAAAGGATGTTTTCCTGATTGCTTTACATTGCATTAATTATAACCGGATTATCCTGCGGCATCGTCTTCAGTGCCGTCAGCTTTGTTGAGAAGATAATACATCTTAAATTTGTCTATTACATTTTGGATATAGTTATGCTGTCGTTGTTTGCGCTTGCCTATTTCTGTACGGCTTTTGCTTATAATGACGGCAATATCCGATTTTATCATTTTGCAATTTTTGCTTTTTCCTTTACGGTTTATATCAAAACGCTTCATAAGGTGATGCTTCCTGTTTTTGATAATATAGCAAATGCTTTGCACCGTCCTTTCAAAAAATTTACAAAACGATTAAATATTAGTAAAAAAAGTGTAAAAAACCTATTGCATTATAAACACTAAATGTATTATAATATATATGTTAAATACTGCGTTGGGGGATTTAAAGTGAAGGCAAAGCAGGAAAAGGTTAAAAGCAAGAAAACCATAGTTAAAATTATAATTATTTGTTTGGCAGTTGTATTGGTCGGCTATTGCTCCTTTGCATTGATTTCCAACTTTGCGTCAATCGGTGTGCTGAAATCCCAAAAGGATGAGCTTAACGACAAATATACCCAGCAGGTTGCCGAAAACGAAAAGATTAAAGACATTCTTGACAGCGACGACAAGGACGAGTATATCGAACAAAAGGCTCGCGAGAAGGGATATGTTAAGGACGGCGAGGTTGTATATTACGATATCTCCTCCAGTAAATAATAATTATGTGACGAGGCAAGCCTCGTCATTTATTTTGTAGGTTAAATTATGATGATGAAAATGGTTGCACCCTGCCTTTTAGGCTTGGAGGGCTTGGTTGCTGACGAATTACGAGCTATGGACGCCCAATGCGTTTGTGCCGAAAACGGCAGGGTATATTTTGAGGGCGACGAAACAATTTTGGCAAGAGCAAATATATGGTCACGCTTCAGTGAGCGTATTTTAATCGTTGTCGATATGTTTACCGCCACAACCTTTGAGGAGCTTTTCTGCGCAGTAAAATGTCTTCCGTGGTCCGAATTTATCGGCTCGGCAGATGCTTTTCCCGTAAAAGGATATTCGATAAATTCCGCCCTTCATTCTGTTCCCGATTGTCAAAAAATTATTAAAAAGGCAATAGTGGAGTCGCTGAAGGAGGATTACGGCATCTCTTGGTTTGAAGAAAGCGGTCCCGTTCATCAGGTGCAGTTTTCAATTTTGAAGGATAATGTTACAATTATGCTCGACACGTCGGGCAGGGGACTTCATAAAAGAGGATACCGACCTGTCGGAAATGACGCACCGATACGCGAAACACTTGCCGCCGCTATGTGCAGCCTGTCAAGGCTACGCAATTATCACACGCTTTACGATCCCTGCTGCGGTAGCGGAACAATTCTTATCGAGGGCGCAATGCTTGCAAACAATATCGCACCGGGCATTAACAGAAATTTTGATGTTGACAGATGGGGATTTGTTCCCGAAAGAGTATGGATGAGCGAGCGTGAGCGTTGTCACGATTTAATTAAAACGGATACGGATTTTGTCGCCTTCGGCTCGGATATTGATGAGCACGCAATAGAGCTGACTATTAAAAATGCAAAAAATATTAAGGTTGATAAATATATAAGGGCATCTGTTGCAGATGTTACTCGCTTTAATCCCACGACAGAAAAGGGAACGCTTATTACAAATCCGCCTTACGGTGAGCGTATGCTCAATATAAAAACTGCCGAAAAGCTTTATCGTTCTATGGGCGAACGCTTTGTCAGCAGGCACGGCTGGTCCTATGGAATTATATCACCCGATGAGGAGTTTGAAAAATGCTTCGGCAGAAAAGCCGATAAGCGCCGTAAGCTTTACAACGGTATGATTAAGTGCCAATATTATATGTATTTTAAATAAAACCCTTTTGGGTTTTATTTTTTTGCAGTAATATCTCAAAAAACAATAAAAAATTATTGACAAACGATAATAATTGTGCTATAACATACTCAAATATAACATTGGAGGAAAAATTATGTATAAAAACGGATTGACAGACTTATTAAAAATTATTATTAAGGCGTGCTATTTATTGCTTGCCGTATCTGTTGTGTTTATTTATATAATTACATTTTGTGATGTAAAATTTTTAGGCGATACCTTACGCCTCGTTCACGATATTGATTCAAGGCTTTTGGCTTTTCCGTTTTTTGCCGTTGTTCCGGCAGGCTATGTTGCCTTGGCTTGCATTGATAAGCTGTTAAGCAATGTAAAAAAAGAAATGGTGTTTGAGGAAGAAACCCTAAAGCTTCTTAATATCATCAGCATTGCGTGCGTTTATGCCTGTGCTGTCGGAATTGTGTCACTTGTTATATCAATTATTGTAAAGCCATACAGCTATATAATTATTTACACCGTCCTGCCGTTTGGCGAATTGTTTATGGCGCTTATTTTGCAGGTGGTACGACAGGTGTTTAAAAAGGCAAATCAAATTAAAGCAGAAAACGATTTAACTGTTTAGAGGTGCGCTTATGGCTATTATTGTAAACTTGGATGTAATGCTGGCAAAGCGAAAAATGTCATCTCTCGAGCTTGCAAAGAAAATCGACATTACGCCGGCTAATTTATCAATATTAAAAACAGGCAAGGCGAAGGCTATAAGGTTTTCAACCCTTGACGCAATTTGCAAGGAGCTTAACTGCCAGCCTGCCGACATTTTGGAATTTACGGAGGATTAGAATATGGATAATCAACAGAAAATTATAAAAGCGGAAAAGCCTGCCTATCGTCCGCTTTTAAAAACAGATAAAATATTTTTATTCATCATATTTGCACTATGCTTTATCGTTATTGATTTTGCCGCCTTTGGCGGTATGGCGCTTGGCTTTACGATTTCATACATTCTGCTTTTTGCAGTAAGCCTTGTGTATATAATCAAAAAGGAGCAGAAGCCAACAGTATTTTCAATTATATGCGGTGGCCTGTCCGTCATAGGTTCATTAACCTTTACCTTGTTCACGGGAAATATAAAAATTCCTATGTTCTTTTTGGTGATGGGACTTTATATAGCCTTCACGACAGGCTCCTCAAGAGCGTTTCTCTCTAACGAGGGAAGCTATAAAATCGCTTTTGACTGGCTCAAAAATATTTTTGTTTTGCCGTTTTGCCATATGCCTGTAATTGTTGGCTCTGCAAAGGCAGGCACAAAAACCGATAAACGCTTTATAGGTACATTGATTGGAATTGCACTTGCAATACCCGTTGTATGTGTCATTGTACCTTTGCTTCTAAAGTCCGACGCCGCATATTACGGCTTGATGCAAGGCTTGTTTGAAAAGATTTCCGATCAGTTAGCGTTCTATATTATTGAAGCAATACTTGCCGCCGTCATTTTTCCTTATGCTTATTCCTATCTTTTTGCACTTAGAAATAAAGCTGTTGAAGGCTCTAATAAAAAAATCAAAATGAAACGCTTTCTTCCGTCAAACATTTCTGTTTCTTTCCTGTCTGTTGTATCTCTTTGCTATGCCGTATATCTTTTTTCACAGCTTGCATATTTTGTTTCGGCATTTTCCTATATTTTGCCCGAGGATTATGATAAAACCGCATCAAGCTTTGCAAGAGAAGGCTTTTATCAAATGTGTGTTGTCAGCATTATTAATGTTATGCTGATTTCGTTTGTGTTTGCGTTTGTTAAAAGAAAAAATAAAAGGATTCCCGCCTCAATTAAAGGCTTGGCTCTTTTTATGTCGGCATTCTCACTATTCCTTATCATATCGGCTATTCAAAAGATGAGACTTAATATATCTGTTTACGGCTTGTCCTTTAACAGAATTATGGTGTTTGTTCTTATGCTGATGCTTATAGTTGCTTTCGTTTGCCTTGTCATCCATATTTTTGTTTCTAAATTCGGATATGTCCAGCCGATAGTCGTTATTTGCAGCTGTCTGTTTATTGCGCTTGCATTTACTAATGTTGATAGGCAGATTGCAAAATATAATATCGAACAGTACAGTCAGGGCGAAATCGAATATCTCGACAGGGATAATATTATGAGCCTGGGCAGCTCGAGCGCAGAATACGTTATCGAGCTTCACAAGGATGGAAAAATTCTCGAATCTGAGTTTAACGAATATGTTTCGGACTGTTTCTATGACAGAATTGAAATAGAAATTGAAGATATCGAAAAGCCTGCCGAATTTGTAAAACAGTATGAGCTCGAAAAATTTACCTTCTATAACAGCACAAGAGAAAGAGCCGTAAAGCAGATAACCGAATATATGCAATCAAGAAATAACTAAAAAAAGAGTAATGCTTTTTGAAAAAAAGGGCATTACTTTTTTTACATTTTATAAGAAAACGGTGAGAAATTAATTCTAATTCTTGGCATTTTATGCATAATATTCATATAATTCTTGAATATTTTGTTAAAGTGCTTGACATTTGGAAAAAAAGTGCTAAAATATGAATTAGCACTCGGGGGTAGAGAGTGCTAAAAACTTACAAATTATTTTTCGAGGTGATATAAAATGACAATTAAACCGCTTGCAGACAGAGTTCTGCTAAAATCAGTTGAGGCTGAAGAAACAACAGCGTCGGGAATTATTCTTGCCGCATCGGCACAGGAAAAGCCTGAGGTATCCGAGGTTGTTGCAGTAGGTCCGGGTACGGACGAAAACCCAATGACAGTAGCCGTAGGAGACAAGGTTATTATCAGCAAGTATTCGGGCACACAGGTTAAGGTTGACGGTGTTGAGTACACAATCACAGACCTTAAAGACATTCTTGCAGTAGTAGAGTAATAGGGGGAATTTTTTATGGCAAAGGATATTATTTATGGCGAGGAAGCAAGAAAATCCTTGCAGGCAGGTATTGATAAGCTTGCCGACACAGTAAAAATTACACTTGGCCCAAAGGGCAGAAATGTAGTTTTGGACAAAAAATACGGCTCACCGCTGATTACCAACGACGGTGTTACCATCGCAAAGGAAATCGAGCTTGAGGATCCGTTTGAAAATATGGGTGCACAGCTTGTTAAGGAGGTTTCCTCTAAAACAAACGACGATGCCGGTGACGGCACAACAACTGCTACATTGCTTGCACAGGCGCTTGTACGCGAGGGTATGAAAAATGTTGCCGCAGGCGCAAATCCGATGACGGTTAAAAACGGTATCAAGGGCGCTGTTGACGCTGTTGTAGAGGCTATAAAGGCTTCTGCTAAAACAGTTAAGGGCAATGACGACATTGCAAGAGTTGCAACCGTTTCTGCCGCTGACGAATATATCGGCAGTCTTATCGCAGAGGCTATGGATAAGGTAACTGCCGACGGCGTAATCACAATTGAGGAATCAAAAACAGCCGACACCGTATGCGAGGTTGTTGACGGTATGCAGTTTGACCGTGGATATATTTCACCTTATATGGTTACAGATACCGACAAAATGGAAGCAATTATCGACGACGCTATGCTTCTTATCACAGATAAGAAGATTTCAACCGTTCAGGATATTCTTCCGCTTCTTGAATCAGTTCTTAAGTCGGGCAAAAAGCTTGTAATTATTGCAGAGGATGTAGAGGGCGAGGCTCTCCAAACAATTCTTCTTAACAAGCTTCGCGGAACCTTTACCTGCGTATGCGTTAAGGCTCCGGGCTTCGGCGACAGAAGAAAGGATATGCTTCAGGATATCGCAATTCTTACAGGCGGTCAGGTAATTACCTCCGACCTCGGTCTTGAGCTGAAGGACACTACAATGGCTATGCTCGGTCAGGCGCGTCAGGTTAAGGTAACAAAGGAAAATACAATCATTGTTGACGGCGCAGGCGACAGCGAAGCAATCAAGTCAAGAGTAGGTCAAATCAGAACAGCTATTGAAGCTTCAACCTCCGATTTCGACAGAGAAAAGCTTCAGGAAAGACTTGCAAAGATGGCAGGCGGTGTTGCAGTAGTTAAGGTAGGCGCCGCTACCGAAACAGAAATGAAGGAAAAGAAGCTTCGCATCGAGGACGCTCTCGCTGCTACTAAGGCCGCAGTAGAAGAGGGCATCGTAGCAGGCGGCGGCGTTGCACTTATTAACGCAATTCCTGCCGTTCAGGCTCTTTTAGACACTGAGGATGCAGACTACAAGACAGGCGTTCAAATTGTTCTTAAGGCACTTGAGGAGCCGATTCGTCAAATCGCTTCAAATGCCGGCTTGGAGGGCTCTGTAATTGTTGATAAAATCAAAAACAGTGAAGAAGGCTACGGCTACAACTTTGCAACAGGCGAGTATGTAGATATGATCAGCGCAGGCATTGTTGATCCTGCAAAGGTAACACGTTCTGCACTTCAAAATGCCGCTTCGGTTGCTTCTATGGTACTAACTACGGAATCTCTCGTAACCGACATTAAGGACCCTGCCGCAGATGCGGCAACAGCGGCTGCAATGGCAGCAGCACAGGGCGGCGGAATGTACTAATTTGAATATAATTAAAAAGAAGCAAGGACCTCCTTGCTTCTTTTTTATCTTTATCGTCAAATTTTAATTATTCTTCTACGCCGGATAACTGCTTCCAGTGTATTTTACAATATCTCTTGCCGTCAATGGCAGGATATTTCTCATCGTCTGTTCTTGCTTCGTTTTGACAGTCGTATTCACCGACATATGCGCATCTTAAACTATCGTCACCGCCCTCGCTTAATACTGTTGCGTAGTTGTAGCCTAAAACACCGCCTACAAACAGAATTATCAAAGCAATTCCGACCTTCACATTAACCTTTTTAAACAGCTTGCCTGCGTCGATTTTATCGAGAAATTTAATTTTGCATATAAGCTTGGCAATAAGATAACCCAAGCAACCTGCAACTGTACCAACTATTAAACCTGCCAAAACATCGGATGCATAATGCACCATAAGATATACTCTTGAACCCATTACGCAAAGTGCAACGGCAGGGAAGAGCCAGCAAATCTTTTTCTTATCGCTTTTGAAGCAAAGAAACATAGCTATCGCCATTTCAAATGCTCCCGTGGTATGACCTGACGGGAATGAAAAATCGCTTTCGCTAAGCATTCCTGCGCCCTTATACCATCCCCAATATTCGGCAACGCCCTGTAAGGTGTTGTAGGGACGAACTCGCAGGAACATAGGCTTAACGATAACATTTGTAACAAGCGTGCCTATAATTACCGCAAAAATCAATGAAACGCCGTATTTTCTCGACTTTTTAAATAAGCACAGTACAGCGCCTAATAAAACCATCGGAATTACAAACATTTCATCACCGAAGCTTGTAAAAAGTTTAGCTACATATGTAAGAAAATCGCATTGCATTTTTCCGAAAAAGCTAAATACCCATAAATCGAAATTATAGAATATACTGTCGATTCTCTCGCCCATTGTAGCTGCTGCTAATAAAATTGGACTCATAATTAATTCTCCTTACTTTATGATATTATTATGATAGCAATATCAGCGATGATTTTCAAGTGCGTTTTTGCTTTTGCTGTCAAAAACAGCCATTGCTATTAAAACTATTGTAAAGCTAATCGTTCCGCCTACCGCAACATCGCTCAAATAATGCGCACCCATAACAAGTCTTGTGTATGCCACAATTGATGTATAAACAAAGGGCACGGCAAAGCAAAGCGCAAATTTGTCCTTAAGCTTTTCGGATATAAACGGAACAAGCATAAATAAATAGCTTATACCTGCACCGCCGGTATGTCCCGACGGAAACGATTTGTTGCCGTTATGTCCGTTTGGATGATACCACGGCGTAAATCTGTCAAAGCTGCCGTCAGCTATCAAATCCCTAAATCTGACTCTGCCCCAAAAAATTTTAACCGTTTCAATCACGGCAAGCTCACACAGAGTTGCGGCAATGCCGACATATCCAGAAATAACTACACCTTTTTTTATTTTTTCGGGAATGGTTATGTAGCTTCCCATTATCAGCAAAAATATGCCTATCCCTAATCCAAACAAAAGGCTCATTGCATAGTGAAGCGAGTCGCCGCGGAAGATATAATTTCCCAAATATCCTCCTACAAAAGCTCCGCCGCCGAGTGTGAAAACCAAGCCGATAATTTTGCTTATTCTTTTTTCGCCGAAGTAGTATATAAACATTCCTGCAAGCGGCATAATAATTTTTGCAGGAAATTCACCCGACAAATAAAACCATATCGAAAACGGGTCCTCGGGATTATTTAAAGCCTTGTCGATGCTCAGGTCGTAAAACGAAGCAACTGCTAAAGCTATAAGAAAAGAAATATAATAAAAAATTATATATCCCTTATATTTTTTTACCATCTATATTACCTCCCGTTTATATCATATCAAAACTGAATTTCCAATGCAATTACAATCTTGTCATATTTTAAGTATTGTGATAATATTAGAAAAAAAGGGGTGTTTTTATGCGTATATTAAGCGCTCGGCAGATAAGAGATGTTGAAAGCCTTTGCTTTAAAGATTATTCAAACGAAGCAGAGCTAATGCTAAAGGCAGGCACGGCTTGCTTCAATAAAATGATTCAAAAATATGATATGAAAAATAAAAGGGTTGCCGTATTTTGCGGCAACGGAAAAAATGCAGGCGACGGCTTTGTTATTGCAAGACTTCTTTGCTCGTACGGCGCAGATGCTTTTATAGTTATCTGCGATAAATTGCCGACGGCAGATGAGCCTGTTATGTACTATAACTGCGCACTTAATTCCAATGTAAAGGTTGTTGAATTTAATGATAGCATAAAAGCCGATTTCATCGTTGACTGCATATTCGGTATCGGCTTTCACGGCGAGGCAAGAGCGCCATTTGATAAGGTTTTCTGCTTTGTCAATGCTTCTGCTTCAACTGTTATTGCCGTAGATACCCCAAGCGGCACGGATGCAACCGACGGCTCAGCCTGTGAAAATGCCGTTAATGCCGATTATACAATCGCTATTTCAACCTTAAAGTATTGTCACATCCTGCCACCGTCAAATGCGTTATGCGGCGATGTGGATGTTGTTGATATCGGTATTCCCGAAGCCTGCTATACCGAAGCTTATGCCCAAACCATAGAGCGTGAATTAGTTAAATCCATAATTCCAAAGGTCGATTTTAATGCAAATAAAGGCTCAAGAGGACATCTTTTATGCCTGTGCGGAAGCTATACGATGCCCGGCGCCGCCGTTATTTCCGCTAAGTCGGCAATCAGAAGCGGTGCAGGACTTGTAAAAATTACTACACCTCAGTCCGCTTATCCTCTTATTGCGTCACATCTGGTTCAGCCGATTTTTAACCCGCTGTCGGATATCGACGGCAGACTTTCTGCCGATACCATAGATGTTATTTTAAGAGACACCGAATGGGCAAGCGCAGTTCTTTTAGGCTGCGGTCTTGGCATAAACAGTGATATAACAGAAATTACCAAGGCTGTGCTTAAAAATTCAAAATCTCCGATAATTCTTGATGCCGATGGTATAAATTCGATAACTTCGTGCATAGATATTCTTAAGGAGATTAAAGTTCCAACTGTTCTTACGCCGCATCCGGGCGAGATGTCAAGGCTCATTTCTAAACCGATAGCCGATATTCAAGCAAACAGGATTGCATATGCAAAGAGCTTTGCAAAGCAATACGGTGTTATACTTGTATTGAAGGGCGCAAATACTGTTGTTACGGACGGAGAATCAGTATTTGTCAACACTTCCGGTAATCCATCAATGGCTATGGGCGGTACGGGCGATATGTTAAGCGGTATCATCGCCTCCTTTATAGCACAGGGCATCAAGCCTTTTTATGCCGCATTGGCAGGAGTTTATCTTCACGGACTCTCTGCCGATATGGGAATAAAAAAGTACGGTATCCGAGGATTGACCGTTTTAGATATGATAGAACAGCTTGGAGCTTTAATGTCCGAATACTAAAACGGGCTGATTATTATGAAAAAAATAATATCTTCTCTGCTCGCAGTCTTGCTTTTATGCTCGTGCAGTGCAAATCAAATTTCGTTTTCGCCGAAAACCGATTTTACATACGATGCACAAATTACTCTCGGCGATTTTACCTATCAGGCACAGATTAAGTATAAAAACGGAATAGTTTATGTTACACCTACAACCACCCACGCAGACGGTATGACAATGTCCTGTGACGGAGAAACGGTTGCATTTTTACAAAAGGGCTATTCTCATTCCGTGCCTGTTGCTTCTTCACCGGAAAACAATCCTGCGCGTGTAATTTATGAGGCTTTGTCAAGTCTTGATTCAAGCTCAAAAAGTCATAATGACGGTGTTAATATTTACGAGGGAAAAATCCTTCAGGGCGATTATATTTTAAAGCAAAACAGCAACGGAGATTACTCCTCCCTTGAAATAAGCAATATTTCATTTAAAGCCGAATTTAAGGGAAATTCTAAAGCAAATTAATTTATATAAATTTATTTAAAAAAAGGCTTGATTTTTCAGGTCTTTTTTGCTATAATTTTTAGGCATTCGTAAATATGAAAGCGAATACGCACACATCATACCGAGCCAAAGGTTATAAATTAAGGCTCTTGCCGGGTGTTGATGTGGAGGATTTAACCTTAAAGGAGGAAAACAAAATGGCAAATGTAGTTTCAATGAAACAACTCTTGGAGGCCGGTGTTCACTTCGGTCACCAAACAAGAAGATGGAATCCTAAAATGGCAGAGTACATCTTCACAGAAAGAAACGGTATCTATATTATCGACCTTCAAAAGACAGTAAAGAAGCTCGACGAGGCTTATATGTTCGTTAGAGATCTTGCTGCTGACGGCGGCGAAATCATTTTCGTAGGTACTAAAAAGCAGGCTCAGGATTCAGTTAAGGAAGAGGCTATCCGTTGCTCAATGCCTTATGTAAACGCAAGATGGCTCGGCGGTATGCTCACAAACTTCAAGACAATCCGCGGCAGAGTTGCCCGTCTTGCTCAGCTCAAGAAGATGCAGGAGGACGGCACATTCGATCTCCTTCCAAAGAAGGAGGTTGCAGGCTTAGAGCTTGAAATCGAAAAGCTTGAAAAGTATCTCGGCGGTATCACAGAGATGAAGAAGGTTCCTCAGGCTATGTTCATCGTAGATCCTCGCAAGGAAAGAATCGCTGTATCAGAGGCTATGAAGTTAGGTCTTCCTATCGTTGCTATCGTTGATACAAACTGTGACCCTGACGAAATTGATTATGTTATCCCGGGCAACGACGACGCTATTCGCGCTGTTAAGCTTATCGCAGGCGCTATGGCTGACGCAGTTATCGAGGGCAGAGACGGCTCCGATGTTGCACAGGAGGCTCCTGCTGAAGAGGAAGCTCCTGCAGAGGAAGCAGCTGCTGAATAATTTTTAATACAAATTTCTATATTGGAGGATATAATTATGGCATTTACAGCTCAAGACGTAAAGGCTCTTCGTGAGAAGACAGGCGTTGGTATGATGGAATGTAAGAAGGCTCTTGTAGAGGCTGACGGCGATATGGATAAGGCTATCGACTTTCTTCGTGAAAGAGGTCTTGCCGCAGCACAGAAGAAGGCAACAAGAATTGCCGCAGAGGGCGTTGTTCTTCCATATTATGATGAGGCTACTAAAAAGGGTGTTGTTCTTGAGGTTAACTCAGAAACAGACTTCGTTGCAAAGAATGAAAAGTTTATGAACTTCGTTGAGGGCGTAGCTAAAACTATTCTTGCTACCGACCCTGCTGATGTTGAAGCATTAAAGGCTACAAATTTCAACGGCACAGACAGAACGGTTACAGAAACACTTAACGACCTTGTTCTTGCTATCGGTGAGAATATGCAGGTTCGTCGCTTTGAAAGAATGGAAGGCATCGTTTCAACATATATCCACGCCGGCGGTTCAGTTGGCGTTATGGTAGGCTTTGATGTTGCCGACGAGGCAAAGGCATCAGATGCAGAATTTGTTGCTATGGGTAAGAATGTTGCTATGCAAATCGCAGCTATGTCTCCTGCATATCTCGATCAGGACGCTGTTCCTGCTGAGGTTGTAGAGCACGAGCAGGGCATCCTTGCTGCACAGATGAAGGAAGATCCGAAAATGGCAGGCAAGCCTGAGGCTGTTCTTCAAAAGATTGCTGCAGGTAAGATGGGCAAGTATTACAAGGAAAATTGCCTTGTAGAGCAGGAATTCGTTCGTTCAGACCTTTTCCAAGGCTCAGTTAAGGGCTATGTAGATTCAGTTGCCAAGGCTCTCGGCACAGATATCAAGGTAAACGGCTTCATCCGTATGATGAAGGGCGACGGCCTTGAAAAGAGAGAAGAAAACTTCGCAGAAGAAATCGCAAAGCAAATCAACGGCTAACATTCAAGAGCATCTCAAACGAGATGCTCTTTTTTCTTGAAATAACATTATTGATATGTTAATCTAATTATGATATAGAATTAATATTTTGGAGTATATATTATGCAAAAAAGCAAAAAGAAACTAATTGTAAAAGTAATAGCAATAATTTTGGTAATTGTACTAATTGCAGTCAGCTCTTTCGGCGGATATTTGCTTTTCAGATTTAACTGTGACAAGTCAAATGCAACTAACAGCTACGATACTGTTTACATTGCAGACCAAGTTAAATTATCAACCGATGACAACGGCATTTTCAAAGTCTTAAAGATTAATGATACTCATTTTTTTACGGTGTGTGCGAGGATGATAAGCATACTCTTGAGGATTTAAGGGTAATTTTAGACAAAACACCCTGTGACCTTATTGTTGTAAACGGAGATTTAGTTGACGGCTTCAATTTGAAGAGCAATTATGACAAATTCGGAGCTATTGATTTGTTTGCAAATCTTATCGAGGAATACGATACTCCATGGACCTTTGCACCGGGTAATAACGATTTCGAAATTGACGGTAGCAATGAGGACATTATTGCATTTATGATGCAATATGAGCATTTTATTTACGGTAATTCAAAGAATATTGACGGCTCAATGCAATTCATTATAGATGTTTACAACAATGATGAGTTGGTGCATAGTGTTGCAATAATGGACTCGGGAGCAAGAAAGCCTAAGGCAATAGGTTCATATCAGCCTATTACCGAAAACCAAGCAAATTGGCTTAATAATGAGGTTAATTCCCGAAAAGTCAAAACAAGCGTATTTTTCCATATGCCGACTAACGCTTTCCAAACTGCGTATGACAATGGAGAGGCATATGCCGGCTTTGATATGTATAATACATATCCTTATGATGAAATTAAAAATGATGATGTATTTGATAATCTGACAAAAGATAACGAATTTATTACACTCATTTCCTGCGGTCATCAGCATAGCAACAATATGTGTTCATTTTATAACAGAAGATATTATCAGTTAAGCTCAGTCAGCGGATATAGTGCAGGCAGAAATGATTATATTTATCCCTCTTGCACTTTGACTACAATAAATACCCTTGATGATAACCCGCAAACTATGTATTCATTTGAGCAGATAAGAGCGTAATAAAAGATACCAATATAAAATAGTTATTTATTATTTTAGAAACAGGTGTGCTATGAAAAATTATGGTGTAATTTTATTTGATCTTGACGGTACATTGACTGATTCATCACCGGGTATTATTAACTCTATTATCTATGCTTTGGATAAATACGGTATTTCAGTAGAAGATACCTCTAATCTCAGAAAATTTTTAGGTCCGCCTTTGCACGAATCATTTAAGGAGTTTTACGGCTTTGATGATGAAAAAGCAATGGAAGCGGTAAAATACTATCGTGAATATTTCAGTACAAAAGGTCTTTTGGAAAATCAGGTTTATGACGGCATACCCGAGCTTTTGCAAAGTCTTGCTGATAACGGCAAAAGGCTAATTCTTGCAACCTCTAAGCCACAGCAATTTACAGACAGAATTATGAAGCACTTTGATTTAGAAAAATATTTTGAATTTGTTGCAGGATCTAATATGGACGGCACACGCTCTAAAAAAGCAGAGGTCATTGAATACGCTTTGAATAAATGTCAAATCACAGACAAGTCCAAGGTTGTTATGGTGGGTGACAGAAAGCACGATATAATAGGCGCTAAAGCCGTAGGCATCGACTCGATAGGCGTTGAATATGGATATGGTGATTATTATGAATTACAATCTGCCGGTGCCACATATATAGTAAAAACTGTAAATGAATTGAAAAATATAATTCTAAATGGTTAATTCAACTGCTAAGTGTTTAATGTTGTTGACATAATTAAAATGATTTATGCTGATAACGGTCAGCATAATAAACCGCATTTTCACGTTTATTATGCAGAATATGAAGCATCGGTTGGCGTGGATGGTGAATTGTTGGCAGGAAGCTTACCGGTTAAACAACTGAAATTAGTTCAAGCTTGGGCTGCTATTCACGAAGAAGAATTATATAAGGCTTGGAATAAGGCTGTACGACAAGAACCTTTTGAAAAAATAGAGCCTTTAAGATAATTAGAAAGTGTGATTTTATGTATATTTTAGACGGTATTGCTTATGCCGGTAGCAAAACACCTGAATTGAAAGTGTCAGGTATAAGGCCTATGGATAATTATTTGTTATGGGTTAGATTTAACAACGGCGAAGCAAAAGTGTTTGATTTTAAGCCAATTTTGGAAAAACCGGCTTTTGTTCCGCTAAAAGATGTTGATGTATTCAAAAGCGTTTATATTGATTATGGTATTCCGGTATGGAATGACGGTGATATTGATATTTCTCCGGAATACCTGTACGAAAACGGACAAAATGAAAGAATAACAGCATAATCGCAAAGCAAATCAACGGCTAACATTCAAGAGCATCTCAAACGAGATGCTCTTTTTTCTTGCTAATCTCTAAATAGTGTGCTAAACTGTAATTGGCAAAATATTGATGAATTATGGAATAGTTTATCCGCATCGTTTATAAAAATGTTCTAACAAACCTATTTCTATTCTTTTCTTAGATTTAGTGCTTTTTCATTTTTGTTTGTTATAATGAATTATAAACTTTGTAAAATGGTGATGAAAAATGTTTAGCAAGAAGAATAATAACCATAGATTTAAAATGTTTATATTTGCAATTAAAACATTTATTGTATTATTTTGTGTTGGCATATTTTTTATGTGGCAATATTATGTTAATAATGGACAAACTAATTTTCATTATTACAAATATTGTTCTTCAAATGCTATAAAGGTTGCTTGCGTCGGTGATAGCATTACTTACGGAAAAAATGTTGAGGGTTGGTATTTTAATAACTATCCTGAACAATTGTCAAAAAAACTTGGCAAAAATTATAATGTTAGAAATTTCGGCGTTTCAGGAAGTACAGCAATTAATAATTTTGCGGCATACTCAAGCACAAAGATGTATAAAGAAAGTATTGAGTATGAACCGGATATTTTGATTATAATGTTTGGATTAAATGATTCCAAAGCTAAATATTGGAATGAGAAAGATTTTATAGAAGATTATGATTATTTAATTAAGTCATATATGCAAACAAATCCTGACATCAAAATATATATTTGTTCAACATCATGTCCTTTTGCTGATTATTTTTCAAAATATGAACAAATTCAGCCGGATGTTGTTGAAATTGTAAATAACATAATAAAAGAATATACATTGAATAATAATTTTGAGTACATAGATGTTTATTCTTTTACATCTAAACATCCTGAATGGTATAAAGAAGATGGTATTCATCCAAATAAATTTGGTGCAAATAATATATCGGAATTAATTTATGAGTACATTGAACAATAATAAAACAAGATATCTTGAAATTGATATATTAAAAGGTATCGCTATACTTCTAATGGTGTTTGACCATGTTTGGTTTGGCTCAATTTGCCATATTTATATTCAGTCTTTTCATATGCCTTTGTTTTTTATAGTTAGCGGGTATTTATGGAATAACAGAGATGTAAAAACAGAAATAAGCAAAAAATTTTGGTCGTTAATAATTCCTTATTTATTTTTTGGAACTTTATTCTTATTAGTTAAATTAATTGCTTTTGGGTATTGTGAGTCTTTTCGTGATTCAGCTGTTGCTGTTTTTATTTTTCCTACTATTATGGATGAAATGCCATTTAATCCTGCATTGTGGTTTTTGCCTTGTATGTTTTTAACATCTGTATTATATAATTGTCTGCACACAGTAACCAAAGGTATTGTGATAAGGCTGTTTGCATGTATTTTTTTCTTTGCGGTTGTATGTATAATCCTTTCTTACTGTGGTATAAATTTGCTACCTTTTTGTATTTCTCCAACTTTAATTGCACTTCTATTTTTCTTTATAGGTGATAAGCTTAAGATTGTAAAATATAAAAGAGAATTAAAGCATCTGTTTAACATACCGATTTTATATTTAATTCTTTTTGTATTATTAGATATACTTCTTGTATTGCTAAATGGAAGTGTTGATTTAAGATCAGTAAGATTCCACAATGTAGGATTATATTTTATTAATTCGTTATTGGGAGTGTTTATAGCCTGGAATATTTCAAACAAAATAGCATTATCAAACAAAGTATTGTGCAAAAAACTGACTGCCTTCATTTCATTTTTCAGCAAAAATTCTATTATCTATGTTTGCACAAATCAATTTTTTAAGTTTTGGATTGATTATATATTGATTATGTTGTTTGATAACGATAAGATAATTTACACTGTACCGTTTAGAATAGTAGTTTTTGTATTAGTTCTTTTGTTATGTACAATGTCTAACTACATTTTCAAATATAAAAAAATGAAAATACTGATTGGCATGAGGGAGAATTAAATTCAATTATTGTATTTAAATTATAAAACAATCATTATGTGTAAGAGGTACATATATGAGCGATATTATATGGCTGTTTTTTGATATAGGTTCAACCTTAGTTGACGAAACCGAATGCGTCAAAAAGCGTTGTGAGGTTATTATTGAAAGCAATAATATCGACAGACAAGAGTTTTATGATAAAGTAGCAGAATGTGCAAAGACAGATTCCTATGCTGTCAGAGCCGCCGCAGATTACTACGGTGTTGAAATACCAAGGTGGTATGGCGAGCTTGAAAAATTATATCCCGATACAAAAACGGTTTTGGAAATATTGCCAAAAAAATATAAGTTAGGTGTTATTGCTAATCAAGTTGCAGGCACAAAAGAACGTCTTGATAATTGGAATATCGGTAAATATTTTGATGTGGTTGTTGCTTCGGCAGAGGCAGGCTGTGCTAAGCCCGATTTGAAAATATTTAACCTTGCACTCGAACAGGCAGGCTGTAAACCGAATGAAGCAGTTATGATAGGCGACAGGCTTGATAACGATATTGCTCCTGCAAAACAGCTTGGAATGAAAACCGTTTGGATTCGCCAAGGCTTTGCAAAATACCAAAGTGTCAATAATGAAACCGAACAGCCTGATTATATAATTGATTCAATAGCCGATATTTTAGATATTCTTGCTTGACAGAATAAGTGTTGATTAAATTTTGAAATATGTGTATAATAAATATAAATAATTGTGAAAGGAGTAATATTATGCCAACAAGAACAGATGTCGAAAAATCAATAAGAGAACTACTTGTTCGTTATAATGCTGAATATGCACTCCTTTTTGGTTCGTATGCAAGGGGAGAGGAAACGGAAGAGTCGGATATTGATGTTTTGGTTTTCGGTGGAAATAATTTTAAAAAGTCAAATATTTTTGCCTTTGCGGAAGAGTTAAGACAAATGACAGGAAAAAGTGTTGATGCTTTTGAAATTTGCGAGGTTGACTGTTCAACACCGTTTTATGACAATGTTATCAAAGAGGGAATAAAAATAGCATGAAAAAGTCAGATACTGAAAGAATTAAAAAGATTGTTTCCACTTGGGAAGCCTTGCAAAAACAGATTAAAGACCATTCAATTACAAAGGAACAGCTCTTGAATGACGAGTTTTTACAGTGGGCAGTTACAACACCTTTGTTTAATATCGGTGAACAGGTGTATAAAATCAGTGATGAAATGAAAAAAGAACATCCCGAGATTATATGGAGCGTTGTTGCAGGCTTAAGACATAGGCTTGTACACGATTATGAGGGTATAAACTGGTCAATTATTGTTGAGGTGATTTTTGACGAAATGAACGATTTTGTTGAATCAATAAAAAAGTTAACATAAATAAACTTTGCAAAGCAAATCATCGGATTAATTTAATAACATTCAAGAGCAGGTCATCGACCTGCTCTTTTTATATTTATGTTTAGTAAATCTATTGATTTAATTCGAAGATTAGTGTAAAATTCTATAAGCAAATATAAATTATATATGTTTTGAAAGGATAATTTTATGAAAAACAAGATTGAAAAAATACTTTTCAGCAAAGCTGCTTTGTCCCTTTTTACTGCTATATCGGCAGTTGGACTTCTCTTGAGCTATTCCGTGAGATACGGATATGTTTTTGTTGATAATGCTTTGTTTAATAATGCGTCATTCATTTTTTATTTGTTTTCAATTATTTGCTCGGTATTTTTGTTTACTATTCTGTGTATAAAATTACAAAATAAAGAATGTATAAACAATGTACCGATTAAAATTTGTACGATTATAAGCGAGGCTTCGGGAATTCTGTTAATTCTATATACCTTCATTGCAATAATTACCGACAGAGGAATGAGCATCCCATCGTTTAAATATTTGCTTTTAAAGGCGCTTCCTGTTTGGAGTGCGGCAGTAGCAGGCGCTTTCTTTATTTTTATGTTTCCCAAACTGAAGAATTTAAAGGTGAAAAAGGCTGTTGCTGCTGTCAGTGCCTGCGTGCTTGCTTTTGTAACCTATGCGTCATTATTTCCGGTTTTGCCTTATTCCTTTACCTCGGGTCCTGTTGTTTT
The DNA here is from genome assembly GCA_051881135.1 of Eubacterium sp. Lineage (GTDB taxonomy): Bacteria > Bacillota > Clostridia > Oscillospirales > Acutalibacteraceae > Eubacterium_R. The sequence continues at coordinate 24,710 of JBJEPH010000050.1, forward strand.
TGACGACGGTAACGGTGCTTATTCCGTAGTTTTCTCAACTAACGACAAGGGTACAGGCTATATAGAATATAGCTTTAACGGAAATGATATTCGTCTTTATGACGAGAATAACGGAAGAAAGAACGGACAGAGCATTATTCATACCGTCAAGGTTCCTAAGGAACAGCTTTCGGGCAATACATATAAGGTAGGCTCAACCCGAGTAATTGACGAGCTAAGCTATGGAGGAAGACTCGGTAAAACAATAGAAAGCGAAGCGCATACCTTCAACGATTCCTTTGATGAAAATATAAATGTATTATCCGTTTCGGATTGGCACACATTCAATAAAAAAGCCGAACAAGCCGTTGAGAAATTAGGAGAGGATTATCAGGCTGTTGTTTTACTCGGCGACTGTGCCCCGGGATTAATGAGCGAAAATGATGTAGTTGATTATATTATAAAGTTTGGCTACGACTTAACAAAGGGCGAGATGCCTATTATTTATACACGCGGAAACCACGAAACAAGAGGCAGACAGGCAATAAAGCTTGCCGATTATTTGGGTATGGATAGCTTCTATTTTACCACCTCGCTCGGTGATTATGACATCATTGTGCTTGATAGCTGTGAGGATAAGGAGGACTCTCATCCCGAGTACGGCGGAATGGTTGATTATAAGCATTATCGAACGGAAATGGTTAACTGGCTCAACACCCTACAAAATGACAAGGATGATAAAACCATTGTTTTTTCGCACGCAAGGGAAATTTGCATTGAAGAGGATTTGTCAGAGTCTGCGTTAAATAAGATTAATTCAATCAATTCTTCTTTGTTGGTTAGCGGTCACGAGCATATTTACAGCTTTGACAGCTCTAACGGTCTTCCTACACTTGTTGACGGAGGAGTAGATGCAAACGGAGGCGGTAGCTATGTAGCGGCTTTGTTAAAGCTTTCTCCTGATGGAATTGATATTGTTTGCACGGACAATAACGCCAACAATGTTGTTAACGAAAGCATTGAATGGAAAAACTGATAAACATATTTTTAAATAATGATTTTTTCGTAAGTTGGCGGTAGTCGAAGCAATATGGTTTTGACACAATCTTTTCCGCCAATACTTTGTTAAATTATTTTTGAATACGGCAGTATGCAAAAATAATTATGCCTTACGCTCAAAGTCTGCAAATGCACGACCTTGGGCGTTTTTCAATTAATAACGACGGTATTTATTCCTTGTAATAAAATATATCATATGCTATACTTATAAGGTAATAATTATATAAATCGGCAGGTGTAAAATGAGCTTATCCGAAAAAATTTACAATGCAGTCAAGCAAATTCCTTTCGGCAGGGTTGCGACCTATGGACAAATTGCCGTTATGTGCGGTAATCCGCATTACGCACGTGCTGTCGGAAACGCTTTGCATAAAAATCCGTCACCCGATACAATTCCGTGTTACAGAGTAGTAAATGCAAAAGGCTTCTTAACCAAAAGCTTTGCCTTCGGCGGTCTGCATACGCAGGCAGAATTACTTAAAGCGGAGGGAATAGAGGTTGTTGACGGCAGGGTTGACTTAAAAAAATATCAATGGCGGGGATAATTAAATGAAGGTTAATGTTTACGATTTTGACAATACAATATACGACGGCGAAACCTTGGTGGATTACATAATGTATTTCATTAAGCACGATGTGAAAATATGGAAATATGTCCCCAAGCTTATTGTTATCGCGCTAAAGGATAAATTCCACCTTTTCACCTTTGAGCAGGCGCTTCATGCATATGCCGATTTCCTTGAGGGATATTATGTTACACTTGAAAATCCTGCTGAAAATATTGTCGATTTTTGGAATAAAAACGAGCATAAAATTAAGCCTTGGTATAACGAAGTAAGACAGGACAGCGATATTATCGTGTCGGGCACATTAGATTTCATTTTGGAGGAAATTGCAAAAAGAATAGGCTTTAAAAACTATGTCGCTTCTTCTATCGATTCAAAAACAGGAAAATTTAAGCGCCTGTGCTTTTTGGAAAATAAGGTTTCTCTTTTTCACGAGGATTTTCCCGATTATGAAATAGAAAATTTCTATACCGACTCTATGAACGATAAGGCTATGATGGATATAGCGGAGCACGTTTTTCTTGTAAAAAAAGAAACTATTACTCAAATTAAGTAGGTGATAAAATGAAAATAACTTTTATAGCGGATACTCACCACTATTCAAAAACCTTGGGTACAACTGGCGAAGCATACGATTTACGCCAAGGCTCCGACCAAAAATGCCTTGCCGAAACAAGCGAAATTATCGATTCGGCATTTGCTCAAATTTCAAATACAGATACCGAAGCGGTTTTCATCTTAGGCGATTTAACCAATGACGGCGAAATGATTTCGCATATTGAATTCAGAGAAAAGCTTTATGAGCTAAAAAAGAATAAGCCCGTCTATGTTATTACGGCAACTCACGATTGGTGCTGTGACGAAAACCCGAGGCGCTTTGAAGGAGATAAAACCTATAACGATGTTCCCGTTATGCTCTCACAGGATTTGCCCGAGTTTTATAAGGATTTCGGTCCGAGCGAGGCGATAGACAGCTTCATAACAAAAATTGGTACGATTTGCTATACTGTCGAGCTAAACGACAAGGTAAGGGTATTGTGCCTGAATGATGATAAAAACGACGATTACCACGCAGGCTTCAGCGAGGAATGCTTTATGTGGATTGAAAAGCAGATAAAGGATGCAAACGAAAACGGTTATTTAATAATCGGCATAGAGCATCATTTAATTATGACGCATGCGTCACCGCTTATATGCGTTGGCTCCGTTTGTGTTGCCGACAGGGAAAGGGTTGCCTCACGCCTTGCTGATGCAGGACTCAAGTATATGCTTGTAGGTCATTCGCATATACAGGCTACCGACAGGTTTACTTCACCAAACGGAAACACGATAACCGAAATAAATGTCGGCTCATTATGCGGATATCCTGCACCTATCGTTAATGTTACTACAAACGACAACGGCACAATTTCATATAAGGTTGACCACCTGAATGAAATATGCTTCAATGAAAGGACTGTTGACGCTCAAAGCTTTTTAAGGGCGCATACGGTTCAGCTTCTAAACAGAATATTAGAATGCAGAAATGCCGTAGATTTTGAAAAGCGTCTGAACGCTCTCGGCGTTCATATTAAAAATGCGCCTGCCTTGTTTACGCTTATAAAGCCTCTCGTCAAAAAGATAGACACAGCGCTTGTCGGCGATGCATTTAAGCTTTTAAAGCGTTTAGGCTTGGCAAAAAATATATCAAAAAAGGAAATTAAGCCATACTATTATAAGCCTCTAAAGGAAATGATTAATGAGGTTTGGCTCAACCTTCTTGACGGACATATTAACACCTATGAGCGCGAAAGCACTTATTACAAGCTGGTAATGGCAGTAATAACCATACCGTCAAAGCTAAATCCAAGGAATGAGAGCTTTAAAGAGCTTATTAATCTTGGCGATTATGTTTTGACAGGCGGCGAAATTAATAACCAGCAGGCGACTATATAAAGGAGATTACAATGGAAGAATATATCCTTGACTCAACGGATTCTGCCGTTCTTGAAGCAGATTTGGAAAAGCTTGCATATACAAAAAAGAAGTATCTTTCTCCTAAGGAAATTGCGGCATTCGTGCTTGTAAACTTCGGGCAGAAAAACCTAAATCAGTATGTAAGCGTTTACAAAGAGTTTTTTATGATTCAGTTTTTAAGGCTGAATTCAACTGCTTATGCAAACATCAATCTGTTTGCCACAATTTACGATGCGGTTGACGATACGCTCTCAGGCTTAATAATAGACAGAACAAGAACGCGTTGGGGAAGAATCAGACCGTATCTTATCCTGCCTTTACCCATTTTGCTTTTGGGCGGGGTTATGATGTTTACCGCACCTAATCTTACAAGCAATATGCGCACTGTTTGGGCTTCTGTTGCAATAGTCCTGTTTGGGCTCGGTATGAGCTATTTTAACGCTTGGCAGCTTATGATGTACAACATAACGCCAAACGAAAACGAGCGAAATAACCTTATTACAACGGCAAAGTTTTTTGAAATATTCGGTGATGTAATTCCGTCGATGACGCCGATTTTTGTTGAGGTTTTGCCTCGCATAAACAAAAATATCAGTATGAAGGGCATATATTCCGGCTTTGCTTATTTCATCTTTGCTATGGCAGGATGCTTTGCGATACTCGGATTTTATAATATGCGCGAGCGTATTCCGCTTCAAACGAGGGAGGAAATGAAAAAAACCTCCATTCTTGAATCGGTTAAGCAAATTGTTACAAACAGACCTTTGTTTTCAATTATTGCCGCCGATTTCTATAACGGCTTCAAGGCTGTCGGAGGCTCATCGGAATCGTATTTTTGGCTAAACAATACAGGCTCCGTTGCAAATGCAACCATCTGCGGCCTGTTTACAGGCGCACCAAACCCTATTATGATTCCTCTCGGCGCCGCCATTGTTAAAAAGCTCGGTGCAAGAAGAACAGCGATAGGATGCGGTCTTTTTGCAGGTATAGCATACATAACTATGTATTTTGTGGGATTTCATCCCTTCGGTCAAACCATACACGACCACTATATCTTAAATCTTGCGTGGATATTTTTTGCACTCACGATATGCGGATTGCCAAACAAGGTAATTATGGTAGTTAAACCCATTCTCTGTGCCGAAACCTTTGATTATATGGAGTGGAAGCACGGGGCAAGAAACGAAGCATTGGTCACAACGCTTCAGGGTTATTTTGATAAGCTTTCTGCTTCTATCACAGGCTGGCTCTCAGGTATGGTGCTCACTTGGATTAATTATATTCCGTTAACGGATTCCTTAGGAAACGCAATTCCCCAAACCGAGCCGAGAATTCTTTCGGGTATTTGGGCAGTATTTTGTCTGCTTCCCGGCTTTGCCCGTCTTGGCTTCGGTATATCATACATCTTTTATCCCATACACGGTACTCTTAAGGACGAGCTGACCGTAGGTCTTGCAGAGGCAAGGGCAAAAAGACTTGCCGAGCAGGAGCAAAACGGCATACAAGATTAATTAAAAACAGGGTATAATTATAATATTATTACTTATATCTGAGGAGATTTTTTATGGCAAAAAATATGATTATCGGTCAAAGCGGCGGACCCACTGCCGTTATCAATTCTTCACTTGCAGGCGCTATTGAATATGCCTTTTCAAGAGAAGAAATAGGAACGGTTTACGGTATGATTAACGGCATACAGGGCTTGCTTGAGGATAATGTTATGAATTTGACGGAAAGGTTTTCCGAAAACAATACCGATTTAAAGCGCTTAACCGTTACTCCTGCTATGTTTTTAGGCTCCTGCAGATATAAGCTCTCCGATAATGATGACGAGCTGCAAAGGGTTGTTGATGCGCTCAATAAATACGATATAGGTTATTTCTTCTATATAGGCGGTAACGACTCTATGGATACCGTATATAAGCTTGCCAAATATGTACAAAGTAAAAATATTGATATAAAGGTTTTAGGTATCCCGAAAACAATAGATAACGACCTTTGCGGAATTGACCATTCTCCCGGCTTCGGCAGTGCCGCAAAGTATATTTCTCTGGTTGTAAAAAATGTCAGCTATGATACAAGCATTTACAGTATTAAGTCCGTTCACATTATAGAAACTATGGGGCGTGATGCAGGTTGGATAGCCGCCTCGTCTGCTCTTGCAAGAAGCAAAGCCACTACGGCTCCTCACCTTATCTATCTTCCCGAGGTGCCGTTTAGTACGGACAATTTTATCGAAGATGTAATGGAGATGCTCGAACGATATAATTCCGTAATTGTCGTAGTAAGCGAGGGTATCAAGGATAAGGACGGAAATTATATCAGCGCTAATACTTCATTCGTTGATAAATTCGGACATTCTATGCTCAGCGGTGCAGGAGCATTTTTGAAAAATCTTGTTGAGGATAAAATCGGCTGTAAGGTTCGCTCATTAGACCCGGGAGTTCTTCAAAGAAGCGGGGGACATTCAGCATCGCTCACCGATGTTAATGAGGCTTATAATCTCGGACTCTTTGCCGTTAAAAGTGCATTAGAGGGCAAAACCGGAGTGTTCTCAACCCTAAATCGTACCTCCAACACTCCTTATATTGTCGATTATTCAACGCAGGATATAAGCGTTATTGCAAATAGAGAAAAAACTGTTCCGCGCGAATGGATAAACGAAAGAGGAAATGATGTAACGCAGGAAATGATTGATTATCTAAAACCGCTTGTAAGCGGTACAAGCATCGTGCCGTACATCGACGGACTTCCTGCTTATCTCGATTTAACACACCTTGATTCACGCAAGCAGGATTATGTAGATTAACCTATGGAATTATACAGTATTAATATTAACGAAATAACCGAAAAAGATTATGAAATGCTTTCCGAGTTCAGAAAGCAAAGGGCAGACAAATGCAAATTAAATAATGACAGACTGCGCTCGATTGCAGCAGGCGTTTTGCTTAACAGGGGACTGAAAAAATACAACTTAAGCGAAAGGGATATGAATTATTCTCAAAATTCATACGGTAAGCCGTATTTTACCGATTATCCGAAAATAAATTTCAGTATCTCCCATTCGGGCGATATGTGCATTGTCTGCTTTTCGGATAGGGAAATAGGCTGTGATATAGAAAAAATTGAAACGGCAGATTTGAAAATTGCCGACAGATTTTTTGCAAAAGCCGAGAAGAATTTTATCACGAACAGCAAGGATATTAATTCGGCATTTTATAAAATTTGGACCCTCAAGGAAAGCTACATTAAGGCTGTGGGTAAGGGATTGAGTATGCCTTTAAACAGCTTTTCGGTTTTTGATGTAAGTAATTACAGCTTTAAGCAATACTTTGAAAACGGTTATTCAATTTCTGTTTGCGAAAGAATTAATATTTCATTTTGAAAGGATAGATATTATGAATCAAATTAAATGTCCGCATTGCGGAGAAATGTTTACCGTAGATGAGTCAGGCTATGCCGCCATAGTTAAGCAGGTACGCGACAACGAATTTAACAAGGATATACATACACGATTAAACGAATTACAGCAAAGCCTAACCGTTCAGCATCAAGCAGAGCTTAAAAGTCAGGAATCTCAAATAAAGCTTCAGACAAAGGAAAGCTATGATAAGGAAATTGAGGCGCTTAAGCTTCAGCTTCAACGCGAAAGAGAAAATGCCAAGGAGCTCGAAATGAAGCTTAATTCAAGCGAGCAGGACAAGAAGCTTGCCGTTATTCAAGCAGAGCGAAGGGTTGAAGAAGAAAAACGAAAGGTCGAAGAAGAAAAACGAAATTTAGAAAGCGATATAATAAATCAAGAGAATAAATATAAAATTCTTCTTGATGAAAAGGACAAAGAGGTTCAGCTTTATAAGGATTTGAAAACCCGCATGTCGACGAAAATGGTCGGCGAAACGCTTGAACAGCATTGCTTAAACGAGTTTAACCGTATCCGAATGACAGCGTTCCCAAATGCTTATTTTGAAAAGGACAACGACCAGCGCACAGGAAGTAAGGGCGATTTTATTTACCGTGAATGCGATGCAAACGGCGTTGAGCTCATTTCTATTATGTTTGAAATGAAAAACGAAATGGAAACAACAGCAACAAAGCATAAAAACGAGCATTTTTTCAAGGAGCTTGACAAGGACAGAAGGGAAAAGAATTGCGAATATGCCGTTCTCGTATCCCTGCTTGAAGCGGACAGCGACTATTATAACGCAGGCATTGTAGATGTTTCCTATGAATACGAAAAAATGTATGTCGTAAGACCTCAATGCTTTATCCCCATTATTACTCTTTTAAGAAATGCTGCGCTTAATTCGCTTAAATATAAGCAGGAGCTTGCCGAGGTTAAAAACCAACATATTGATATCACAAACTTTGAGTCGAGCCTTATGGATTTCAAGAACGACTTTTCGTATAATTTCAATCAAGCGCATAAACGCTTCGAGGAGGCTATCAAGGGAATTGATGATACTATGAGCAAGCTTCAAAAAATACGAGAAGCCCTTACAAAGTCCGACGATCAGCTAAGGAGAGCAAACAATAAGGTTGATGGAATTACAATCAAAAAGCTTACAAAGGGAAATCCCACAATGGCTGAAAAGTTTGAGGAGCTTAAAAATAATTAAAGCCTAATCAAAAATGAAAAGAGAGCAGGAAAATTATCCTGCTCTTTTTAAGTATGCTTAATATGAAAAATGATGTCCGTCGCAACGTTTCACAAGCTCATCCCATCTTCTGTCAACTTCCTTTTGAAATTCTTCAATCATCCATTCGTTGCCTGACTTGAACATATGCTTGAATCTGCCCTGCTTGCAAAGCCATTCCTCAACCGGAACATACTTTGAAGGCTCATAGTTTAGTATCCATTTGCCGTCAACAACCTCAAACAAAGGCCAGTATCTTGTTTCAACCGCTAATTTGCAAATGTCCATAATGTCATAGGTTGGGTATCTCCAGCCTCTCGGACAGGGAGCCATAATGTTTAGAAAAGCGGCACCCTTTGTATAGATAGCCCTCTCGCTCTTGCAATGTAAATCCTTAAAATTCTTTACAAAGGTTGTCTGTGCAACATACGGAATATGATGCTCTGCGATGATTGCCGCCAAATCCTTTCTGTATTGAATTTTACCGTTAGATTGCTTACCTACGGGAGTTGTTGTTGTGTCTGCAAACATTGGAGTAGCCGAGCTTCTTTGGATACCCGTGTTCATATATGCTCCGTTATCGTAGCACACATAAACCATATCGTGACCTCTTTCCATAGCGCCGGAAAGCGACTGAAATCCGATATCGTAAGTACCGCCGTCACCGCCGAAGGTGATGAATTTAAAGGTGTCGTCAATTTTTCCTTTTCTCTTTAGCGCATTGTATGCACCCTCAACGCCTGCAAGCGTTGCACCTGCATTTTCAAATGCGTTGTGTATGTATGAATCCTTGTAAGCAGTGTAAGGATACATAAATGTGCTAACCTCCAAGCAACCTGTTGCGTTGCCTACAACTGCCTTGTCGCCCTCGTGTATTGCCTTTAATACATTTCGTACTGCAATAGTTCCGCCGCAGCCGGCACACATTCTGTGACCCGGAGCAAGTCTGTCTTCTCTTGAAACAAATTCTTTAAAATTATACATTTCTTACTCCTCCTTACTCTCTAACGCCCATATATGAATACGGCTCGTCAACCTTGCCTTTTTTAACGGCTTCTTCAAGCTTTTCATAAACGCCCTCAATGTCCTCAACCTTAACATCTCTGCCGCCTAATCCGTAAACAATGTTCATAACCTGTGGATGAAGGCTTGCTCTGTACAGGGCTGTTGTAACATCTGCGCCTATCGGTCCGCATACATCGTTATATGATTCGGTTCTGTCCATCAAAGCAACTGCCTTTACATTCTTTAATGCATCAGCAATTTCTTCGGCAGGGAAGGGACGGAACAGCCTAATCTTGATTAAGCCGGCCTTCATTCCCTCGCTTCTAAGCTTGTCAACAGCGTCCTTTGCCGTTCCTGCGGCTGAGCCGATAATAACAATTGCATAGTCGGCGTCGTCCATTTTATATTCCTCGAAAAGACCGTAGCTTCTGCCCGAAATCTTTTCATATTCCTTTGCAACGTCAAGAACAACCTGCTTTGCATTTTTTAGTGCCTCTGCCTGTGCTCTCTTTGCTTCAAAATAGTAGTTTGTTACGCTGTAAGGACCGACAGCCATAGGACATTCGGAATTAAGCAGATAGTTTTCAGGCTCATATTCGCCCACAAAGCGTTTAACATCCTCGTCCTCGTTTAAGATAATGTTCTCAACAGCGTGAGAGGTAATGAAGCCGTCCTGACAAATCATAACAGGAAGCTTAACATCCTTATGCTCGCCTATTCTGTAAGCCATACAAAGATTATCGTATGCCTCCTGATTATTTTCTGCATATATTTGAATCCAGCCTGCATCTCTCGCACCCATAGAATCGGAATGGTCGCAGTTGATATTAATAGGACCGGATAACGCTCTGTTTACGAGTGTAAGCACGCAGGGAAGTCTGTTTGAAGCTGCTAAATATAACTCCTCCCACATAAGTGCCAATCCTGCCGATGATGTTGCCGTTACGCTTCTTGCGCCTGCGGCTTGTGCACCTATAACTGCCGACATTGCCGAATGCTCGCTTTCAACGGGAATGAACTCGCTGTCAACCTTACCGTCGGCAACTAATTTTGAAAAGTATTGAGGAATTTCGGTTGACGGAGTGATGGGGAATGCCGCCATTACATCCGGATTAATCTGACGAAGCGCCTCTGCTACCGCTTCGTTACCGCTAAGTCTGTCTCTTTTAGCCATATCATTTTACCCCCTTCATTGTCAATGCATTTACAGGGCATACCTTAACGCATATACCACAGCCTTTACAGTGGTCGAGGTCAAGCGGAGCTCTTGCACCGTCAACAACAGAAATACAGCTGTCGGGACAAACAGGTACGCACATAAGACAATGTATGCATTTTCCCTCGTCAAGCGATGGCTTGTGAGATGCCCATTCGCCTGTCATAAAATCCTTTGAAGTCATTTCTCCGTAAACCTGCATGCCCTCGGTTAAATCCTTCCACGAGCATTTAAGGTTTACCTTATTGATATCGGTTTTCATTAGCCCTTAACCTCCTCATATGCCATTTTAAGCGCGTTCATATTGCCCTCGATAACCTCAGGCTTTGATGCAAATTTATGATTAAAGGATGCCTCCATCTCGCTGTAAAAGGTATCCCAATCCATTACTCCGGAAACCTTAATTATTGCGGCGAGCATCGGTGTGTTGGGGAAATATTTTCCAAGACAGGCAATCGAAACCTCCTTGGCGTTAATTGTATATACAGCACCCTTGTAGCCGTTTAATTCCTTGCGTATTTCGTCGGGAGTTCTTGAGGTGTTAACAACTATTCCGCCGTCCTCACTGAGTCCCTTTGTAACATCAACGGTCTTTAGTAAGCCTGAATCAACAACCACAACATAATCAGGATGATAAATATTTGAATGAACCCTGATTTCATCACTGCTTATTCGGTTGTATGCAGTAATCGGAGCGCCCATTCTTTCAGGACCGTATTCAGGAAAGCCCTGAACATAACTGCCGGTTTTAAAGGCAACATCGGCAAGCAGGAGCGCCGCTGTTTTTGCACCCTGTCCGCCGCGACCGTGCCAGCGAATTTCTACAACATTGTTCATCTTAAAATCCCTCTTTCTCTCAATTAATAAAACAAAAAGCCTCTCAACCTACAATTAGGTCAAGAGGCGATATATTAATATACCGTGGTACCACTCTTATTCATCAAAATATGATGCACTTCATACACTTATATGTACTATCCCGTAACGGAGGCAACCGTACCCGCCTACTACATACGATTTGGCGAATCTGCTCAAAGAGGATATCTTATGCTTTATTGTACTGCCTCGCACCTACCGACAGCTCTCTGAAACACATCGAACATAAGCATTGTTCTTGTCAACGCATTTAACAAATATTGGATATATTATAATCATATTATATCTGTTTGTCAAGAAAAATTTCAGTAATTTGATTTTATTCCGAGTATATTTGTCAGCAGTAATAAATTTATTGACATATTTTTACGGGCAAACTATAATTAAAGTAATAAATATAAGGAGTGTGCAATATGCCGTTTATTAACACAAACACTAATGTAAAAATATCAAAGGAGCAGGAAGCCGAATTAAAAGCAAGGCTCGGAAAGGCTATTGAGCTTTTGGGAAAAAGCGAATCTTGGCTTATGCTTTCGTTTGAGGACGAATGTAATATGTATTTTAAAGGTGACAGCTCATCACCGATGGCATTTGTTGATATTTCCGTTTTCGGACGCTCAACAGATGAGGGCTGTGAAAAAATGACAAAAGAGGTTTGCTCTATCTATCACGATGTTTTAGGAATTCAACCTGACAAATTGTATGTAAAATATTCCGGCACAAATCAGTGGGGCTGGAATAATATGAACTTCTGATATGGATTTACAGTATATCATTAATCAAAGCAATAAAATAGTATTTTTCGGAGGAGCAGGGGTATCTACGGAAAGTGGAATCCCTGATTTTCGTTCTGTTGACGGCCTCTATAACCAAAAATACGACTATCCTCCCGAGGAGATATTAAACCACAGCTTTTTTGTGAAGAATACCGAATATTTTTACAGGTTTTATCGTGACAAAATGCTCTATTTGGACGCAAAGCCAAATTCTGCCCATATCAAATTAGCAGAGCTTGAAAGAGCAGGCAAGCTTATCGCAGTTGTAACACAGAATATTGACGGCTTGCATCAAAATGCAGGCAGTAAAAATGTTTATGAGCTTCACGGCAGTGTCCACAGAAATTATTGTACAAAATGCCATAGGCTCTATTCTGCCGATTTCATAAAAAACAGCGCAGGCATACCGATGTGTGATTGCGGCGGTGTGATAAAGCCCGATGTTGTTTTGTATGAGGAGGGGCTCGACGATAAAACGGTTGACGGCGCTTTGTCGGCAATAGCCTCTGCCGACTGCCTTATCATTGCAGGTACTTCGCTTAATGTTTATCCTGCCGCTTCATTTATCAGATATTTTAACGGCAAATATATTGTTCTTATTAACCGAACCAAAACGCCTGCCGATGAAAGCGCCGATTTGGTTATCCGTTCTAATGTAGGCGAGGTTTTGTCGAAAATTGTGTTATAATATCTAATTTATTTACTATTTTATTTTTATATATTGTATTTATTACTAAAATATGTTAATATATTTTTATAGTTATTGAAAGGGGTAGTAGAATGGAAGAAAAAACTTCGTTAAAACAAAAAATAACTTCACTTATTGACAATTTAAGATACTATTGGAAAGAGCCTCCTAAGGGCAGATATATGTCCTTTAAGGAAATTGCTTCGTATGCATTCGGCGGTATAGGTGCATATCTTATTGTATGTATGGGTTACACCTTCCTGCTTGGCTCTACCAATGTTTTTATAACCGGTACAATCGGTATCGGCCCAACAGATATGTATATCCTGTATGTTATTGCAGTGTTATCGGGTATTCCTCTTACGGCCGTAAGGGCAAATATTGTAGATAATACGCGTAATAAAGCAGGTAAGTATCGACCGTATTTGCTTCGAATGGGCATACCGTCTGTTCTTATATTTTTCGGAATGGTATGGTTTCCATACGATAAGCTTGCACTTATTGTAGGAAATGGTGAAATTTTAGGTAAGTCTGCTTCTTATGTTGCAAAATGTGTTGTTGTGCTTATTTTCAACATTTTGCTGCAGTTTTTCTACTATTTCTTCTACGACGCTTATGAAAATCTTATTCATGTTCTTTCACCGAATTCCCAGGAAAGAGCAGATGTTGTCTCAATTAAGAGCGTAGTTTATTCTCTCGGACCGTCTATTGTAAATCTTTTGATGCCGATTATTGCTCAAAATATTTACCATACAAACCAAACAGATGTCCGTGTATATAGACTTTTATATCCAATTCTCAGTGTAATCGGTGTAGGACTTTTAATTTTAGTTTATGTCAATACACAGGAAAAGATTATTCAGGCGAAAACCCACGTAATTCAAATCAAGTTTACGGACGCTATCAGGGCAGTTGCAAAGAATAAGTATTTCTGGATTATTGCGCTTGCAGGTTGGATAGGATTTCTTGAAACAGCATACTCGAATATACTTTACTGGCTCTACAACTACGGCGGTGCCTGCTCAGGTAATATGTACGGAATTATCATTACCTTAAACGGAAATTCTGCGCTGTGGGGTATGATTATGGCGCCGTTCTTTATTCGTAAATGGGGCAAGAAAAAGGTTAAGATTATTGTTAATCTCTTAAACATCCTTTTCATAATTATGATGCTTCCTTTCGTAAGTGCTGGTGTTGACCCTACGGGAAACCTAAAATCCTACATAATTTGGTGCGTTCTTCTTTGCCTGTACTTTAACGGCATCATTGGCGCTTTTGAACATATCCTTAATCCATCCATTCAAGCCGATATTCGTGATTATCAGCAGTATAAAACAGGTGAAAGAATTGACGGTGCTTTCTCGGCAGTAACGGCTATCGGTAATGTTATTACGCTTGTTACTGCAGGAATTCTTCCTGCTCTTCAAGAGCATTACGGTATGACCGCCGCCAATGCAAAGGTAGTTACCTCCGATGCAGGTATTATGTCAAGAGTTTTGCCGGGTACAAAAATAACTATCGGACAGATGCTTGCCGAACAAACTGCAAACGGTCAGGATTTGTTTAATCCTTCAAATGCCCTCTATGATGTTCAGGGTACTCTTATTCCGTTACTTAAGATTCTCGTAATTGTTGCCGCAATCGGTGCAACTATGAATGTTATTCCGTATTTCTTCTATGACTTTACCGAAGATAAGCAGAAATCCATTATCAGAATCCTTAAAGTAAGGGCAATGTTTGAGGATTACGGAAATAATGCCCTTGATAACCGTGAGCTTGTTGAAGCTATCGACCTTGTTAATAATGCAAAGGAAATGGCAGTTAAAACTCCTATCGAGGCTACAAAGAGCAGCTATAAAGGCATTAAAGATAAGACTCAACGCAAAGCGGCTAAAAAGGCTTATCGCGAGGCTCTCGAATTCAATGAAGAAATCCGCATTTCTAAGTTTGTTGTTGATGAGCTTAACAAGTTCGATACACCTTTAGGCATGATTCAAATTGATGCATATACGAAAATATATGAAGCAGGTCTTGACGGCATTAAAAATACTTCTTTAGAGCAGGCAAAGGCTGAGCTTAAAAAAGCCAAGGCTATGCCTTCCAAAACAAATGAAGAAAAAGAAATCAGAAAGTTCTATATTGAGCTTGCAAAAACAAATCTTTCTGCTGTTAAAACCTATAATAAGTATTACGGCACTGTAAACGAATTTAAGGAGCTCAGCTTTGATGCCATTGACGAACTCTTTAATAAAGAAGATGCTCTCGATGAAAAAATCGAAGAGCTTGCTAAGCTTTGCAATTTGGCTAAAAAGGAAAAGAACAGCGAAGAAGCTAAAAGACTTAATGCCGAAATTAAGAAGCTCAGCGAAGAACGCAAGGAGGTTCGCAAGGCTTCAAAGGCAGAAATGGATAAGCATGCTCAATTCAACCGTGCGGCTAAGCCGTTTGTTGATGCTAAAAAGCTTCTTACACAGCAGGACAATTTCTCTCACTTTGACGAAATTGCCGCTTTGTATGATACCGCTAAGGAAAATGTTGCCATAGCAGAAAAGGAAGAGGCAGAGGCTGAAGCAAAGCGCTTAGAAGAAGAAAAGGCAGAGCTTGAGCGTCGTAAGGCAGAAAAGGCTGCAAAAAAGAATAAAAAATAATTCTAAAAAGGAGTGATTTTTCACTCCTTTTTGTTGTTTTATGTTTTTGTATGTGATATAATAAAGCATCTTAAATTGCGGGGTAATAGTATGAATTACAGAGATAAATATGCCCAATGGCTCGGATTTGATGAAAATACGAGGGCAGAGCTGGAGTCTGTTACCGATGAAAAGGAAATAGAGGACAGATTTTATAAGGATTTGGCTTTTGGTACGGGTGGCTTGCGCGGAATTATGGGCGCAGGTACAAACCGTATGAATGCATATACCGTCGGTAAGGCAACCTTGGGTCTTGCTAAATATCTTAAAAGCAAATTCGACGGTGATTTATCCGTTGCCATAGCCTGTGATTCAAGGCTCAATTCACACGAATTTGAATGGTATGCGGCAAGAATTTTTGCTTCACAAGGTATAAAGGTTTATGCTTACAGCAATATTGTGCCTGTACCTGTTTTGTCCTTCACAACAAGGCATTTAGGCTGTACGGCAGGCGTTATGATTACCGCATCTCATAACCCGAAGGAATATAACGGCTACAAGGTTTATGACGGCAAAGGCTGTCAGTTCTGCACAGAGGACGCTAAAAATGCCATAGGCTTTATTAATGCAATTGACGATTATTCATCAATTTACAAAGATGTTGAATCTTCTGAATACTATATCGAAAGCGGTATGATAAAATGTATTTATGAAGATGTGCTGGGCGAGTTTATCAGCGAGGTTAAAAAGCAATCTGTATTTGAAGAAAAAACAGATTTAAAAATAGTTTACACCCCCTTGCACGGCACGGGCAATATTCCTGTTCAGCGTGTGCTTGAGGGTATGGATGTAACGGTCCTTGAAGGTCAGCAGGAGCCCGACGGCAATTTCCCAACTGTTAAATCTCCTAATCCCGAGGACAAGGCGGCTTTAACGCTTGCTATCGAAAAAGCAAAGCAAATCGGCGCCGACTTGGTTTTGGGAACCGACCCCGATTGCGACAGGGTGGGTATTGCAGTTCGTGATAAGGACGAGTATGTTCTTTTCACAGGCAACCAAACAGGCGCACTGCTTGTTAAATTTATACTTACAATGCATAAAAACGATTTGAACCCAAAATCAACCTTGGTTAAAACCATTGTTACATCGGAATTAGGCGCGAATATCGGAAGAAGCTTCGGCTTACAGGTTGAGGAAACACTAACAGGCTTTAAATATATCGGTGAT
>JBJEPH010000051.1:0-3169 GCA_051881135.1 Eubacterium sp.
AAAACAGAAACCACATTAAACCCGAAAGACAATGCAACAAGAGCCGAAATTGCGGCAATACTCAACAGATTTATTGAGGGTAACAAGTAAATAAAGGAAAGGTCAAGCGGAACGCTTGGCATTGGATAAGCCCCGTTTGAGAGATTTCAAACGGGGCTTATTACATTAAAAGAAAAAAATCAATTTAAGGAATGAGGTGTTATGCTGTGTCAAATGAGATAGAAAAATCAGCGTCATATATGTATTCTAAATTTGGCACGGCATATCGCCGAACATAGCCGTATTCGCCGCTAAAACAGCGGATATGCCCTGCGGGAGTGATTTATTATGAAATGCAACTTTGGGCAATATATCCGAAAAGGGCGGCGGCAAAGACGCACCCAAACAAAAACCTCTGCCGATAATTCCGACGACTGCGGCGGACGCATATTCAGACTGACCAACCGTACAGCCAAATTTATACGCAACAAAAATGCGTGTGAGTTTGGCTGTTTTTGTTTCCTGCGGTCTTGTTATTATTGCCGTTCTCCACCTACTCTTTTTGTGCAAATTAAACGAAATTTACGCAAAAGGAGAAAATTATGAAATTATTTTTTGAAAGTTACAATGAGCTTGTGACATTAGGTGCTACAATAATTTTCGGAAGGAGGTGCAACGGCTGTGAAAGGTAAATTATCTACTTTTGAACGACGGATAGAGATACTTTTCGTGATTATAAATTCGGAAAAAGTTACTTTGTCGGAACTGTCAAAAAGATACTCCGTACATAAAAATACGGTTTATAACGATATTACCTATCTGAGCCGTTATGCTCCTATCCGTACAAGAAGCGGTGTCAACGGCGGAATATTTATGATGGAAAATTATCACAATAAATTATTTCGGTATTTGTCTTATGATGAGGAAAAATTGCTGACAAGCATTATGGATTCTCTTGATGTGCCGGAAAGAAATATTGTGAACAACATCATAAACAAATTTTCTATGCCGAAATCTGCCTTGTAATGATGTTTGGACAAAGAAAGCACGCAAGATAACGGCGGTGCAGAATAAACGGCAAACAGACACTTTCCGATATGAACGAGCCGAGTGACAGATACGCCAAGACGATAGCTTTGCTTCTACTTCATCCTTCTTTCAGAGATGAAAAGTTATTCGAGCGATAAATATTGTGTCATAATGCAAACGGCGGCTTTGCGGGCGATGACTTTATATCGGCACAATGATACTTCCACTCAGTCACAGTCCGAGCGTTAAAAGCGTCGCAGGCAATGAGGGTGGCTCGGTCGGACGACGGAGAGGTGAAATTCCTATGGTGTGTTTTCGCAAAACACCGTCTGCAAGCTATGAAACAGTAAAATTAAAGTCCGTATCCGTTTTCGGACGGATACGGCTTTGATAAATATTATCATTATAGTAAAACAGATTTATGCAAGTCTGTTTTATTATGCTGATAAGCAGATAAAATATTTTTTACGGAGGTAATGTATATGTATAACAATGTCGATGTTCCTATATGGGAAAAATACACTTTAACCATTGAAGAAGCCGCAAAATATTTTCGTATAGGCGAAAGCAAACTGCGAAAACTTGCGGAAGAAAACCCGAGTGCCGGTTGGGTGCTGATGAACGGAAATCGTATCCAAATAAAACGAAAAAAATTTGAAAAGCTAATTGATGAGTATGAAATTATTTGATGCCGAGCCTTGAATATGCTATAATATTTATAGTCATATCAAGGCTCTTTCTGTTTGGGAAAGGAGAACAGGAAAATGTCAGAAAAACGGAGAGATAACAGAAACCGTGTTTTACAAACGGGAGAGAGCCAGAGAAAAGACGGCAGATATGCCTATAAGTATGTAGATAATCATAAAAAAGCACAATTTGTATATGCGTGGAAATTAGTCCCTACGGACAAAACACCCGCAGGTAAGCGTGAGGATTTATCGTTGAGAGAGAAAGAAAAGCAAATACAAAAAGACCTTGACGATGGTATTGACAGTAAAAGCGGACGAATGACCGTGTGCGAACTTTACAAAATGCACACAAAACATAACGGGAATGTCAAACCGGGTACAAAGAAAAATCGGCAAGGCTTAATGAACATTATCAGTAATGACAGGCTCGGCGGATATGCTATCGAAAATGTAAAAATGGCAGATGTTAAAGATTGGATATTGCGAATGAGAGAAAACGGATATGCTTTTCAAACAATAAAAAACCATAAACGTTCATTGTCAGCCGCATTTATTACAGCAGTACAAAATGATATGGTTCGTAAAAATCCTTTTGAATTTGATATTGCTGATGTTATTCCAAATGATACGGAACGGAAAGAAGCATTATCCCCCGAACAAGAAAACGCATTTTTAAGTTATATCAAAAACAGTCCTATTTTCGGCAAATATTATGATGCTGTTGTTGTGCTGAGTGGTACAGGTATGCGAATATCCGAATTTTGCGGTTTAACTGTTGATGATATAGATATGGAGAGCAGAATTATCAATGTAGATCATCAACTGATTTACAGCAAGCAAAAAGGCTATTATATATCCGACACAAAAACAAAGAATGGTGACAGACAATTACCAATGTCGGAAGATGTTTACAATGCTTTGGGGAATATTCTTGCTAAAAAAGAGTTTTCAAAATTGGAATTAGTGTATAAGGGAAAAACATATACAAATTTCATATTGCGAAAATATAAAGGGACACCGTATTATGGAGTGGAATACAGTAGTTTGTTTAATCGTATAAGAACAAAGTATAAAGAAACTAACGATTTGGCATTACCGGAATTTTTGTCCCCTCATACAATGCGTCATACATTTTGCACAAAGATGGCAAATGCAGGAATGAATCCGAAAGCCTTGCAATACTTTATGGGTCACGCAAATATTATTATGACACTTGATTATTATGCTCACGCTACATACGAATGTGCAAGAGATGAATTTGAAAGGATTACCGCCGATAAAACAAAAACAGAATTATAAAATCGTACTACTAAATTTACTACTTTTCAACACAGAAAAATGAGAAGTATTGAAAAGTTATACGAATTTCAATGATAAAGCAAAATGCCGCTAAAGCTGATAAAATAAAGGTTTAACAGCATTTAAGAATTTTTGAGAAAACATCAAAAAAGTTGGTTTGCATTTGATAAAAA
>JBJEPH010000052.1:0-12638 GCA_051881135.1 Eubacterium sp.
TTCCGCTTTCCACAAGAAATGTTCAGCAGAGAGGCAGTCTTTCAGTATTCAACAACATTTCAACCGTTGCCGCAACAGGTATTATTGTTGCTCTTTTGTTCCCGATGCTCATTATGCCTAAAATCGGTGTAAACAAAGAGGCGTGGATTGTTGTTATGAGCGTTGTATCAATTCTTGCACTCCCACTTACACTTGTTGAATATTATTTTACCCGTGAAAGAATTACAGAGGAAAATGCAGATGACAACGCAGAAAAAATACCCCTGAAAACTCAGCTTTTAAGTGTTATTAAGGATAAATACTGGGTTGTAATTTTCCTTTACCTTATCGTATATCATATCGGTTCAAATCTTAAAAACGTTTCTCTTATCTATTTCTGTAATTATGTTTTGGGCACATACAATGACGGCAAAACCCAAACAATGATTTCCGTTATCGGCGGTATTCCTATGGGTATAGGTATGTTTGCCGTATGGCCTCTTGCAAAGAAATTCGGCAAGAGAAATCTCACAATGGCAGGCTTTGTGCTTTACGCATTAGGCGGTATCATTTGTCTTATCAATCCTCATAATATGGTAGTTGTTCTAATCGGTCAGTTTATTAAAAATATCGGCGGTCTGCCATGTGCTTATGTGTTTATGGCTCTTTTTGCAGATGTGCTTGATCATATTGAATGGAAGCACGGATTTAGAGTTGACGGTCTTTCAACATCAATTCTTACAATTATATTGACAGTTGCCGGCGGTGTTTCAAACGGACTGTTGAACCTTATGCTTTCAAAGGCAGGCTATGTTGCACCTGAATTTATCAACGGCGAAACAGTTGCCGCAGTACAAAATGCCGCAACACAAAAGGTAATTACCTTTGGATTTTTAGGCTTTGAGGTTATATCCGCAGTTATTATGATTGTTCTGCTTGCTTTCCTTAATGTTGAAAAGAATCTTGATAAGGAACAGGCAGAAATTAAAGCAAGAAAGGGTATCACAGACAAAACAGATACCGAGGAATAATTATGAACGGTTTTAGAGAAGATTTTTTATGGGGAGCCGCAACTGCTGCCGCACAGATTGAGGGCGGATGGAACGAGGACGGCAGAACTCCAAGCATTTGGGATGTTGCTCCAAAAAACAAGATAAAGCACGGAGAAACCTGCCATACTGCCTGCGACCACTTTCACAGATATAAAGAGGATATTGTCCTGATGAAAGAGTTAGGACTGAAATCCTATCGTTTTTCAGTAAGCTGGTCAAGGGTTATGACAGAGGATAACACTGTAAATGCTAAAGGCTTGCAGTTTTACAGCGACCTTGTTGATGAGCTTATCAAAAACGGTATTGAACCGCTTTGCACCCTTTATCACTGGGATATGCCCATGTGGGTTTACAGGCAGGGCGGATTTATGAATTGCAAAACCGTGGACCTTTTCGGCGATTATGCAAAGGTTGTAGTTGAGGCTTTATCTGACAGAGTTCACAATTTTATGACTATCAATGAGCCGTCGGTATTCTTCGGTGCAGGCTACAGTATCGGTATGCATGCACCCTTTGAAAAAGCACCATATAAAGCACCTGTGCTTATGAAAAATATTCTTCTATGTCATGCAAAGGCAGTTGAGGTAATAAGACAGTATGCTAAAAGCGATGTTAAGGTAGGTCTTGCACTTGCAGTAAATGCTTTTATCCCAAAAAATGAAAGCCCGGAAGAAATTGAAAAAGCAAGGCAAATAACATTTTCAAATAATCTTAAAATGTTCGATTCTAATATTTGGGCTGACTTGATTATCAACGGCTCAACAGACGATAAGCTGACGGAGAAATTTGTAGGCAAAGAGGTGCTTTCAAAATGTGCACCAAAGCTTGACTTTTTAGGCGTTAATGTTTACAGACCTCTTAATTTCATTTGTGCAAAGAAATACAGACAAACTCCAAGTCCTGGAATAGCACGAAATTCTCTTGGTTGGGAGCTTTGCCCGAGTACACTTTACTGGGTGCTGAGATTTTTCAGCGAGCGTTACGGTTTGCCTATTATGGTCACGGAAAACGGTATGTGTGCCTATGATGGAAAGCTGACCGACGGAACAGTTAAAGACGGTCACAGAATTGCCTATCTACAAAGAACTCTTAAAGGTGTTAAAAGAGCCGTCAGCGAGGGTATTGAGGTTTTAGGCTATCAGTACTGGTCGCTGATGGATAATTTTGAATGGGCAGAGGGCTACGACCCACGCTTCGGTCTTATCTATGTCGACTACGAAACACAGGAAAGAACGATTAAGGATTCTGGCTATTACTACAAAAAAGTCATTGACTCAAACGGAGAAATACTATGAAAGCAATTAATTTTAAATGTGAATATTTGAAAAATCCTATCGGAATTGATATTGACAGTCCACGAATTATGTGGAATTGTGAGGGCGGTATTAAGCAAACTGCCTATCAAATTGTAACTGACGATTGGGACAGCGGTAAGGTTGAGTCAAGCTCAATGAGATGTCACCTTCCTGTTAAATTTGAGGAAAGAAAACGAATTACATACAAAATCAAATTATGGGATGAAAACGAAGCCGAGGGCGAATGGAGCGAGGAAGCCTTCTTTGAATACGGCATAAAGAATTGGCAGGCTAAATGGATAACGGGTAATTATGAACCCACCCACGCACTTTCCGACAAAAAGAAGAAAATCGGCAAGTCGTTTATGCTTCAGGGCGTTGATTTCCTTATTGAAAGCGGTAAACCCGAAAGGCTTGAAAGATACCCTGTTGACTGCTTTAAGAAAGAATTTGAAGCAAAAAAGCAAATTGAAAAAGCAAGGCTTTATATCACCGCCTGCGGTATTTATGAGGCGAGAATTAACGGACAAAAGGTTGGGAATTTCTGCCTTGCACCGGGTATTACTGACTATACTAAGCGTGTTCAGTATCAAACCTATGATGTTAAAGATTTAATTGAAAACGGCGAAAACGAAATAACCGTTGATTTGGCTGACGGCTGGTACAGAGGCTCGGTAGGTGCCTGGGGACTTAAGCAGGAATACGGCTATGAAACAAAGTTCATTGCACAGCTTGAAATTGAGTATACAGACAAAACTAAAGATACAATAGTTACCGATAA
Source organism: Eubacterium sp. (assembly GCA_051881135.1). GTDB lineage: Bacteria > Bacillota > Clostridia > Oscillospirales > Acutalibacteraceae > Eubacterium_R. The sequence continues at coordinate 3,108 of JBJEPH010000052.1, forward strand.
ATCTTGGCAGTGGAGCAACGACGGTCCTATCCGCTTTGCCGACAACAAGGACGGCGAAATTGTTGATGCAAACAAAAAGCCGACATATTCAATGAAAGCAAAGGAAACGAGCCATAATGTTGTGCCAAGCGCTTCAAATAATGTTCCTGTTGTTGAAAGGGAACGCTTCAAGCCCGAAATTATAACTACCCCAAGCGGTAAAACAGTTCTTGATTTTAAGCAGAATTTTGCTGGCTATATTGAATTTAGCCTTAAAGCAAAGAAAAATCAAAGAGTATTTCTCCGTTTTGGCGAGCTTCTTGACGATAACGGAGAATTTACACAGAAAAATATTCAGTGCTCTAACAAGCATATTACAACACCCTTACAGCAGATTGATTACACCTGTGCAGATGGCGAAAATCACTATAAAACAAAATTTGCGATTTTCGGCTTTCAGTATGTTCTTGTTGAAACAGATGTACCATTTACTGCTGATGATTTTACAGGCATTGCAGTTTATTCCGATATGGAGCAGACGGGATTTTTTGAAAGCTCAAACGAGCTTTTAAACAAGCTTGTTCACGCAACTGTTTGGTCAACAAAATCAAACAGTGCCGACCTGCCCACTGATTGCCCAACTCGTGAACGCCACGGCTGGACAGGAGATGCTCAAATCTTTTTCCCAAGTGCGTCATATCTTTTTGATTACGCAACCTTTTCTAAAAAGTTCTTAAACGATATGTATGACTGGCAGACCAAAAAAGGCAAGCTGCCTCAAATCGCACCACCCGGCGGAATAGATTTCTTTATGAGCTTTATGAACGGAAGCGTCGGCTGGTCGGATGCGGGAATTATTATTCCGTATTATTTTTGGAAACAGTACGGCGACAGGGATATTCTTGAGGAATATTATGACCGTATGAAGAAATATGCCGAGTTTATGATTAGTCGTGTAGGTAAAAATGCACCTCTTTCCAAGCCGCATAAGGTTAAGGGCGAGAACAGAAAATATATTGTCAACAAAGGTCAGTCATACGGCGAATGGGCGGAGCCTGCCGATGTTTTCCCTAATGACTGGACTGATACCGTTCTTCCTCACACCGAGGTTTCAACAGCTTACACAAGCTATGTTTTAGGTTTGATGAGTGAAATATCAAAGGAGCTTAATCACAGCGTTGACGCAAACCGCTACAACGAAATAAGCAGGAAATGCAAAAAGGCATATCAGGCACTTGTTGAAACCGAGGATTATTCTCTTGACACAGACCGTCAGGCACAGCTTGTAAGACCCCTTGCATTTAATTTGCTTAATGAAAAGCAGACAGAATTTGCAAAGAAAAGGCTTATTAAAGCACTCGATAACTACGGTTGGCGACTTGGCACAGGCTTTTTGTCAACACCGCTTATTCTCGGCGTGCTTGATAAATACGACCTTGACTCTGCTTACAGGCTACTTGAAAACGAGCAAATGCCCGGTTGGCTGTTTATGAGCAAAATGGGTGCAACAACCATTTGGGAATCCTGGGAGGGCACCGAAGCGCAGGGCGGTATTGCCTCTCTCAATCACTACTCAAAGGGGGCCGTTTGTCAATGGCTGTTCAGTACAATGTGCGGAATTAATGTTGACGGCGAAAATCATTTTGTTATTTCACCAAAGCCCGGCGGACATTTCACCTTTGCCAACGCAGAATATAAGAGCGTTTTCGGCACAGTTAAATCAGGCTGGGAAATCAAGGACGGCAAAGCTATTTATACAATAGAAATTCCTGCAAACTGCACGGCGGATATTATTCTTCCAAGCGGAGAAACACAAACCGTTACGGCAGGTAAATATACATTTTAAAATTGTAGGGACGGATATTATCCGCCCGCAAAGAATAGGAGGATATGAAAATGAAAATATGTATGATAGGCGGCACAGGACTGCTTGGCAGTCAAGGTGCAAAGGAATTAATTGAAAGAGGTCATCAGGTTAAGGCAATTGCCCTGCCTCCTCTTCCCGAGGGTGCGGTTTTGCCTCCGGAAATGGAGATTGAATACGGCAACTATCTTGAAATGAGCGACGATGAAATCAAAAAGATGTTTGAGGGCTGTGAGGGCTTTGTTTTTGCGGCAGGCGTTGACGAAAGAGTTGAGGGACCTGCTCCTATCTATGACCTTTACAAAAAATATAACATTGACCCTATTTACAGACTTTTGAAAATTGCAAAGGAATGCGGCGTTAAGCACACAGTTGTGCTCGGCTCATATTTTGCATATTTTGCAAAGGCAAAACCGCAAATGAATTTGACTGAATATCATCCGTATATTCGTTCTCGTATAGACCAGGAGAAAGCGGCAATGTCCTTTGCCGATGATAATTTTGATGTTGCGGTGCTTGAGCTTCCGTATATTTTCGGCACTCAGCCGGGCAGAAAGCCTGTTTGGGTGTTCCTTGTTGAAAGCATACGCAAAATGCCCGGAGTTACAATGTGGTGTAGAGGCGGCTCAACTATGGTAACCGTTAAGCAGGTTGGTCAGGCAATCGCAGGTGCGATAGAGCGCAACAAGGGCGGCAACTGCTATCCTATCGGCTACTATAACCTAACCTGGAAGGAGATGCTTGCCATTTGCCATAAGCATCTCGGCTGTCCTAACAGAAAGGTTATCACTATTCCCGATTGGATGTACGGTATGGCAGGCAAAAGCCTTGTTAAGCAGCAGAAAAAGCAGGGTATTCAGGGCGGACTTGATATGGTTAAGTTTACCGAGCTTCAGTGCTCTAATCAGTTTATTGATAAGGAGCAGGGTTGTATTCCTCTCGGTGTTGAGCCTGATGATATAGATGCGGCTATCGGCGACAGCGTAAGACTTTGCGTTGATATTATTGACGGTAAGGCGAAAAATATAGTAGCTATGAAGGGCGAGTAATTAATAAACTTTTATCCCCTCAGTCACTTCGTGACAGCTCCCCTTAATTACATTATAAGGGGAGCCGGTATAAGGAAAGGTAAGAAAATGAAAAAGAAAACAGTATTTTTAACAGGTGCCTGCGGTGGTATGGGTATTCAGGGACTTATGCGAATGGTTAAGGATACCGATACATATAACACCTTAATTTTAGTTCGTGACAGCGAGAAAAACAGAAATATCCTTAAGAATTATATGGGTATTGACGGACTTGAAATTGTTTGGGGCGACCTTAACGATTATGACATTGTATATAAATGCGTTGAAAAATGCGATTTGATTTTGCATGTTGCCGCCTTTGTTTCACCTGCGGCAGATTATCATCCCGAAAAGGCAATGCAGGTAAACTACGGCTCAACGAAAAATCTTATCACCGCTATTAAAGAGCAAGGCAGAGCCGACGAGGTTAAGTTTGTATATATCGGAACAGTTGCCGAAACAGGCGACCGTATGCCTCCTATCCACTGGGGCAGGGTTGGCGACCCTATCAAGCCAAGTATGTTCGACTACTACGCAGTATCAAAGGTTGCGGCTGAAAGATATGTAATTGAAAGCGGCTTAAAGTATTGGGTTTCACTGCGCCAAACAGGAATTATCGGTGACGCAATGAGTGCAATCCGTGATGCAATTATGTTCCACAACTGCTATGATAATGTTCTTGAATATGTTTCCGACCGTGACAGTGGTGTTCTACTTCGCAATCTTTCATATCAGGACGCAACGGACACTATGGAGGACGGATTTTGGGGACATATCTATAATATCGGCGGCGGTGAAAAATGCAGAGTTTCAACCGGCGAAATGTTTGAGAGACTTTACGGTGATATAGGAATAAAGGATTTATCCTTAATCCTAAAACCAAAAATGCAGGCAACACGCAATTTCCACGGCCATTATTATCTTGACTCTGACAAGTTAGAGCATTATGTTCATTTTCAGCGTGACAGTATGGAATATTACTATGACGCATATCTCAAAGGCTTGGGCGCAACCGCAGGCGTTGCAAAGGCAATGTGCAAAATCCCCGGTGGCGAAAAGCTTATGGCAACCGTTATGGGCGGTATGTTTAACAAGCTTGCAGACGGCGAGCACGGTACGGCTCATTTTATCAAGGATAATGTTGAAGACCATATTGAAGCATATTGGGGCAGCCGCAAGGCTTGGGAAAAGCTCCCCGAAAGCTATAACGATTTCAACCATTTCTTTGACTGGGATAAAAAGATTATTCTCGACCACGGCTATGATGAAACAAAGCCCGAAAGCGAGTTGACCCTTGAGGATATGCAGGGTGCCGCAAAATTCAGAGGCGGCGAATGTCTGTCAAATGAAATGACAAAGGGCGATTGGACAACACCGCTCGAGTTCAAATGTGCCTTCGGTCATACCTTCAAGGCAAGTCCACGCCTTGTTTTAGAGGGTGGTCATTGGTGCGATGAATGCGAGAGAAAGAGTTGGAACTACGGTCAGCGTTCAAAGGTTGACCCGTTCTTTGCACAGGTTTGGGCACCGCTTCACGATGATGACGAATTAAGAGAATATCCAAAAGAAGTATCGGAGTTGGATGTAAAATGACATATCATTTAGCAATAGATATCGGTGCCTCAAGCGGACGGCATATTTTAGGCTATATAGATAACGGCAAGCTGAAGCTTGAAGAAATTTACCGATTTGAAAATTACATAAAAAACGAAAACGGTACTCTTGTTTGGGATATAAAGCATCTTGTAAATTCTGTTATATCAGGCATTGCAAAATGCAGGGAAATCGACAAAATTCCCGAAACCGTCGCAATAGACACCTGGGGTGTGGATTATGTTCTTCTTGATAAGGACAAAAAGGAAATATTGCCTGCCGTGTCCTACCGTGACGGCAGAACAAATGCAGTTACCGATATAATCAGCCAAAAGGAATTGTATTCCAAAACAGGTATTCAAAAGCAGAGCTTTAACACTATCTATCAGCTTTACTGCGATAAACTCAGCGGTAAGCTTGACAGTGCAGAGTACTTTTTGATGATACCCGATTATCTGTCATTTAAGCTGACGGGCGTTATCAAAAACGAGTACACAAACGCAACAACAACCAACCTTGTTAATGCAAAAACAAAGGCTTGGGACACAGAGATACTTGATAAATTAGGCATTAAAAATATCTTTTGCGATTTATCTCTGCCTAAAACAGTTATCGGCAATTTTACGGAGGAGATAAAAAGGCTGGTCGGCTTTGATTCAACGGTTATTTACTGTCCGTCCCACGATACTGCAAGTGCGGTAGCCGCCTGTCCGATAGGCGATAACTCGGTGTATATTTCGTCAGGCACTTGGAGCTTAATCGGTACGGAAAATACCGAGCCTGTTTTAACTGCTGATGCCTTATCTGCAAATTTCACCAACGAGGGTGGAATTGATTATCGCTTTAGATTTTTGAAAAATTATATGGGTATGTGGATATTTCAAAATATCCGCCGTAATATCAATAAGTCGTTGACCTATGATGAAATGATGGAGCTTGCAATGGCTCAAGAGGGTTACGCATATTTTGATGTGAACGACAGCTCAATTGTTGCACCGAGTAATATGGTTGATGCAATCGGAAAGCTTATCGGTAGAAATGATTTGGGATTTGTTATAAATTCTGCGTATCATTCTCTTGCACAAAGCTATGCAGATGCGGCAAAAGAGATTGAGGCAATCAGCGGAAAAACCATAGACACAATCAATATTGTAGGCGGTGGCTCAAAGGACAGTTATCTGAACAAACTGACTAAACAATACACAGGTAAACGGGTTTTGGCAGGTCCTGTTGAGGCAACCGCCACAGGAAATATCATTACTCAAATGATGTATTTTGATGATACCTTAACCCTTGCAAAAGCAAGAGAGCTTGTTAAAAAATCTTTTAACATAACAGAAATAGAATAACCGTAGGGCAGGGGCTTGCTCCTGCCGTTAGACAAAACAACCGTAGGGCAGGGGCTTGCTCCTGCCGTTAGGAGGATTTATGAGCTATAACGAAGCAAAGCAAATTTATGCAAAATACGGTGTTGATACCGAAAAGGCTATTGAAATACTTAAAAATATTCCCATATCAGTTCATTGCTGGCAGGGTGATGATGTAACAGGCTTTGACAGCTGTGAAAGCCTTTCCGGCGGTATTCAAACCACAGGAAATTATCCCGGCAAGGCAAGAACATCCGAAGAGCTCATGGCGGATATTGACAAGGCTTTGTCCCTTATGCCCGGCAAAAAGAAATTAAATCTCCACGCAAGCTATGCAATTTTTGACGGTGAAGCAGTTGGCAGAGATAAGCTTGAGCCAAAGCATTTTTCAAAATGGGTACGCTTTGCAAAGGAAAGAAAAATGGGCATTGATTTTAACCCCACCTTCTTTTCACACCCTATGGTTAAGGACAATTTAACTCTTTCATCACCCGATGAAAATATCAGACAATACTGGGTAAATCACGGTATTGCCTGCCTTAAAATTGCAGAGTATTTTGCAAATAAAACAGGCGTACCCTGTGTTATGAATATTTGGATTCCCGACGGATACAAGGACATTCCTGCGGACCGACTCGGACCTCGTTCCAGATTCAAAAAATCTCTTGACGAAATCCTGTCCGTGCCTTACGATAAAAGTAAGGTTTATGTAACCCTTGAAAGCAAGGTTTTCGGCATAGGACTTGAAAGCTATACGGTAGGCTCGGCTGAATTTTGCCTGTCATATTCCGACAGAGTAGGTATAACACCGCTTATGGATAACGGACACTATCATCCTACCGAAATGGTAAGCGATAAAATTTCATCATTACTGTTATTTAACGAGAAAATTGCTTTGCATATTACCCGTCCTGTTCGTTGGGACAGCGACCATGTTGTTCTCTTTGATGATGAAACAAAGGAAATTGCAAAGGAAATTGTACGCAACAACGCACTTGACAGAGTTTTCATTGCAACGGATTATTTTGATGCAAGCATCAACAGAATTTCCGCATGGGTAACAGGCGTAAGGAGTGTTCAAAAGGCTTTGCTTTTTGCTCTTTTACAGCCAAACGACAGGCTTAAGGAACTGCAAAATAATAACGAATTAACCGAGCTTATGGTATTACAGGAGGAACTGAAAACCGCACCGTTCGGTGATGTTTGGGCAGAGTATCTTGAAAGTGAAAAAATCCCCGCCGATTATCTCAGCGAGGTTAAAGAATATGAAAAAGAGGTATTGCTAAAGAGATGAAGGATATATTAACTGCACCCTTTGTGGAGGAAATAAAAAAGACCACCGCTAATATGTACCGTCTCGGTTGGGACGAGCGAAACGGCGGTAACATCAGCTATATGCTTGATGAAAAAGAAGTTGCCGAATATCTTGACCTTGATAATGTTATTCGAACAATTCCAACAGGCTTTGATGCAAAGGAGCTTATCGGTAAAATCTTTATCGTTACAGGCACGGGCAAATATTTCAAAAATGTTGAGTCCGACCCCGAAAATAATTTAGGTATCATCCGTATTGCAAATGACGGAACAACAGCAGAATTATTATGGGGATATGCAGACGGCGGTAAGTTCACAAGTGAGCTTCCGGCACATCTTATGAGCCATATGGCAAGGCTAAAGGTTGACCCCGAAAACAGAGTTGTTATGCATTCCCACCCAACGAATACCCTTGCAATGAACTATGTTATTGACCTTGACGAAAAGACAATAACCCACGCACTATGGGAAATGTGCACCGAGTGTATTGTTGTGTTCCCCGACGGAGTAGGAGTTCTCCCTTGGATGCTTTGCGGAACTAACGAAATCGGCGAGGCAACTGCAAAGAAGATGGAGGAATTCCGCCTTGTTATTTGGGGTATGCACGGAATTTACGGTGCAGGCAAAACCATGGACGAAACCTTCGGACTGATTGAAACTGTTGAAAAGGCGGCGCAGATTTATATGCTCACCGCCCACCTTCCGAGAATAAACACAATCAAGGACGAGGATATGAAAACCCTTGCCGAAGCCTTCGGCGTTGATTACAGAAAAGATTTTCTTAATTTAGAATAATTTTTCTGTCAATCACTTGAAAACAAAATTCATTTTTGGTCTGGATATTACAACTCCTTTGTAGTATATGTTTGTACTGCAAAGGAGCTGATTATTTATGAATATACTTCAGGAATTATGGTATGGAAATATCAGACCGAATGAGAATAAGGTCATGACTGATGAGGAGAAAAGGTTGACGGAACTTATTGCACAATATCATGAAACACTATCTTCTTCTCTAAAGAATGAAGACTTGGTTGTGTTTGAAAAGTATGTCGATTGCTTTACGGAATACGCTTCGTTGATTGAATGTCAGGCATTTGAAATTGGATTCAAGTTGGCGCTAAAGCTGATGAAGGACTAATGCTTACGCTTTCTGTTGGGAAAGCAGGAGTCAAGCCAAGCGGTAAATTCTTCGTTTGTGATTTTACTGTCATAGCATTGGTCACGCTTGACGATTGCCTCGTATTTCCATTTCTTGAAATCGTCCTCAAGAATAGTATGAGCCTTAACCCTGGCGAAATATCTCTTGTAATATTTATTGTAAATTGTAATGGCAGCGTTGTCTGCCATTTTCTTTTTGTAGTTTTCCATTGCCATTATGTCTTGGCAGTTCTTTGTTTCACCATCGGCAATACGGTCGCAGTAATTAGTATCGTAATTGCCTTTCATAATGAAATACCTGCCGCAACGCTTACATTTTCTAAAACGAATATTCAGCTCAAGCATTTTTGTAAATTCAAGCTCAAGCATTTCCATTACAGACCTGACCTCATAGTTAATGTTAATGAATGAGGGCATTGTTACGCTATATGCTAAATCCTCTGCGCTCATATTATATTTCTCCGCAAGCTCCTTGTGTTGCTCCGTAACCTTTGGTGTATCTGCAAATCGCTCGCAGAGTTGTTCAGCAGTCATTCCAAAGGGCATCTCTTTGCCTTGCATTTTTGATACAGACATTGTAAATGTTTCTTTTCTTGTTGTTGAATCATCAATATTTTTTAGACTGCAATATGCTCTGTATCTTTCAGACGGTAAAAGGTTACCTAAAACATCAGGATAGTATTTATCATCAAAGCAAAACTCAATCAAGTCTTTGTATTCCTGTTGCAGCTGCTTTAGATAATTATAGTACCATACTAATGATTTCAGTTTGTCATCTGCTCGCTCACGAAACACCGGAGGACAAATTGCAGTATAAAGTGATTGCTTCGCAACAGAATTAGCGTAAGCGATTGTGCTTGTGTAATCGTAAAATTCCCGAACGATTGCCTCGGTATGATTATGAATTTTTGTTGGTAAGGGTTCATTTAGTTCAACATCATTTTCTTTTCTGTATCGCTCACCCATAATTGATAAGGCTTTGAAAAATGAATATTCTTCCTTAAACGGTGTGTCAAAATCTGCATAGAGGAAATCTAAAATACCTTCGCCGATATTGGATTTGATTACACTTCCGCTGAGAACATTATACAGGGGAGCTTCTTGTTCAAACTCTCTTTTTCTTATCACATTATATTTACTGCAAAAGTATTCATACAAATCCTGTTTGCTTTTGTAATCGTCCTCA
>JBJEPH010000053.1:0-12582 GCA_051881135.1 Eubacterium sp.
GACCCGAATTTTGCCGTTGTAGAATGCTCAGGAGTCGGCTTCAAATGCTTTGTAAGTATGACAACGCTTACCTCACTAACCTCCATCGGAAGCGAAGTAAATCTTTTTACACATTTAGCAGTCAGGGAGGACGCTATGGATTTATACGGCTTCTCTACGGAGGGTGAGCTTGATGCCTTCAAGCATCTCATATCTGTCAGCGGCGTCGGTCCGAAGGCGGCTATGGCAATTCTTTCCGTTTTACCTCCCGACAGGCTCGCAATTGCTGTTTCAAGCGGAGATGTAAAGGCTATTCAATCGGCAAACGGTGTCGGCAAAAAAACAGCCGAAAGAATTGTTTTAGAGCTTAAGGACAAAATGGCTGGTATCGGCAGCATTTCCTCTCAGGTTGTGTCAGATATCAAATCCGTTGCAGAAAGCTCTAACGCAAGTGAGGCTGTCGAGGTGCTTGTAACTCTCGGCTTCAACCAGTCGGATGCAACTGCTGTGATCGGAGCAATGGATAAATCGCTATCCGTTGACGATATGATTAGAAAAGGCTTAAAGGAATTATCATCAAATCTTAAATAATAGGTGCAAATATGATAGAAAACGAATTTGAATACGATTTTGAAAACAGAATGTCAGCGCCCGAATACACGCCTGCTGATGAGGATATAGAAAGTTCATTAAGACCTAAACAGCTTAGTGAATACATAGGTCAGGAGAAAGCCAAGGAAAATCTTTCAATCTATATTAAGGCCGCAAAAATGCGCGGTGAATCCCTTGACCATGTACTGCTTTACGGTCCTCCGGGACTCGGCAAAACAACTCTTGCCGGAATTGTAGCAAACGAAATGGGTGTTAATATCCGAATTACATCGGGTCCGGCAATAGAAAAGCAGGGAGATTTGGTTGCAATTTTGTCTAATCTTGAATCGGGTGATGTTTTGTTTATCGACGAGATTCACAGACTTAACCGAACAGTAGAAGAAATTCTTTATCCTGCAATGGAGGACGGCAAGATTGACATAATTATAGGCAAGGGACCGAGTGCAAGAAGCTATCAGCTCAGCCTGCCCAAATTTACACTGATAGGCGCAACAACAAGAGCAGGACAGCTTTCGGCGCCTTTACGAGACAGATTCGGCGTTATCCTTCGTCTTGAGATGTACACACCCGACGAGCTTGCTCAAATCGTAAAGCGTTCTTCTAAAATTTTAGATATACCCGTTGACGAGGACGGAGCATATCAAATTGCTTCGCGCTCACGAGGAACTCCGAGAATTGCAAACAGGCTTTTAAAGCGTTCACGTGATTTCGCAGAGGTTAAATATGACGGCACCATAACCGAGGATGCGGCACATTCTGCATTGTCGAGCATGGAAATTGATGAGCTTGGTCTTGACGCAATTGACAGGCGATTACTGATGACAATGATTAAAAACTATAACGGCGGACCTGTCGGCTTGGAAACGATTTCTGCCGCAATAGGTGAGGAAGCCGTAACCATAGAGGATGTATATGAGCCATATCTTATGCAGATAGGATTCTTGGCGAGAACTCCGAGGGGCAGAATTGTTACTCCTGCAGGATACCGACATTTAGGCTTTGAATTTAAAGATAATGGGAATAATAACAACAGCTCACAGACAACTTTAGATTTATAGGGGTAATTTAATGGGAAAACTATTTGGAACCGACGGCGTACGAGGAATTGCTAATATCGACTTAACAAACGAGCTTGCTATGAAAATAGGTGCAGCCGCTGCCACGGTTCTGTTAAATTCATCACATGGCAATAAGCCTACCGTTCTTATCGGAAAGGATACAAGAGCCTCCGGCGATATGCTTGAAGCGGCTCTAACCGCAGGTCTATGCTCCGTTGGATGCAATGTTCTTTCAATAGGCATAGTGCCTACGCCTGCCGTTGCTTATTTAGTAGGATTATATCAGTGTGAAGCAGGCATAATGATTTCCGCCTCGCATAATCCCTGTGAGTATAACGGAATAAAGATTTTTCAAAAAACAGGCTATAAGCTTGACGACGCTATTGAGGATAAAATTGAAGAGCTAATCTTTAATAATTCCAATGAGATAATTACTAAAACAGGCGGAGATGTAGGAAAAAGGCAGGTAAGCAAAACTGCCGTAAAGGATTATATAAGCCACATAATATCTACAACAGACGCAAGATTTGACGGCTTAAGCATAGCAATAGATTGTGCAAACGGCTCGGCTTCGGTGTGTGCAGAGGAAATTTTCAGCACACTCGGCGCAAAATGTCATATGCTTTCCTGTGCACCTGACGGAACAAATATCAATGAAAATTGCGGTTCAACGCATCCTCAAAAGCTTATGCAGGTTGTAAAAGACAACCATTTTGATTTAGGTCTTGCCTTTGACGGTGATGCAGACAGACTGCTTGCCGTCGATGAAAACGGCGAATTAGTTGACGGCGACAAAATCATTGCAATTTGTGCAAGCAGAATGAAGCAGGAAGGAAAATTGAAAAATAATACTGCTGTCGTTACGGTAATGAGCAATTTGGGATTTTTCAAGTTTTGTAATGAAAACGGTATAGATTGTGCAAAAACAGCAGTAGGCGACAGATATGTACTTGAAAAAATGCTTAAGGACGGCTACAATATCGGAGGCGAGCAATCGGGACACGTAATTTTTCTCGATTATGCTACAACCGGCGACGGCGAGCTGACAGGCGTACAGCTTTTGGAAGCAGTGGTAAAGAGCAGAAAAAGACTTTCCGAAATGGCACAGATAATGAGTGTTTACCCTCAGGTGCTTATAAATGTTAAGGTTTCGCCTGAAGGAAAGAAAAAGTATAACAACGATGAATATATTATTGCCGCTACGCAAAAGGCCGAAATGGAGCTTATGGGTGACGGCAGGGTATTAGTTAGAGTAAGCGGAACCGAACCGCTTGTAAGAGTTATGCTTGAAGGCAAGGACATAAATCATATTCAAAAGCTCGGTGAAGAGATAGCCGAGGTAGTTAAGGAACGCTTATCATAATGAGATATTCAAAAGATTGGAAAGATTATGAATTAATCGATTGTTCAGACGGAGAAAAGCTGGAGCGCTGGACAAATGAAATTTTAATAAGACCTGACCCGCAGGTAATTTGGAAAAGCGAAAAAAACCACAGGCTTTGGACCTGTGCCGATGCAAGATATGTGCGTTCAAAGACGGGCGGCGGAAAATGGGAGCTGTTTTCCTCCGTTCCAAATGCTTGGCAGGTAAAATATAAGGACTTAACCTTTAACATAAAAACAATGGGCTTTAAGCACACGGGTTTATTTCCCGAGCAGGCAGTTAATTGGGATTATGCAAGGGAGCTGATAAAAAACAGCGACAAAAATCAGGTAAAGGTGCTTAATTTGTTTGCCTATACAGGCGGTGCAACCATTGCATGCCTTAAGGAAGGTGCAAGCGTGGTTCATGTTGACGCATCAAAGGGAATGACGCTTTGGGCAAAGGAAAATGCAGAAGCCTCAGGCGTTGCAGGAGCAAATGTAAGATGGATTGTTGACGACTGCATAAAATTCGTTAAGCGTGAAATTCGCCGTGGTAATAAATACGACATCATCATTCTCGACCCGCCATCATACGGCAGAGGTCCCAAGGGTGAAACCTGGAGGCTTGAGGATTGCTTATACGACTTTATGCTCGAGGTTGAACAGGTTCTCTCCGACGAACCGATAGCAGTTATTTTAAATTCATACACAACCGGCTTGTCTGCTTCTGTTATGAAATACATACTCGACGATATCATTACAAAAAAGCACGGCGGAAGTGTTACGGCAGATGAGATAGGTCTTCCGGTAACAGAAAGCAAGGGTATTCTTCCTTGCGGAACAACAGCAATTTGGACTAAATAATATGGCATTAATAGAATTTGAAAATGTTTCCTTCGCCTATCCCATAGACGAGGAAGAAAAGGGCATTAGAGACGATAATGCGGCAGTTCTCGAAAACTTTAATTTGAAAATTGAAAAGGGCACCTTTGTTGCTATTCTCGGACATAACGGCTCGGGTAAGTCAACCATAGCAAAGCTCACTAACGGCATACTTTTTGCAGATAGCGGAAAAATCACCGTGGATGGAATTGAGGTCAAAAACGATGAAACCATCTACGATGTAAGGCAAACAGTAGGTATGGTTTTTCAAAATCCCGATAATCAAATTGTTTCTTCCATAGTTGAGGAGGATGTAGCATTCGGTGTTGAAAACATAGGCGTACCAAGTCAAGAGTGTCGCAAAAGAGTGGATGATGCGCTTAAAACAGTTGGTATGTACGAGTTAAGACATAAGGCTCCGTCAAAGCTTTCGGGTGGACAAAAACAACGCGTTGCAGTTGCCGGCATTATTGCTATGAAGCCAAAATGCATTGTACTTGACGAGCCTACGGCAATGCTTGACCCAAGCGGACGCAAAGAGGTAATAGATACAATTATGCAACTCAACAAGCAGGAGGGCATAACCGTTGTACTCATAACACATTATATGGACGAAGCAGTAAAGGCAGACAGGGTAATTGTTATTGACGACGGAAAAATTAAGCTTGACGGACCTCCTCAGGATGTATTTTCAAGGGTTGATGATATAAAATCCTATAAGCTTGAGGTTCCGCAATCAACAGAGCTTGTAAACAGGCTCGGAATGAAAACAGATGAAACAATTTTAAACGCACGGCAATGTGCAGATTTACTATACAATTATTTAAAGCAAGGATAAGCAATGGCATTTTTAGTTTGTGAAAACTTAAAATTTTTATATGCTGCAGGAACACCCTTTGAAACCTGTGCGATGGATGATGTCAGCTTTAGCGCCGACACCAACGAAATCATAGGCATTATAGGACATACAGGATCGGGCAAATCAACCTTTATCCAGCATTTAAACGGACTTTTAAAACCAAGCTCGGGCAAGGTTTTTCTCGACGGAAATGATATTTGGTCTAAGGAAAACAAAAAAAATATAAGACAGGTTAGATTTGCTGTGGGACTGTGCTTTCAGTATCCCGAGTATCAAATCTTTGAGGAAAATGTCTTTGATGAAATAGCCTACGGACCAAAGCAAATGGGCTTGGATAGCTCTGAAATTGAAAGCAGAGTTTATGAAAGCATGGAAATCGTCGGCATTGATAAAGCCTTAAAGGATGTATCACCGTTTAATTTATCGGGCGGTCAAAAGCGCAGAGTTGCGATAGCTTCAATTATTGCAATGAAGCCGAGAGTTTTAATATTAGACGAGCCCTGCGCAGGCCTTGACCCAAAGGGCAGAGAGGTAATTCTCAATTTGGTTAAGGACTATCAAAAAAAGGAAGGCAATACCGTCCTGTTTGTTTCGCATTCTATGGAGGATGTTGCAAAAATTGCGGACAAGGTCTTTGTTATGAACAAAGGCAGGGTTGCCTATTTCGGAACTGTAAACGAGGTTTATTCCCACTCTCGCGAGCTAAAGGAAATGGGACTTAATGTGCCGGAAATTACCGATGTATTTCTAAAGCTGAGAGATAAAGGCGTACATTGCAGAACCGACATATATACGGTAGAGCAGGGGATTGAGGAATTCAGGCGTCTCCAAGCAGAAAAAGGAGGGGTTGTATGATTTCCGATATCACCTTAGGTCAGTACCTTCCGGGAACATCGCTTCTTCACAGAATGGATTCGAGAGTAAAAATTGTTTTAACCCTATTGTTTATGGTTTCAACCTTTCTGTGCAAAAACTATGTATCATTAGGAATTACCGTAGCAGTAGCCGTCGTGTTGCTCGCTGTTTCAAGAATAAAGCTAAAGGTATTCATAAAGGGACTAAAGCCCATTTTGTTTATTGTTATATTAACAACACTGCTAAATCTATTTTACGGTACAGGTGATCCGATAGTTAAAATCGGATTTATAAAAATTACTCAAAACGGTATTAATGCATCAGTTTTTATGGCAATGCGTATCATTGTTCTTGTAATATTTGGCTTACTCTTAACATATACAACAACACCCACCAATATTACCAACGCTTTGGAATCATTGCTTAAACCGTTAACCGTATTTAAAATAGATGTACATTCCTTTGCTATGACAATGACAATTGCATTAAGATTTATTCCGACCTTGCTTGAAGAGGTTGAAAAGATTATGCAGGCGCAAAAGAGTAGGGGAGCAGATATGGAATCGGGCGGAATTATTTCCCGGGTAAAAGCCGTTATTCCCATAATGATACCGTTATTTGTATCCTCCTTCCGACGAGCAAACGAGCTTGAATACGCAATGGAATGCAGGTGCTACCGAGGCGGCGAGGGCAGAACTAAAATGAATGTAATGCATATGAAATCGCTCGATTACCTTTCATTAGCATTTTCAGTTATTTATCTCGGTGCAATAATATTTTTAAGAATTTATACAAAAAGCATTATATGAAAAGATTGTTAATTACAATTAAATATGACGGTACAGCCTATCACGGCTGGCAGGTTCAAAGCAACGCTGTAACCGTACAGGAAACCGTCCAAAATGCCGTTGAGCGTGTTTTCGGACAAAGACTCGACATAAAGGGCTGCTCAAGAACGGACAGCGGGGTTCACGCAAATATGTATTGCTTTACTCTTGATACAGATATGAAAATTTCAAATATCGGAGTTTGTCTTGCACTCAACACATATTTACCAAATGATATTTCTGCATATGATTGCAGAGAGGTTGATTTTGATTTTCACCCGCGATACAGCTGTAAAAGCAAGGAATACGTTTATGTAATCTATAACGGACAGATAAGAAATCCGTTTTATGACAGATATGCATTACATTACAGATACCCGCTTGACGCCGAATATCTAAACAGGGAAGCGCAGGCTTTTTTAGGAAGGCACGATTTTTCGGGATTTTGCTCGATTAAATCCGATGTTGAGGATACGGTAAGAGAAATATACTCCTGCTCCGTTTACAGAGAAGGGGATTTAGTCTTCTTTAAAGTATGCGGCAACGGCTTTTTATACAATATGGTACGCATAATGGCAGGCACGCTTATTTTTATCTCTGAGGGCAAAATCAAGCAGGGCGAATTAGAGGCGGTAATCAACTCAAAAAACAGAAAAAAAGCAGGTAAAACTGCATCGGCAAAGGGATTATATCTAAACAAAGTAAACTATTAGGAGAATAGTATGCCAAGCAACGAAAGACAAAACAAAAGAAATGAGAGGCAACGCCAAAAGGAAAAGAAAAATAAAACCGTTATTTGGATTGTGCTCATAATCATTCTTGCAGGACTTTTAATTATGAAGGTTTGCGAGATTAATTTCTCTACCCTAAAGGACACACTATACTCAAACACAAGCATAAGCAAGGTGCAGGACGACATTTATCCTTATTCTCTTGACGGCTTTGATACTGCAAATTTGTCAGTAGTAAATGATAAGCTTAACATATTAACCAATTCTTCATTAATTGTGTTAAATCCAACCGATGCTAAGGAATTAAACAATATTCAGCATAATTATTCAAACCCCATAATGAGCAAATCCGAAAATTATATCTGCATCATTGACCAGGGCGCAACGAGATTAAGGCTAGACACCACAAGCGACAATAAATTTGAAAAGAATTTGAAGAAAAGAATTATTACTGCAGATGTTGCGGCAAACGGTAATGTTGCCTATGCAACACTTGCGGACGAGTCTAAATCCACGATTGAGGTAATATCAAAAACAACGGCACAAAAGGCAAAAATTGATGTAAACGACGGATATGTAACAAGCATTGCAATTAATTCTGCAGGAAGCAAATTAGCCTATGCAACGGTTAATTCAAAGGATGCAAAGCTGATTACTGCCATCCACACAATCAATGTGGGTGCTTCCGAGGATACTGCTGCTTTTGAGCTTGAATCGTCAAATCTTCTTGATTTGCATTTTTCAAATTCGGGAAATTGCTATGTAATATGCGATGACGCCGTATATGTAATTTCATCACAGAAAAAATTAACCGATGTTTACAAAAAAGGCACAATAAGCACAATCAGTTATGCATATACCGATACAAACGAGCTTATACTCAACCATGCGCAATATTCGGACTCAATTCAAAACGATGTGTCCTATATTAAAGCTAACGGTAAAATCAAATCTACGGTGCGTTTTGATAAAAGGGTTAAGAGTATTTCTTCAAGCTCAAACAAAATGACCGTATTGCTTGATGATAAAATCAAGGTATATTCATTAAACAAGGGTCAAGAAAAGGCAGAATTTTATTGCCGTTCCGATGCAAGCTGTGCATATACTCTTTCTTCAAAGCATTTTATTCTTTACGGACAGAATATTGATGTAATTGAATAAATAAAAGCATTATAGTATTACGAAAGGCAACGATTATTGTATGACAATATTAAACTACACTCTAAACTATGTAGATTTGATAATAGCCGGAATTATTATTCTGTTTGCCGTTATAGGCTCATATAAGGGAATAGTATTAACTGTTGTAAACTTTTTAAGATTTACCTTAGGCATATCTCTTTGCTTTTTTACAAGCTCCGTAACAGCCGAGCCAATCTATAATAATTATTTGCACGAAAGCATTTTAAGCTGGGTTAATGATAAAATCTTAATCAATAGCAATATTGATGAAATATCGGGCAGAATTAACGAAAGTCTTTCGAAGCTTCCCGATTTTGTAATAAACTCGTTAAATATTTCACCGAGCGATATTTCAAAGCTATCCGATACGGGAAATCTGGCAGACTCAATAACTAATTCCGTTATCCAACCGATTGCCGTTATAGCAATAAAAATTGCTGTATTCATAGCCGTTTACATAGTCTTCTTCGGAATAACAGGAATAATTATTAGAGCAGTAAGAAAACACAATAAAAAAGAGCAGGATAAAAAGGGCAAAAAAGCGCTCAGGAAAATTGACAGGTTTATCGGCTTCGTATTCGGTATTTTAAAGGGTGCAATTATTGTGTTTGCATTTGTTGGGGTTGTTAATGCGCTTATATGCGATTTTGATTACTCTTCAAACAGCTTTTTAACAACAGCAAATGACAGCACCTTGTTTAATATAATAGTAAAATATAATCCGTTCAATTTGATTACGGAGGGAATATTGTAAAATATCGCTGTTCATTTGTACAAACTCAAAATTTCAATTATATATACACCTTATAAGGCTACAATAAGGCGTTAGGAATTTTATAATAAAATATTTGTAGTAGGAAGGGCTAAGGAAATTAATATGAGCAAATTTAATGAAAATGTAAAAGACTTATTTACTAATTGGAACACAATACCTAATTGGCTGTGCTTTTTGCGTATAGCCTTAATACCTGTATTTTCCGTTTTGTTTATCAAGGAAAACTACATACCTGCCTTTGTGCTAATGATTATTGCAGCATTAACGGATGCGGTAGATGGTAAAATAGCAAGAAAATTTAATATGGTGTCGAATCTCGGCAAAATTTTAGACCCGATAGCCGAT
Source organism: Eubacterium sp. (assembly GCA_051881135.1). Taxonomy (GTDB): domain Bacteria; phylum Bacillota; class Clostridia; order Oscillospirales; family Acutalibacteraceae; genus Eubacterium_R. Next base: position 9,471 of record JBJEPH010000053.1, read on the forward strand.
AAACTGTCACAAATGGCAATAGTGATAATTCTCATTGTTAAGTTTTGGTCATTTGAGGGCATACTAAAGTATTTGTTCTTCTTGTTTATTATAAAAGAGGTTCTGATGCTAATAGGCGGTGCCGTGCTTCTTTCAAAGGGTATGCGACCGGTAGCGGCAGAAATATGGGGCAAGGTAGCAACTACAATATTCTATATATTTATGATTGCAATTATTGCTCTTGGCGGTCCTAACGGAGCGCTTGTAGGCGTTTGGTTCTTTAAGGAGCTGCCAACTACCGTAATAACGGTTATGGTTATTATTTCCGCAGTTCTTGCTTTTGTTTCTCTCTTCGGCTATGCTCCGGGATTTATTAAGCAAATCAAAGAGAGTAAAGACAACAAAGAAGCATAAAATATCAATCTAAGGAGATTATATGAAACAACAAATGTGTTCAAGATGCGGTGAAAGACCCGCAATCTTATTTATTCAAAAAATGGAAGACGGCGAGATGAAGCCCGAGGGACTTTGCTTTAAATGCGCAAAGGAGCTCAATGTGGATATGGGACCGTTAAAGGGATTTATGGATAAGCTCGGCATCACAGACGAGGAGCTTGAGCTCGCAAGTGAGCAAATGTCACAGTTTATGGAAAATATGGAGGATTTTGATTTCGGAGATATGAGCGAAATGTTTAATCCCGAAAACCTTGACGGCGCTCAAACAATGCCCTTTGCCGATTTGCTTAAGGGCAACGGCAATGACAACGGCGATGGTAAAGAAAAGAATACAAAAAAGGGCAAAAAAGGCAAAAGGTCCAAAAACGCTCCTGACGACTCCAGAAAGTTTTTAAATTCATATTGCAATAACTTAACGGACAGAGCTAAAAAAGGCAAAATAGACAATATTATAGGGCGTGAAAGCGAAATTGAACGCGCTATACAGATTTTATGCAGAAGAAATAAAAATAACCCCTGTCTTATAGGCGAGCCGGGTGTTGGTAAAACTGCTATTGCAGAGGGCCTTGCAATAAGAATTGCTAAGGGTCAGGTGCCTGCAAGGCTCCTCAACAAAGAAATCTATTTGCTCGATTTAACGGCTCTTGTTGCAGGCACACAGTTCAGAGGACAGTTTGAGGGCAGAATCAAAGGCCTTGTTGATGAGGTTAAGCACGAGGGAAATATAATTCTCTTTATTGACGAGGTGCATAATTTAGTAGGCACAGGCGACAGCGAGGGCACGATGAATGCCGCTAATATTCTAAAGCCTGCTTTGTCAAGAGGAGAAATACAGGTTATCGGCGCAACAACCTTTAACGAGTACAGAAAGTATATCGAAAAGGATGCGGCGCTCGAAAGAAGATTTCAGCCTATAACCATTAATGAGCCTTCGCTTGACGATGCATACAGGATGCTTTTGGGGATTAAGAGCTACTACGAAAGCTTTCACAAGGTTGCCATAAACGACAGTCTTGTTTATAAAGCAGTTACATTATCCGAAAGATATGTAACAGACAGATATTTGCCGGATAAAGCCATTGACCTGCTTGATGAGTCATGCACCTGTGCAAATCTGCGCAATCCTGCAATCAGCAAATTTCAAATGCTGACTGATAAAAAGGCAGAGCTTGAGGAGGAAATCGAACTGCTTTCTTCTCCTACCGAAGAAGAGGAGGAAATCGATTACGAAAAGATTTCTAATTTAAAATCCGAGCTTATTTCCATTAATAATCAGCTTCCCGAGCTTGAGGAAAAAGCAAAGGATAATCAGGTATTAGAGGAAGATTTGGCAAAGGTTATCTCACTTTGGACCGGTATTCCTGCTTCAAAAATTGAGCAGGGCGATATCAAAAAGCTTGCTTTTCTTGATGATGAATTAAAGCAGCATATTATCGGACAGGATGAAGCAATTTCAAAGGTTGCAAATGCTGTTAGACGAGGCAGAGTTCAAATCAGTCATAAAAAACGACCGCAATCATTTATTTTTGTAGGTCCAACCGGTGTGGGCAAAACAGAGCTTGTTAAGAGATTGGCAAATGCTATGTTTGATTCTCCCGACAATCTTATAAGACTTGATATGAGCGAATTTATGGAAAAGTTCAGCGTTTCAAGGATTATCGGCTCACCTCCGGGATATGTGGGATACGACGATGCAGGACAGCTTACGGAAAAGGTAAGAAGAAAGCCATACAGCGTTATCCTTTTTGATGAAATCGAAAAGGCGCACAAGGATGTTTTAAACATTCTTCTTCAAATTCTCGATGAAGGCAGAATAACAGATGCGCAGGGCAGGGTAATCAATTTTGAAAATACCGTTATCATTATGACCTCCAATGCCGGTTCAACCGACCAAAACACTATGGGCTTTGGTAAATCCGAAGCCGACATTACAAAAGAGGTTACGATGAAGGCGCTTGAAAGATTTTTGAGACCTGAATTTCTCGGAAGAATTGATGAAATTGTTATCTTCAACAGCTTAACCTTTGATAATTTTGAAAAAATTGCAAAAATTATGCTTGAAGAGCTTGTTCCATCACTCGAGGATAAGGGCATTAAGCTCACCTGGGACGACTCTGTTCCTGTTTTTCTTGCTAAGAAGGCATACGGCTCAAAGAAGAATGCAAGAGGGCTTCGTGACGCTCTGAGAACGGATGTTGAGGAAAAGCTTGCAAATGCTATTGTGTTTAATCAGGGTATGGACATCAAATCATTTAAGCTGATTGCCGATGGGGAAATTTCTGTAAAAATAAATTAAAAAGGTATTGACTTTTCAACGCACATTGGTTATAATAATGTGCGTTGTGACATGCGGGTGTAGTTCAATGGTAGAATCTCAGCCTTCCAAGCTGATTGCGTGGGTTCGATTCCCATCACCCGCTCCATATTTGCGCTGTTAGCTCAGTTGGATAGAGCAACTGCCTTCTAAGCAGTAGGCCGGAGGTTCGAGTCCCCCACAGCGCGCCAGTTATATGGTGGGATTGGCCTAGTTGGTTAGGGCGCCAGTTTGTGGCACTGGAGGTCATCAGTTCGACTCTGATATCCCACCCCATTTTTTTAATAATGGGGAGTAGCCAAGCGGTAAGGCAACGGACTTTGACTCCGTCATGCGTGGGTTCAAATCCCGCCTCCCCAGCCA
>JBJEPH010000054.1:0-3060 GCA_051881135.1 Eubacterium sp.
AAAAGAAATAATCAACGGTGAGAAGTATCAAACTGTTGAGATATATTATAAATTTGTCGGATTGATGGTTTAATTGAAAGATATGCAAGTCTATTGTATAATAAGGGCGCACGGATTTAATATATTTATTGAAAGTATGTGGTAAGTGATTTGGATTGTTATAATGAATGTGTTGAAAAAGCAAAATCGCATCAATATCTATATCATTATACAAATATTGATGCTCTTGAAAAAATACTTGAGAATAATTCTTTAAGATTAAGTCGAATAGATAAAGTAAATGACAGCGAAGAAAATAAAAGAATTACTTCATTGTGGCATAGCAAATTGTTTTTAGCTTGCTTTACATATCAAACTGAAAACGAGAAGTATTTTTATCAGAATTATGGTAATGTACGACTATGTTTTAAGCAAAGTGATTTAAAAATAGACACAGTATTTTTTGATGAAAAATTAAATCAACCTTTAAAAAACATAATGACTGACTATAATGGCAGATCTGATTTATCAGTTAGGAAATACGATAAATTTCATTGGTGTGTTCGTGATATTACAATATCCGATGTATACTATACTGACAATTTCAATGATTTTAAAGCGGAGGATGGTTTTGAAAGTAATGCCGGACTGGTAAAACATAAATCAGGTTTTGATGAAAATGGAAGCAATAGAAATTGGGAGATAGAAAGTGAAACAAGGGTAAGAGTAGCCATTAGACCAATAGGAATTGAGTATGATTTTATAAACAATAAAACTATTTTGCCACCTGATGATTTGAAATTTCTCTATATTGCATTACCAAAAATAAAAATGGTTACCATTGACAGTAATATGCATAAAGAGGATATTTGCAAATTAGAGAATTTATTGCTTAAACATAAATTACAGGATAAGTTCACCCCTTAAATACAACTCGAGGTCGTCGGTTCGAATCCGACTATCAGCTCCAAAAAATCCCTATCCCGATTTCTCGGAATAGGGATTACTTTTTGCCTTCGACCATCTAAAGACCATTTACGATTTATGCAGGGAATTTAACCACTTTACTATTCTTTGTGCTTTCATCTAACAGTGAACCCATTTTGTTTGCAACATTCTCTTGCATTGAGTCCGTCACATGCATATATGTGTTCATAGTAAATCCTGCGTCTGTGTGTCCCAGCATATGAGATACTGTTTTAATGTCAACGCCTTGTTCAAGGGACAGTGTTGCAAAGCTGTGCCGTAAATCGTGAAAGCGTATTCTCGGCAGTCCTGCTCTGTCCTGTATTCTGTGAAGCTTTCTTGTTACCGCCGCCGTGTCCTTCATTTCGCCTGTCAGCGGGGAAGGGAATATATATTTTGCATCATCCGGCTGTCTTTTCCTTAATGCTACAAGCAAATTAACACATTCATCGCAAAGCTTAATCGTTCTGATTGAGGTTTTTGTTTTTGGTGTGTTAATAACGATTTCACCATTCACTCTTTGAACATTTTTGTTTACAGTTATCGTTTTGTTTTCTATGTCCAAATCATCCCACGATAACGCACATATTTCGCCAAGTCTCAATCCTGTTGTAAGCTCAAGATAGTAGAATTCATAGCAGTCAGATTTTTTGGCTTCTTCAAGAAATGCAGCCAGTTCTTCCTTTTTCAAGGTTTTCATTTCAGGCTTTTCGGCATTAGGCAGTTTAACTTTAGAGCAGGGATTTTTGTTGATTAGTTCTTCATCAACTGCTTTTTGCATACATACACTAAGTGTTCGCTGAATGCTCTTAACTGTGCCATAGGAAAGTCCGTTGCCTTTCTTGCTTCTGCCTCGTTCTCTGCCGTTGTTGTAAAGATTAATGAGAAATTGCTGACAGATTACTGTTGATATTTCACTTAGCTTTAATTTACCTAACTCGGGAAGAATATATAATCTGAATTTTTGTGCATATCCCTGAACGGTGTAGTCCTTGATAACATTTTTACAAAATGTGTTTATCCATATTTCGTACCATTCTTTAAGGGTAGGATCGGAATTAGTCAGATATGTGTGAGTAGATAACATTTTCTGCTCATTGAAATATTCTTCTTTGGCTTTGATTAACTTTTCCTGACATTCAATTTTTGTTTTGGCAGTAACGCTTTTGCGTTTGATTTTGCCGTTTTCGTCCTTGCCAATGTTGAACCAGCCTTCCCATCTGCCGTCCTTTCGTTTTCGCAGTGTACCGTCACCTTTGGCTCGTCTTGCCATAGCGTTCCTCCTTTCTGCCTGTGGCAACACAACAATACCACAGGCGTTTTTTAATATCCAGCAATAAATTTATCTTTTTGAATTTGTATCAATCCAAATTTTTAATTGTTCTTTGGGAACAGATTTTCTTCTGCCCATTACAACCACAGGAAAGCTGTTGTCATTTCTAATCAGCTTGTATAGGCTGACGGCAGATATTCCGAGTACCTCTGCTGCTTCGGGAACCGAAAGCATTACAGGCATTTCATCAAAATCCTTATACACTTTTTCTCCTTTCCGCCATACTTGGCATATTATTTTGCGATAACAGTGGCTATAACACCAATGTTCTTTGTAATTAGTGAGATTTGTTGAATTGATAACATTCGTCCTAACAGATGTGTTTTTTAATAACAGTGAAATAAATCCGACAGGCACTGCCGGACGGTGTTTTTCTGACTGTTTCGGCTTGCCGATAACAGTCTTTTATCCTGCATCTTTATCGACCTTGCAAATAATGGCTGTTTAGAGTAGATTTTCTTCATTATCAAGTGCCTATTTTCTTTCCAAAAGATGCTCACAAATCGCCTACAATCGAGTTTTGTGTGTTAGCCGATTACCTTACTGGCTTTCATATTAAATTTTCAAGGTGCTTTTATATTCTTTTTGTCAGGTGTCCTGATGAGCCCTTACCAAGTTTTTTCAACTGTGTACAGGTGCGACAGATGATTGCCTTTTTGCATCACCGCATCGAAGCAGATAACTATACACAATAAATTATCTTGGCTTTAATCCTTCATCGAAAATATTATTCGGTGTCAGAAAGAAACAAGATTTGCGATATTCAGTTTTCATTGGTACCT
>JBJEPH010000055.1:0-40165 GCA_051881135.1 Eubacterium sp.
TGGACATCGAATCCAATTCCGTTTTTGCGTTTATCGTTTTTTGCTCGGGGGCGGTTATGAAGGCTTCCAAAAAATCGTAAGATTTTTTGGAAAGAGGAGAAACAAGCGTAGGATTTATTTATATTTGCTTGCAAATATATTCAAACCGTAGCTTGTTTAGACGAACAGCTCCCACTCGCAAGAAAACGATATTCAGTTCCATTTCTCGAAGTCTGCCGGCAAGTAGCAATCTTTTATTTATACTGAAAATTAGCAAAAAAGCTTCATAAAACAACACAATTATTGAAAATTTGACAAATTGCTTTAAACTGTGTAAATAATCTATTTATTGAAATTATTAAAAGATGCATAATTTTAGCATACAATTTAATTATAAAAATAAGGAAGGCTAAATTTATGCATATTAATTATACTGATATCGGAAAACAAATCCGTTACGAACGAAACAAGCAACACATTACGCAGGAAAAGCTGGCAGAGCTCTGCAATATATCTATTCCGCATATGAGTAATATTGAAAATGCCAATACAAAAGTCAGCCTGCCTGTATTAGTTGATATTGCAAATGCTTTAAATTGTACTGTTGATCAATTGCTGTGTAACAGCTTACAAAATAATTCCGAGGTCAGCACATCAATTATCGGTGATATCCTCAGTGGTTGCAGTAATAGTCAAAAAGCAATAATAATGGACACGATAATTTCATTAAAGGATTCGTTTGCTAAACACGGGGATAAATAATGGGTACAAACACAGAAGATATGGCGCTTTGCGAGGCTCTATGGAACGAATATGAGCCAAGCCTGAGAAATATATGCAATTATAAGCTTTCCGGCTATCCGTCGGAAATTGACGATGTAATCGGAGATACTTACTTAGCGTTATGTGACGCTGTAAACAACGGTATGGAGATTAAAAATCCTAAGGCATGGCTTTACGGAACCTTAAACAATCTTATTAAGCTCAAATATACCGAAATGGACAAAAGAAAGAAAAAAATCATACGCTTGGAAAGTGTTGAGCATAAATTATTTTACAATATCGATTTTGATGAAACAAAATTAAGCGACGAAGCACTTGAACAAATTAAAGACAGTATTTTTGACGAGCTGCTCGGCTCGGAAAAAACCTTATTGATACTTATATACACAAAAAAGCTAAAATTCAAGGAAATAGCTAAAATTTTAAACTCTACGGAATCCGCTGTAAAGCAGAAGCATTATAGATTAAAGCGAAAAATTATGAAGCTTGTTCAGGAAAAATTAAAATAATTGTGTTACCTTTTGGGAAAATCGTTACTATAATGTTGAGGCAGATAATAATTATGAATAAAGAAGTATTGTATGAAATATTAAACTCTGAATCAGAGAATCTTTCATCTGCTGAAATTGAAAGCATTCTAAACGAAGAGCTTGACAAATCTCCCGAGGAAATGGATACGGATTTGATAGATCTTTGCTTGGAGGCATTAGATACAGTAGATGAGAAAAAACTGAATAAAAGAAAGCATAAAATTCGGATAAGCAGGATGTTAATTGCCGCGGTGATGCTTGTATTAATAATAGGAATAAGTATTCCTGTTTGTGCAAAATTCCTGAGCATTGATGTCCCCGAGGGTATTGTTACTTTCTATAACGATTGCTTTAATGTTAACATATCAAATAACAAGTATGTTGATGATATACACGGTCAATTAGAGCAAGACGGTATTGAAAACGCAATGTTGCCAAAAATGATGTTTTCATTAGAAACAAAAATATCAGACTATGCTATAAATAAAAAATCTGCAAATTCAGTTATTAGCTTTTCATTTTCTAATGATGATATAAATGGATATGTTACAATAGAAAAATATGACATTTATAGTTTTATAAATGGTCAAAATAAAGTTACTAACGAATTTGAGAAGATTAAACAGATTGAAGTTAATGGATTGTCTGTTTTGGTTTTTTGTAATGATAATGTTTCATATATAAGCTATACAATTAACAATAATGAATACAATATCACTTTAGATTGTGATTATGAAACTGCCTGTCAAATTGCTAAAACATTATAATTTGGAGGTATAGTTATGAAAAAATCTATAAGCAAGCTGTTAGCAATTCTTTTATCAATTTTGTTCATTTTCCAGACAAGCCTTGTTGTGCTTGCCGAGGATGAACCCGACTGGCAGGACATTACTTTAACGCAGGAGGAATTTGATGAAATATTAAGTCAAAATCCAAATAACGGAATTAGTACATATACAAGTGGCTTGATTTTAAATTACGCAATTGCCGTATCATGTAGTGGATCAAATTTGTTAATCGCTGGAAAAACAATTTGTGCTCCGAGTGTAGTAAAAAGTGGCTTTACCGTAGTAACCATCAAAAGAAGAACCAGCAGTACTGCTTCTTGGACAACATACAAAACATATGAAGATCTATATAATAGCACACCTTCATATACACTTACAAAATCAATAGCTGTACCAACAGGCTATCAATACAGAGTTTATTGCACGCATTATGCAAAGAAGAATTTACTCTCGAAAGAAAAAATTGATAACGCTTCAAATGTTATTGCCATAGGTTGACAACTGAAAATCACCGATACTAACCCGCGTCTAAGGCGCGGGTTTTGTTTATGCTAAAGCGTGGATTTGTTTATGCATTGTTGTAATTTTGCATATTTTATGTTATAGTTAAAGCACATAAACATCATATGGAGAAGAATTTTATGAAAAAGATTTTATGTGCATTGCTATGCGCTTTGCTGACATTAACTGTATTTGCAGGCTGTTCAAAGACAAAGCTGCCCTTTACCGGAGGCGATTATACCATACCGGAGCTGGATTTAAGCGTCATGCCCGAGGAATACGAAAACACGCAGTATAAATATCTCTATGACCTTACTGTTGTAGATAATTCAAAGGATTATATGGCGCATCCGGATTCTGTTTTGCTTAAAAACGGAAATATACTTACAATGTATCCGGAAGGTCACGGCAAGGGCGCCGTGCAGACTAAAATCAGCACGGACGGTGGCTTGACCTGGGGTGACGGAGTGAAAAACGCACCGTCAAGCTGGGAAAATTCGCGTGAAACTCCCACGGTTTATCGCTTGCAGTTTACCGACGGTGTAACCGAGGATAAGCTGATTATGATTTCGGCAAATCCAAAATGGGGTGACGAGCCCACCGACGGAGGCTTCAACTGCTCTGTTTCCACCGATGAGGGCGAAAGCTGGACAGAATTTGAAACCTTTTACGATGTTAACAGCGACACCCCCGTTATTCCCATTGTTGCGATGTCAAGCCTTACACAGCTTAAGGAAAACGGCAGGTTTGTTGACAAATGGATGGGACTTTTTCACGACGCGGATTTTTATAATTATAAAACAATTTTAACCTTCGACGAAAAGGGAAATCCTCAATGGAGCGCACCCGAAAAATATTTTTCACAGTATCGTGATATTGAGCAAAAATCCAATATGTGCGAGGTTGAGGTTATCCGAAGCGAGCAGGGCAAGGGCGACAGGCTGTGCCTTATTTCCCGCAGTAACTCAAAGCAGATGAATTCTCTTATTTCATTCTCGGACGATGAGGGAAAAACCTGGAGCGCTCCTGTTGAAGCGCCTGCGGCTCTTAACGGCGAACGCCACAAGGCAGATTATACCCCCGACGGCAGATTGTTTATAACCTTCCGTTCTATTGAAAGAGGAAGCAAGGCAGAGCTTAACGCTTCAAAAGATGTTACAGGAGGCTGGGTAAGCGAAGGCTGGATTGCTTGGGTTGGAACCTTTGAGGATTTGGAGCAGGGCAACGAGGGACAGTATCGAATTAAGCTTGCGCATATCTACAAGGACGGACAGAAACAGCCCGAGTACTGTGCTAATGCAGACACAGGCTATTGCGGCAATGTTGTGCTTTCCGACGGCACTATTGTTACCTCAACCTATGGAAAATTTGACCCAAAGGATAAGTTAAATATTAAAGGCGAGCTAAGAACCTATATCTGTTCAAAGCGCATCAACCTTGCCGATACGGATGCTCTTGTTGAAAATTTGAAAAACGAAGCAAGCAAATAAAAAACGTAACTTGGCATATTAAAGAATTAAGCCCGACTTTTGTCGGGCTTAATTCTTTAATACAAAATAAAATTTTTAATCGTTTCTGCTAAAAATGTGTTATGAACAATATAGTCGCCGTGGGTTTTTCCCTTAAAAATTATCAGCTTTGAATTTTCGATGCTTTGCGCGATAAGCTTAGTTTGCTTTGTTTTTACCAAATCATTTTCGCCTGCGGTTATCAGCACGGGGCATTTAATTTTTTTAAGCTCATCAAGTGATATATTCGGCTCCTTAAGCATCATTTTTGTTCTTGCATCGCGGGTGAAAAAATACGACAGCCTCATACCCAAAAGAGATAAATCCTTTAATCCGCCGACAGTTATATTTGCGCCCGAGGCGATAACCCCTTCAAAGCAGTCGGGCACCGTAAAAGCGCATATCAGCGCAATTATGCCGCCGTCGCTGAAGCCGTAAATACAGGGCTTTTGAAGGTTTTCCTCGTCAACAAGCCTTAAAACATCCCGAGCCATATCTCTGTAATGATATTCCTTAACGCCTTCGCTTTTTCCGTGTCCTCTCGAATCCATTTTGTAAACGGTAAAGCTTTTGTTAAGCTCATTTGCAAGCTCGTCAAAAATATTACAGCTTTCCTTATTGCCGTGAAGCAAAATCAACGGCTTTCCGCTTCCGCTTTTTTCATAGTAAATTTTAGGACTGCCTGATAGATACATAATTAGCTCTTTCTTTTAACAATTTCTCTGTAATAACGCTGTGCGTCATTGTTCCATCTTTCTTCCGTGCTTTTGCTCAAAGCTGTTTTTTCAAAGCCGTATTCCTGATTTATCACATTTATAACGGCATCGGTTACCTTTTCGGCTCCGTAGCAATTAAGGTGGTTTCCTCCGTCCTTTGTGTCCGTCTGCCAGTCAAAGCCGTTCACTAACTGAATATCCTTATTGAAATCAAAAAACCTTATATCCTTTTCCTTTGAATAGGAATAAACCGCATTGTGCTTATTTATATTCCAGCTGTTTCCCGAGGGTACGGTGAGAAGCATAAATTCGGCATTATTTCTTTTGCACAGCTCATATATCTTATCCAAATTATGCTTTGTATTATCGCTTATGCTCTCGTTTACGGGAGCATTTTCGCACATATATGTATCACCGTGCTTAAACGGCACCTTGTGTTTGTCGTATATAAAGCCCTTGGCAAAATAATAATACTTTCCCTTACGGTTAAAAAAGTCCGTTGGTTTAATTTTCTTCCAGCGATATTTATATTTTGTAAGAGGAAAATTATAGCTTATTCCCGAAAGAATTGCATCATCAAGGTTTTTAAACTGTGTTTTAAGATTATACATACCCTGATTAAGCTTTTCGGAAACGGTGTTCATCCTTTTGTCATTTGCAGTAAGCCTGCCGTTTTCGTCAAAGGCATTTGAGGTTGAAAAAATGCAGTCTGCCTCGAGCACAACGAGCTTAGGCTGTTGCTTTGTAAAAACCCTGTCAAGCCTGCGATAAGCATCATATACGCTCATTCTCGGCATTCCCACATCACAGCTTGTTATACCTGTTTTCTCCCATATTTGAATGGGATTGATTGCTCGGTAAACATCGGAATTGCCTATAAAAACGATGTCAATCGTGTTGTTTTCTTCTCCGAGGTATGCGTCGGTAATGTTTGCCGACATACCTGTGGCGTCGTTTTTTTCCTTTGGGACAAACACATTTGAAAGTCCTGCAAACAGTAAGACAAATACCAGGGAAAAGCATATAAATCTTATTAATCCCTTAATGTTTTTCTTTTTGTTTTCCATATTCATAATTATTATTAAAATTCTCCGTAAATCATTGCGGCGTTGCCGTAATTACCGCCGTATATGCCAAATATTATTGTGGCAAATATAAGGGACAGATACAATGCCCATCTTAAAGCAATAGGCTTACTGTACAAGGCGGTTCTTATATCCGTTCCTTTTTCTTTAATAATACCGATGACGGCAAGCAGTACCACGCAAAGCACAAGCAAAAAGTAATCCTTGCTTGAAATATGCTTAATTACAAAGTCGCCTGTAAACAGCTCCGTAAGGTTAACCGAGCTGAACATACGGCAAAACAAATCGGTGCTTTCCTTAAGCGTTGCGCTTCTGAAAATGAGCATTCCGAAATTAACTATAACAAAGGTTCTTGCGCACTGCCAGAAATGATACGGCTTTGACTCCGTGTTGATTTTCAGACCTGCGATGATTCTGTCCGTCAACGGCTTTGTAAGCTCACCGAGCATCATCAGCACATAATAATAGAGTCCGTAAAAGATGTATTTTCCGCTTGCTCCGTGCCATATGCCGTTACAAAACCATACAAAGAACAAGGCGTATGCCGCCGGCAGAAGCTTAACAAAATGCTGATTTTTGATGTGATTTGAAACAAAGGTGTTTACTCTTTTAAAGCCTGCCGAAAGGCTAACGGGATAAAAAACATATTCCTTGAGCCAAAGTCCGAGCGTGATGTGCCATCTTCTCCAAAATTCATTGATGGAGCGTGACAAAAACGGCTGACGGAAGTTTTCGGCAATCTTAATTCCAAATATCTCCGAAGCGCCTGAAACAATTTCTATACAGCCCGAAAAGTCTGCATAAATTTGGAGGGTATAAACAAGCATACCAAGCATGATTGAGGTGCCGTGTAATTTGTCGGCATTGTCAAAAATACCTGCTGCAATTATACCTGCCCTGTCGGCTATAACAAGCTTTTTAAACAGTCCCCACATCATCAGCAGGGCGCCGTTCTTAACAATTTCGTAGTCAAGATAATGCGGCTGTCGAAATTGCTCATTAAGCTTATCGTATCGGTCAAACGGTCCCTCCATTATATGAGGGAAATAGCAAACGAATAGAAGTAGCCTGAAATAATTCTTTTCGGCAGTTATTTTGCCACGGTAAACATCTACAATATAGCTTACTGCCATAAGGGTATAATATGAAATACCCAACGGCAGTATCAGGCTTACGGCAGGCACTAACTCTGCGTTGCCGAAAATACCGCCGACGCCGTTAACTATTGAGCCGAAAAAATTGCAGTATTTCAGCGCCGCAAGTATGCCTATATTTAGGACAACAACACTGCTTAATACGGCTTTTTTCTTTTTGCCTGTTTTTGCCTTCAGCTCCTTACGCTGTTGCTTGTCAAGCTCCTTTCGCTTTTGGCTGAAGCTATCCGTCAGCCTTTGAATAATCAGCGCTCCGCCGTATATGCTCAAGGCTGAATCCGCCATAACCAAAACGAGCTCCTGACAGCTTATTATGTAAAAAAACAGGGACGCCGCAAGCAAGACGGTCCATTGCGCCTTCTTTGGCACAAGGTAGTAAATGAGGCAGGATACCGCCAAAAATATTACGAATACAAAGGATGTGTAGGTCATAATATCAGTCTTCGTCCTCAAGTCTTTCAATTAGACTCATAATTGCATTTGCGCTGTTAAAATTTTCCGGCACTAAATCCGTCACCTTGATTTCAACATCAAATTCGTCACCGATTTCGCTCACGAGCCTTATCATAGCCATTGAGTCAAGAATGCTTTTGTCAATAAGTCCTTCCTCGTTTTTAAAGTCAACACCGGGCTTGATGCCCTGTAAAATTTCCAATAATCTTTCCATTATAATATTCTCCTCAAATCATTTTTATCAGTTTAAATCTTTGTACAGCGAAAGCAGTGCTTTTCTGTCTGTTTTGCCGTTTGCGTTTTTAGGCATCTCGGATATCCTAAGAACCGAATCGGGCATCATATAGGGCGGAACCTTGGATTTAACAGCCTCATATACCGCCTCGGAGTCCTTTGCCCTTCCCTCATAAATGAGTGCCAAGGTGTCTGCGTCCTTATCGTAAATGCAGGCGCAGGATTTAACCTTTTCAACGCTGTTAGCCGCCGCTTCAATTTCGCCAAGCTCAATTCTGTATCCCATACGCTTTATTTGGAAATCCTTACGGCTTATGTAAAGAAGCTCGCCTCGTTCATTGTATTTTACAATATCGCCCGTTCTGTAAACCAAATCGGGAAATTTGTTATTTAGCGGATTTTGAACAAATGCCTGCGCTGTTTTTTCGGCATTGCCGTAATAGCCGTCTGCCATAAACGAGGTGCTGACATAAAGCTCGCCCTCCTCGCCTGCACCTGCTGGAGTGCCGTCCTCCTTTATTACAAACACACGGCAATTATCACACGCAACCCCTATGGGCAGGCTTTCATCATCTGCAAATTCTCTGTCAACAACATAAAAGGTGCAAATGTCCGTTGTTTCCGTAGGTCCGAAAAGGTTCGCAAATTTTACGCCGTCAAGATTTTTAATCCAGTAATTAAGCTGTTTAACAGGCATAACCTCTCCTGCAAAAAGCACTGTTTTAAGATACTGCGGCTTCATAGCATCAAAGGCCTTCCAGTTTGACAAAATTGAAATTGCAGTAGGTACCCAGTAAATTGTATTAATTTTGTTCTCGTTTAAAAATTCAATTAGCTTAATCGGAAACGAAAAATATTCCTTGGGTATTATGTTATAGGTGCAGCCGCATTTGAGCGTAGAATAAAAATCCGTTACCGACATACTGAAATACAACGGCGTCTGTGAGCCGAAGGAGGTCTCGCTGTCGAATGAAAATTCCTGTGTAACCCAATTAATGTAGCTTATTAAGGCACGGTGGCTGATAATTGTTCCCTTGGGTATTCCCGTTGAACCGCTTGTAAAAAGTATGTATGCAGTATCTCTGTCCGTCATTTCCGCTCTTATCGCATCAAGCGCCTTGTCGTGGACAGGGCATTTTACTGCCTCCTCGTATGCAATAACCGAATTCCCGCCAACCTCCGTGGCTAAGGGCGTACTTGCCGCGTCTGCCAAAATTATCGGCTTCTCCAATGAGCTTAGGATATTGCAAATTCTGTCCTTTGGCGAATGAACATCAACAACTATATAGTAGTCGCCTGCATAAAGCGCTCCGAGCATTGCGTCAATGCAGTTTATGCTCTTGTCTATTAAAACGGCAACAGGCCTTTTTGTGCCTTTTTTGATAAGGCGGGAGCCAATAGCCCTTGCGTTGCTTTGCGCCTGTACAAAGCTTTCTTTTCTGTTGCTGTCCGTAAATGCAATTTTGTCGGGACAGCGTTTTACTGTGCTTTCAAAATATTCTAAAATGTTTTTCATATATGCATAATAACCTTTCTTTTGACCGTATGCAATACAGTTGTCTGTTTCTTTCGAAAAAGTTTATCAAATCTTTATATTCTGTATTCGTTGCATACATTACCTATATACAAGTGATAAAAAATATATAAAATGTTGCAATTTTTATTCTAAAGATGCCCTGTCGAATAATGGCGAAAAATCTCTTCAAATTTATATTAGTAAATATTTTTACTAAAGTCAATAGTAAATTTATTTACTACATATAATATATTCAAGGAGAGATTTTTATGAACAATATGCAATACACAAAAATAATCAGAGATTTGCGCGAGGATAATGATAAAAGCCAAAAGGAAGTGGCGGAATACCTCGGCACCTCCCAAACAATGTATGCCAGATATGAGCGTGGTGCCAACGAGCTTCCCATAAGGCACCTGATAAAGCTTTGTAAATTATATAATGTGTCCGCTGATTATATATTAGGCATAAAATAGCAGTTAATATGTAACAACAGTCACTCTCCGTTATTCTAATTATAATATACTAATCTTACGGCTAAGTGACATTAATATTACATTTTTGTCACAATAGCATTTGCATCATTTCCCGTCGATATCAAATTGAACTTTAAATAATGCTTTAAAGCATCGTTATTATATACAATTGTGAAAAGGGTTGTATGTGCAAAATGACGAAATTTAAAAATTTATGTAATATTATGTGCTTTTTTAATACATATATATGAAAAGCCTTTACAACGCAAGCACTTGCTTTAATACATACTTATATGGTATTATTTACATATAGATGGCATATGGGCTAAACACAAGGACCGTCCCCTGTATTATAAAAATTGAGGTGAAAGCTTATGTTAAAAGAAATATGGAAATATGCCAAGCTTCTTATTGCTATGGTTTTAGGCAATATAATACCAATGTTTATTATGTTTGCACTTTCTTATGAACTACCGGGATATATAGCTATTATGTATATAGGTTTTATAATTGTTTCTATTACGCTCGCTTGGATTATTAGCAAAAATCAATTATCGCTTGCAAAATCAGAATTAATAATCTATATTCCTTTATGTATTGTTTCGCTTGTCGAAGCAGTAATTTTTGAGGAGGATACTGGTTTTTTCGTTTGCAGTCTTACCTCAATAAAATCAATATGGAACTATATATATGTAGATTATAATGGAACTGTTGATATTTATAGTGTTATAGCGGCATTTATATATCCTGTTTTTCAGCTTTTGGCCATACTCCTGTTTTACTATTTATTTAAATTACTTGATAAACATAAAAAGCTAAAGAAAACAGCGAATACAGAAAGCAATACATAGGGTAACGGTATTATTGCTTTCTGATTTTGCCGACCTACAATATATAAAAAATCCGAGGGCGATTGCCCTCGGATTTACAGCGTGTAGAAAAAGTCCAATTAATAAATTTCTACACGCTGACAGACTTCGAGAAATGGAACTGAATATCGTTTTCTTGCGAGTGGGTGCTGTACGATGGTACTGCCCCCGAGCAAAAAACGATAAACGCCAAAGGTGGCTTAGATTCGATGTCTAAGCCACCTTTACAATCCCTCCGAGTGCGATAAATCGCACCTCCCTTTAACAAGGGAGACTTAATAGGTTTATTTGATTTTATTTTGGCGTAGTTCAGACCATTTTATCGACAGTCTGAAAATCCGAGGGCGATTGCCCTCGGATTTAATCATTCTGTGTTTTATTTTATAACCTCTGCGATGCTGACGGTTTTTATGCCGTTTTCTGCGAATGCACGGTTTAAAGCCGCAACAAAATCGAGCGCCTTTTTGCCGTCGCCGTGAACGCAAACGGAATGAGCCTCAATGGAAATATCCTCTCCTGTATAGGCTTTAACCTTGCCCTCCTTAATCATTCTGATTACACGGGTAATAGCCTCGTTTTCGTCGGTTATCATTGAGCCCTCAAGCGTTCTTGCTCTTAATGTGCCGTCTGCTTCATATGCTCGGTCTGCAAAAACCTCGCTTGCATACTTAATTCCTTTTGCTCTTGCGGCGTCAATCATTTTTGAGCCGGAGAGTGCAAGCAAAATAAGGCTGTCATCAAAATCCTTAATTGCGTCAACTATTGCATTTGACAAATCAATATCCTTTGCCGCCATATTATACATTGCGCCGTGTGGCTTGATATGCTGAAGTGACTGTCCCTGAGCCTTTGCAATTGCAGATAACGCTCCGAGCTGATACAGAGTATAATCGTAAACCTGCTTGGGTGTTACATCCATATTTGTTCTGCCGAAATTCTCTTTGTCGGGATATCCGGGATGCGCACCGAGGGCAATGCCGTTTGCCTTGCAAAGCTCAACGGTTTTGTCCATAATCTCACTGCTTCCCGCATGGAAGCCACAGGCGATATTTGCGCTTGAAATAAGCGGAATAATCTGCTCATCAAAAGCGGCGCCCTCTCCTAAATCGGAATTCAAATCAATTTTATACATATAATCACCTTAATATTTTAAGCTAACATTCTTTACATCCGTTATAAACATATGACCGGGGGAATGAGTTATTGCGATAGGCGGCTTTGTTTGCATAACGGCATTTTGAGGTGTAACACCGCATGCCCAGAAAACAGGAACCTCGCCGTCATTAATTGTTACGCTGTCTCCGTAGTCGGGTTTGGTTACATCGCAAATTCCGATTTCCTGCGGATTGCCTATCTGAACAGGCGCACCGTGCACTCTCGGCATTGCGGCTGTTGCATTAACTGCCTTTACAACCAAATCGTTTGGAATGGGGCGCATTGAAACAACCATATTTCCGTGGAATTTGCCTGCGCTTTCCAGCTTAATATTGGTATTAAACATAGGAACATTTCTGTTTTCCTCAATATGTCTTACAGGTATTTCCGCCTCAAGAAGCTCGCCCTCAAAGCTAAACGAACAGCCTATAAGAAAATAAACGAAATCGTCCTGCCAATATTCCGAAATATCAGTTACCTCTTTTTCCAAAACGCCGTTTTTCCAAATACGATATTTTGGAAAATCCCTGCATATGTCGCCCTCGCTTGCCATAGCCTTTATTTCTCTTGAGCCGACATCGCCTACCTCGAGAATAGGGCACGGCTTTGGGTTTCTCATACAAAACAGCAAAAAGTCGAAGGCATAATCCTTTGGCAAAATGCAAAGATTAGCCTGTGCATAGCCGTTGCACATACCTGATGTTTGGCAATCGAGCTTGCCCTCTCTAATTAATTTTTTAACCTCTTGCGGATGCATATTTGAATAATCCATAATTATTTTTTAAACAACCTTTCAAAGTGCTTTTTTTGCTTTATTGCAAGCTTTTCCGCTTCGTTTATATCTATTGCCTTAAAGCAAATTTTATCATACGGCTTAACCTGTGCAAGCTTGGGCAAATCCACGCTGATAACCGTGGCAATCTTTGCATATCCGCCTGTCGTTTGGTGGTCAGCCATAAGGATAATGGGCATACCCGACTGCGGAATTTGAACCGAGCCAAAGGTTATGCCGTCGGAAATAATATCCATACCGTCCTTGCCCTTAAGCGCTATGCCGTTAAGCCTTATTCCCATTCTGTCAAGCTCGGGAGTAACGGTGTACTCCTGCTGTGTGAAGAATGCCAAATCGGTTTCGGTAAACATATCGTCCTGCGGACCGAGAACAACACGGATTTCGACCTTTTTTTCATACTCGTTTTCGCAAAGCTCCGTTAATTTATCGGGAAGCCTTGCCACAGTGCCTGTTTTAAGAACATCGTTTGGCTTAAGCCTTCTGCCCTCAAAGCCTCCGATACCGAGCTTAATATTAGTTGAAGCGCTTCCCATAACAAGGGGCACATCAAAGCCGCCGGATACGGCAAGATAGCATCTCATTCCCGTTTTTGCCATACCTATCGAAAGCACATCGCCGTCCTTTGCCCTATATGCCTTATTTGTCCTTATAGGCGCATCGTTGAGCTTTGCGTCAAAGTGTCCGCCGGATAGGGCGAAAATATGCTCGTCGGTAAATTTTGCGGTAATTCCGAGCATTGTCATTTCAATAACGGGAGCGTTGAAATCATTTTTGCAAAGTCCGTTGGCAAGCTTCATAGAATAAGCGTCCATTACTCCGCTTTGGGTAAATCCGTTTTTCATTACCCCGAATCTGCCTAAATCCTGAACCGTTGACAGCATACCTGCATTAATTATTTCTATCATATGCGTACCTCCTCAAAAACGGGAGTGTAGCTGCCGTTATTTACCTGTGCTTCTATCTCTGAAAATTCTTCCCTTGATATGCTGAAGAAGCTTACATAATCGCCTGTACGGTATAAAATAGGCTCTTCCTTTGACTTATCGTAAACCTTAACGGGAGTTTTTCCGATAAGCTGCCAGCCTCCCGGAGAAGCAATGGGATATATGCCTGTTTGCTCGCCTCCGATGCCCACGGCGCCCTCAAAAATTTCAAGCCTTGGGCTTTGAAGCCTCGGTGTATAAAGCCTTTTATCCATTCCGCCGAGATAGGCAAAGCCGGGCAAAAAGCCCAGCATATAAATGAGATACGGCTGAGATGTGTGCAGGGATATAACCTCTTCTCTGTCAAGTCCTGTATGGCTGCATACATTTGCCATATCGAGTGCGAACTCGTCATCGTAGCAAACGGGAATTTTCCACACCCTTGCTGCTTTGCTTGCCGAGTCGGATACTTTTTTTATTAATTTTGAAATTATCCTTTTCAGCCTTGCTGATGATATAACGGTGCAGTCATATACAACCGTCAACGACGCAAATGTTGGTATAAGCTCTGTTACGCCTTTAATTTTTTTGCGTTCTATAATATCGGCAAGACCTACGACCTTGGCATTAACCTCTGTGCTTATTTCCTTTTCAAACTGCACGGTTATTGCCGAATCGCCGTTTTGTAAAAATGAATAAATCATCTTGTAAAAAATCCCTTTTTGAGAGTGTTGTCGAACCAATCCTTTGTTTTATCCTCAACTGTTGCGGGGTATTCTATAATTGATTTCATCATTGCGACCATAGGCAAATTGATATTTTTTCCTATGCCGTCGATATACGGACAGGCTTTGCCGTACATATCAAGCATGCCTGCTGCTGCGGCAGCGTCCATTGCGGCAGATTGGTCCTCAACGCTGTGGAAAAGCTCTGTTTTTCCGAGAACAAAAGCCGTTGCCGCCATAAGCGCATTACAGCCCCAGTCGGAGCAGGTGGCGGTAATAATATTGTCTGCGGCAGTGTCTGACAAAATGCCAAAGCCTGTGCCTGCCTTACAACCGCCCTCCTCGGCATACGGGATATATTTTCTTATATGCTCCTCTATTGCCGCCATACCGATTTCATTTCCCAAATCGCCTATGGAAAGATTATATATTCCGAGTGACTGACATTTTTTGAACAGCTCGTCATACTTTGCCTCTACCGTAGTTGTATTTACTCCGATGGCATTGTGATAATATCCGTTTTTGTTTCTTCCGGGCGCTTCATTTGATATTACTGCACACGGATGACCGTGGGACAAAATTTCCTCTGCCTGCAACTGTGCGTCCTCAAGGCTTTTTGTGAACTCAACAACACAAACCTCATTATCACCTATATTGTCAATATCGGTTGTCATTTCAAAATCGAGCACTCTGCTCATTGCCCTTATAGCCTTTGTGCACTGATCGGGCACAATCATAACAGGCTTTGCACCGAAAGCCTTAATAAGAAATCTTGCAAGCACCGTCGAGGAAATAATTCCGTCGGTTTCTGCCTCCTCCCACGGCAAAAGCACGAAGCCGGTTAAAATGAAAACCTTTTCGCCCGGCTTAACATTTTCCACAAGTCCCTTTGCGGCATGCGTGGAAAGCGGTTCGCCGGTAAAGCTTCTTGCACCGTCATAAAGGATACGGCAAACGCCGTAGCCTCTCGGGTCTAAATTCATAAGCGAGTCCAAATCCTCGCCGATATTTAAAAGAGTTAACTCTTTTTTATCCATATGTAGCACCCCTTTTTTGCATCACAAATAAAGCATCAAGCCTTGCACTGCTCTTCAAAATCAGCCACAAGTGCGTCCTGAATTGTCTTTAGCATTTCGGGAGCCCTTCCGCCTACCTTTTTGCCGTCAACCGTGGCAACCGGAATACAGAAGGAGCCTGTGGAATGAACCACAATTTCGTCTGCGTTCATAAGCTCGTCAAGCGTGTATTCTCTTTCCTCCGTTTCAAAGCCGAGCTTTTCGGCAAAGGCAAGAAGTCTTATTCTTGCAGTACCCGGAAGCACCTTATCGTCGAGCGGATGGGTTATTACCTTTCCGTCCTTAAAAATTGATACATTTGAATGTGCACATTCCGTTACAATATCTTTTCTGTGGAAAATTGCCTCCTCACAGCCTGCACGCTCTGCTGCTGTTGCGGCAAGGCAGGAAGGTATAAGGTTTAAGGTTTTGCAATTGCAATATTCAAAGCGCTTATCCTCGTATGTAATAACGTTAATAGGCTTATATGTATCGGCTACGGGTGAGGGAGTTAATGTAATCCACAAATTAGCCTTGTTTTGCTCACCCTTAGAATAAACATGACCGCGCAAGCCCGAGCCTCGTGTAACCTGCATATATACAAACTGGTCGCCGTCGTCAACCTTTAATACCAAATCCGCTAAAAGCTTTTCAAGCTCCTTGCGCTCAATAGGCATAATGATATCAAGAAGCTTTGCGCTGTTGTAAAATCTGTTTAAATGGGCGTCCATATCAAAAATTTTATGATTATGCGCATATGTTGCATCGTAAACACCGTCGCCGAACCAGCATACTCTGTCAGTCATCGGGATTTGCATTTTTTCGATTTCGTCAAATTTTCCGTTGTAGTAGCCTAAATTCTTCATGAATTATCCTCCTTAATAAAAAACGGCAAGTGGTTAGACACCATTGCCACACGACTATTTTAACACCTTGCCTAAGCAAAGTAAATACCTTTTACTATTTTTTGCTATATATAATTTAAAAACTTGAAAATAAACATTGATAATTGTTTAACAAAGTGCTAAAATGTAGGCAAGGGGCAACCCAAATATATTATAAGGAGCTAATAATATGGCAAACAGATTTGTATTAAACGAAACAAGCTATCACGGTAAGGGTGCAATTCAGGAAATTGCAACCGAGGTTAAGGGCAGAGGCTTTGCAAAGGCTTTTGTATGCTCAGACCCTGACCTTATAAAATTCGGCGTAACAAAAAAGGTTACAGATGTGCTCGATAAAGCCGATATTGCTTATGATATTTACAGTGAAATTAAGCCAAACCCGACAATTCAAAATGTTCAAACCGGTGTTGAGGCTTTCAAGGCCAGCGGTGCAGATTGCATTATTGCCATCGGAGGCGGTTCATCAATGGATACGGCAAAGGCTATCGGCATTATAATCAAAAATCCCGATTTTGCAGATGTTAAATCACTTGAGGGCGTTGCTCCTACAACAAACAAGTGCGTCCCAATAATCGCCGTTCCTACAACTGCAGGCACAGCCGCAGAGGTAACAATTAACTATGTTATTACCGATGTAGAGAATAACAGAAAAATGGTATGTGTTGACCCTAAGGATATTCCTGTTGTTGCAGTTGTTGACCCTGATATGATGTCATCTATGCCAAAGGGTCTTACAGCCGCTACCGGTATGGATGCGCTCACTCACGCTATTGAGGGCTATATCACGGCAGGCGCTTGGGAGCTTTCCGATATGTTTCATATTAAAGCTATTGAAATTATTTCCCGTTCTCTTCGCGGTGCTGTTGAAAACACAGACGAGGGCAGAGAGGGTATGGCTCTCGGTCAGTATATTGCCGGCATGGGCTTCTCAAATGTAGGTCTTGGCATCGTTCATTCAATGGCTCATCCACTTGGCGCAGTTTATGACACACCGCACGGTGTTGCAAACGCTATTATTCTTCCGACAGTTATGGAATATAACGCTCCTGCAACCGGTGAAAAATACCGTGATATCGCAAAGGCTATGGGTGTTGAGGGCGTTGACGATATGACGCTTGACGACGCAAGAAAAGCCGCTGTTGATGCTGTTAAGCAGCTTTCACAGGATGTAGGTATTCCTGCCGACCTTAAGGAAATAGTAAAGCCGGAGGATGTAGATTTCCTCGCTCAGTCAGCCTATGACGACGCTTGCCGTCCGGGCAACCCGAGAGAAACATCCGTTGAAGAAATTAAAGAGCTTTATCTTTCACTTATGTAATTACATATCAAATAACTAATAACTAAGGCAGGAGCAATATTTGCTCCTGCCTTTATAGATTGATACTATTTTTTACAGCAGACAATATATCCGTCAAACGCACCGAAATAAATTCTGTCATTCTCAATGGAGGCTTTTCCCAAAACAGCCGAGCCTGCTTTTTCCCTTTTAATTTCATTTCCCGTTTTTATATCAACAGTATAAACATAGCCGTCGTTAGCACCGAAAACAAGGCTGTTGCCGTCAATAATCGGAGAGGCTTCCACCGTTTTTGAGCCCTTACCGACATAAGGCGCCGTAAAGAGTATGCCTTCTTCTGTTTTGAAATTCCAAAGCATTTCCTTGCTTTGCGTATCAAAGGCAATTACGCCCTCATTTGCTGTGGGAATATAAGCCACGCCGTCAAGTAATGACGGCTGAGCGCTTGATGAAAAGCTATATCCCTCAAAATCCGTTTTGCTTATGATGCTTCCGTCTGCAAGGCTGACAAGCATAACCGCATCGCTGTCTGCAACAAGCAGTGTTTTTTCATCAACAAGAACGGGAGTTGAGCTTCTGAACCACAAATCATCGTCATTATTGCTCCAAAGCTCCTTTCCGCTTTCAATATCGAGCGCGGCAAGTGAATCCCAATGCGAATTTACAATAAGCTTATTTCCTGCAACGATAAATTCTGCAGGAGAATTTTCGCCCTTATCCCTGTTCTGCGACCATTTAACACTGCCGTCAGCTATATTAAGCGCAGTTATGACACGGGAATTTCCTGTGTATAAAACGCCGTTATCAATGCAAATTCCGCTGCTTGTTCCGATATTGTTTCCAAGCTCGGCTTTAGTCTGCCAAAGAATTTTTCCGTTTGCTTTGTTAAGACAGTAAACATTGCCGTCAACATCCATTGCGGCAAGGCTGTCGCCGTCTATGCAGATATTATTTTTGATGGAATTTTCTGCTTTAAAATACCATTTAATTTCACCGTCATCTGCATTTAGACAGTATATTCCGCAATCGTGCGGATAATCGTCATCAATTGTTGCCGTATAAATATTGCCGTCATCATATAAAGTATCGCAGAAAAGCACGTTGCCCTGAAGCTTTGTGCTCCAAAGAACATTATGAGGTGCCGAGGTAGAATTCAAATCATAATAATCCGTATTTGTGGTTATTTTGCCGTCTGCACCGATGCTTATTATTCTTGTTCCGGCAGGAGAGGAGTCAATACCTCCGCAGTCGGGACGGGGTGCGCTGATGTTCAGTACACCCTCGGTATCGTAAACATAATTAAAATGGTAGTGACCGAATATCCACGCAATGAGATTATGCTTTTTCAAATCAAGCTTGCCTGTGCCTAAGGGCAAAACATAATCGTCCGACGGGGATTTGGTGTGGTTAAACATAACCACCTTCATATCGCTGTCAACATTTGCAAGGTCATTTTCAAGCCATTTCCACCTGTCATTTTCACCGTAGCAGGATTGATAATCACTGCCTCTTTGGAACGATGTTACAACATAGTGCACCTTGCCGACATCAAAGGAATACCACACAGGGCCGTACAGGCTTTCATAAAGCTCCTCACCGTATTTGCCGTCAACATAATCGTGGTTGCCGATAACATATCTTACGGTGCATCCCATAGTGTCGGTGTTCATATCCTCAATATGCCTTTTGAGTCCAGCCTCATAGCATATATCACCTGTATGTATCAAAAAAGCAGGATTGTTTTCTTTTACAATGCTCTTAAGGTTATTAAGCCATTCTCCTGCACCGTTTTCACCGATTTCCGTATCGGAAATTTGCAAAAAGCAATGCTCCTCCTGCGCAGTAAGCTCCGATTTTTCCAATGTGAAATCATAGCTTTCGGTGCTTTCATCAACCGGAATGTAGAAATCATCGGTTTTGTATCCCGACGGAACCGTTAATGTTACAAAATGACTTTTTCGCCACCCCTTAAGCTCAAATCTTCCGTTCTCATCGGTTTTAACAACATTTATTCCGTCGGTAACACACACATTTTCAATAGGCTTACCCGTGCCGTTTTCCGTTACCGTGCCTGTAAACGGACCTTTGTTTAGCGTTGAAAATACGATGGCTGTCACAACAGCCCCAGTAACTGCGGCAATGCAAAGAACCAATGCAATAATTTTCATAATTTTTTTCTTTTTCATTTTTCCTCCAAATTAGCTTAATAAATCAGCTTTCGATATATCTGTCAATAGCGTTCTTTATACCGCAGGCAACGCTGTTTTCGTTATCCATAGTCTTATCACAGCCGATACGGAAAACCATTACACCTCCGCAGCCGCTAAACAGGGCATATGCAGTTTTATCGCCTGCAAGTGCGGGAGAACAGAAGGTGCTGTCATAAATCTGACCTCCGTCTGCAACATTATAGTATTTGCTGTCCCAATAGTTTGCCTGCTCCAAATTGCGCCAAACTGCCCAAAACGGAGTTGAGTTTACGGGGCGTCCGTAGGCGGCAATGCCTATGTTGATTTTCGTTATATCCGCGCCGTTTTCTTTAAATGCGGCAATGCCCTCCTGTGCCTGCTGTAAGGAGCTTTGATAGCCGTCAATATCATTTCCGTCGTAAGCCATAAACTGTATTTGGTCGATGCGGTCCCAGGTGTCCCTTGACAAGCCTAAATTACCTGCCGAAAGTGCCGTTGAGATTATCCTTCTGTCTGTACCGTTATTCATTCCGTCATCAAGCTTGGCTATAAATTTGTCAAAAAGCGCCCAGTCGGCAGAGGATTGAGGATATTCCCAATCAATATCAACACCGTCAAAATCATATTTGTTTACAAGGTCGGTTATGCCTTCTGCAACCCTTTCCCAGTTGCTTGACATAAATACATTTACTCCGCCGTGGTCACCGCCTGTTCCGTCTGCAAGACCTGTTATTATAAGCTTAACCTGATGGTCTTGGTCGGAACGCATGGAAATAATCTCTTTGAGCGCCGAAATTTCTCTTGCAAACCTTTCCTCGCCCATATCTCCGAAGCTGATATTGCCGTTTTCATCCCAGCTGATTGCGGCGAATATTATTACCGTAGTATAAACATCATAAAATTTTGCATAATTTTTTGCGTAATCCTTGCCCCTTGCAAGTATTTCCGTGGGCACATCGCCGTCAAGCCTTTGATATACGGTTGCTTCAAAATTATCGGCTTTACGCAGGGGCTCGTTATATAATTGTATCGATTTAATTTTTGCCGGAGTATCGTCGCTTCTGAATTTATCTATGGAAAGGCGTATTCTGTCCGTTGTAACGGCGTCAAAGCTGCAAAGCCTTAAATCCTGTATTTTTTCGCTTTGATAAAATGTAATCCATTGGCCGTCAACCAACGCCTGAAGCCTGAAATACTGCACCTCATTTCCCAATTCCTTAATAACGGCAGTATTGAAGGTTGATGTCTTTGTAAGTTCAATTTCCGCAACGCTGTTATTTACATCATCACAGCACTCGGCAGGACTTCTGTCAGGGCTTTGCGGTGTCCAGCATTTATCATTGTCATAAAACAGGTTTTCTGCATCTGCTTCTTCTCCTTTTTTTAGGCTTTCAAAGGTGATTTTTGCATTTTCAATTATGTTCTCCGACTGAAGCTTCATAGCCATAAAATCCTTTTCTGCGCTGCCTATATTTACCGATGTTCCGATTTTTAAAGGCACAAGCACAATTGCACAGATAACAGCAACGGCGATAACCGCTTTTGCTGTTTTTTTAGCGCTGTCGCAGAAAAGAAATACCAAGGGTACTGCAACGGCAAAGCCTACATAGGCAAGCTTTGGCAAAAGCGCTTGAATTCCATGGGATATATTTTGTGAGGAAATGCCCGAATCAAGTCCGAACAGCAATACAAGTGTATAAACAAATACAATTACGGAAAATACTTCAAAAACCAAATGAATAACTCGAATTACAATATTTTCCTTCAGCTTTTTAAAGCTTTGTATAAGCAAATAAATTATTCCTGCCACAGCACAGGCAATAATAATTGCAAACATAAGCGAAACAAAGCTTTCCCCCAGAGGATAGAGCTCTGCTATCCAGCCATATGTCCAATCGGCGCTTTTTAAAAACGCAAAGGCGCAAACGGCAAGAATGTAAAATATGTATGAGCCTAAAGGCGAGTTAAGTTTGTTTTCGATTTTTTTAATTATCTTCATAAGCGTTCCCTCTTTTTTATCTGTTTTACCCTAAGCAAATGAAACGGCAGGGACGCAAGCTTACTGCGTACCTGCCTTAAATATTGATAAACCTTGACAGTACGAAATTTATTTTTTGGTTGTGATTGATCTAGATTTTGACCAGCCTGAATAAATCTTTGTTGTTTTATTGTTTACCTTAACGGATTTATAGGTGCGAACGCGAACATAGTATTTCTTTCCGCCCTTTAGCTTTGAAACCGTTTTTGAGGTTGTGCTGTTTTTGGAAACCGTTACTGTTTTCGGCTTGCTGAATTTACTTGAGGTGCTGTACTGAAGCTGATAGCCTGTTGTCTGTGTGCTCTGCTTCTTCCACTTAACCGTAAAGCCCTTTGATTTTGCGCTCAGGCTTGATATGCTTGTACTCTTTGGCTTAACGGTAAACGACTTATAAACGGCAGGGTTGCCCTTATAATTTCCTTTAAAGGTGATTTTTATTTTGTAAACACCTACATTTTTTCTTCCCTTTGGATAGGTTACGGTGTAGTTTGAAGAGCTAATCTTATTTCCGCTGTAATTGTAAAGCGTAACGGAAGGTGTTTTAACCTTGCCGTTATAGGTATATTCGGTTGTTGAAAGAGAAACGGTTTTAACCCTGTCGAGATACACGGGAATATCATAATCCGAAACATATTCGCCTGTATTGAAATTTCTTGCACGGAAAAGGACCTTGTTTGAAAAGACCTCAACCATATATCCAAGACCGTTTTCGTTATAATATCCGTCATCGTTATCCACACCTATGGACGGCAAATTGACGGAATGTATATTGCCTATTTTCTGATAGGAATATTTTCCGAAGCCTGTGTGTAAATGACCTGTAATAAGCACAATATTTTTGTATTTATTGAGTATTGCCTTGATGCTGTCCGACTGCTCGCCGACAGTTCCTGCGGTTTTGCTTGAGCTTCCCCAAGTGTCCGGCAATCCGTGAGTATTCTTTAGCGGCTGATGCATTACAACAAAAACAGGCTTACCCTTATTTGCAACGGATTTAAGCTGGGTGTCAAGCCATTTTAGCTGGGTGTCGCTGATGCTTGCCTCCTCGAGTTGAGATTTTTCGCTTCCCAAAACTATAAAGGTGTAGCCCTTAATTGTACATTTATAGTACATTGAGTTAATTGATATGGAGCTTCCCACGGCAGAATTAAGCTTGTTTGTAAAGGAAACATATTTTCTTTTTGCGTCATCATACTTGCTCATACGGACATCGTGGTTTCCCGTAGCAGTTACAAAATTTGAAACACCCGTATTAACAAGATCGTTATATACTGCGTCATACTCGTTTTGAACGGCATTTTCGGTAATATCACCTGCAAGAACAAGGGCATCGATATTACTCTGTGCGTTTTTGAGATCCTTCGCAGACGCCTTGACATACTTTTCTCTTGACGTCATAGTGTTTGAAACCTGCGGGTCTCCCCAAGCGGCAAAGGTCATTTTTACACTGCTGCTTGAATTCTGTATGGGAGAAACTGCCGCAAATGCGTTGCCTGAAGGCAGTATGGCACAGGAAAATGCCAATACGGCGCTGATAAATAAAGACATTAATTTTTTCATTGCATTATCATCCTTTAAGTTGGCGGTAGCCGAAATAATATGCCTAAAATGCAAAATGATGGCATCTTTGCACATTTTTTGTTTTGACATACGCAAGTATGCCTGCAACAAAGAAATGCACAAATCTTCTCATAATTTTGTATTTTAGGTGCCTTGCAGTTTTGATGCAAATATTTTGCGTCAAGACAAGGCATAATTATTTTTGCATACTGCCGTATTCAAAAATAATTTAACAAAGTATTGGCGGAAAAGATTGTGTCAAAACCATATTGCTTCGACTACCGCCAACTTAAGTTGGCGGTAGCCGAAATAAATTAAGGTGCTCCGAAACCAGAACACCTTTGTTCTTTTTTAGAGTAGCACAATTTATTCTTTGTGTCAATATTTTTAATATAGGACGGAATATACCGTTATCCTTTGATTTTTTATTCTGATTTTTCAAGTGCAGCCCTCTGTGCAAGCACTTTTTCGTGAACCTCCTCCTTGGTTTTGCCCGTGAGCTTATAGAAGAAGAACGGAACGCCGGCAAGGAACATCATAAGTCCGTGAACTACCGTATAGAAGAATAACAGCATTATCTTGGTATGCAGGCTTTGCTCCTGAACTACGCCGTCAACCGCCTGAACATATTCGATAATCGGAACCTTGGTGCCGTATAAAATCATAGGTGCAAGAGCAGATGCTATTGTGCCCGAAATCATCGTGCCTATGCCGATAACGAAGGGCAATGAAGCGTCAAGACGCTTGCCTGTTTTAAGCTCAATATCCTCAAGCACATCTGCCTGGAACATTGTGGGCAAAAGATTTGAAGCGCCAAACTGCAAGCCGATGAGAAAGAGAAACGCAACAAATACAATTTGGAGAACGGGACTTGGATTTTTGAAATAAATATAACCTACGGCAAAGGCGGCAGTATTTGCAATAACCGAGTAAATACCGCTTGCAATATAAAGCACCTTTGAATTGAACTTTTTAAGCAGGAAGTTAATAACAAGCATACCCACGGCAGTTCCGATGCCTGTCGGCAAGCCGAAAAGCAGGAATTTGCCCGGTCCTAAAAGCGCTTCCGCAAGGAAAATGCCCATATATGTTGAAACACCCCTAAAGCTCTTCAAAAACTCGGACACGATAATTGTCCACGCATATTTATTTCTTACTACATCCATATATCCCTCGAGAGGGTTCTTTTTTTCGTTGCTGTATGTAATTCTTTCACGAACGGTTTTCATTCCCAAAAGCATTGTTATAATTCCGAAAACACCGCAAAGAGAGGCAACGCAAATATACCTTAGTCCCTTGTCCTTAACCATAAAGGCAAGTACAAGCTCAACAACAAGGGGCGCCGAGTTACCAACAGCGGAAACGATACCCCTAAAGGACATAACGGTATCTCGTTCCTTCATATTAGGCGTCATTACAATGGCAACCTTGTTTACGCAGTCGCCGAAATTAGTGCAAACTGCCCAGGCAACTGCAACAGTAACAAGATAAATCATAAGCGTTGTGCCCGTAATTCCCTTTGGCGCCCAGAAGGAAAGCACAAGGAATATTCCCGCAGGTATGGCAACAAGAAGCGCAAGCGGTCTGAATTTTCCGCCCTTGCCCGTTTTTCTTCCGTCAATATACATAGCAATAAAGAAATTGAGAATAAACGGAATAACGGAGGTTAGCGTGTTGAATATTGAAACATCACTGTCGGGCAGGGACAATACATTAATTAGGTAGTCGCTTCTGTACGAGCCTACCGCACCTGTCATCATTGTATAAAAGAATACCGCAACAAGATAAAGTATAAATTCCTTGCCCTTAATATACTTTTGTTCGCTTTGCTTTAAAATTGGTTCTGACATAAATTTTACCCCTCAAAATTATTATTTATGTTGATAACAGCTTCATAATCCCTTTGCCTTTCGTCGCCTATCATTGACAGAATGAAGGTGTCAATGTCAGACAGCACGGAATTTTTTGCGCCCATTTTCTTTTCAACTATATGCGTAACGGGATGAAGCCTTTTGAGAAGCTTTGCCATTGCCTCATACATAGGAGTACCCTTAACATAAGGCTCATTACCCACAAAAATATTTCTCACAAGCTCAATTCCCACATCTCTTGCAAGTCGGTTTTCAATGCTTTTGTCAACCTTAAAGCAAAGCAGTCTGCCAAGCTTTTTCAGCGTAAAGCCGTCAAGTATTTTCTTTGCCGGAGAGGGCAGTATTTCATCCATTTTCCAATTAATCATCCTGTCAAAGCGCCACTTAAAATATTCCTCAGCGGTTTTACCCTGCTTGTCGTAATCAAAATCATTAATTGTGTATGACTTAATATTAACCGAGTTATCCTCAAAGGTAACCTTTCTGTACGCACACGGACAGCCTACAAAACAGCCTGTCTGCACATCGGTAATTGTATTGCCTTTATCGGTGGTGTAATCCGTTACCGCCTGTGCGTGCATATGACCTGTGAATATCAAATCAAGACCTGCGTCGGCAAATTCGTTTGCACGCTTTTCCCAATCGGTTAATTTTGCATCGCCTATCAAATTCATAATAGGTGAGAAGGGTAAAAGCGGATAATGCGTCATTGCAAATATGTAGTCCCCTGCTTCGTGCGCCTTTTTTATTTCATCAAGCGCCCAATGCATTTGGTCGTCCCACAAGCCCTTAAAGTCCTTGCAG
This sequence comes from Eubacterium sp., assembly GCA_051881135.1. Classification (GTDB taxonomy): domain Bacteria; phylum Bacillota; class Clostridia; order Oscillospirales; family Acutalibacteraceae; genus Eubacterium_R. The sequence continues at coordinate 25,908 of JBJEPH010000055.1, forward strand.
TCGCCGTCGCAGTTAAGAGCGAGAAGCCTTATGCCGTCTGCTATTTGCGCAACATAGCTCATACTTTCCCTATGCTCGCTGATTGCCTCGTCAAAGCCGAAATCCTTATAAAAATCTCTCAGCTCTGCTCTTGGCATACCCTTAACAGGTATAAGCTCGTCACCGTCAAACTCAACGGGATTTCCGTCCTCACAATAATCGTGACGGGCAGTAATAAGATATATTCTTTTGCCTTGCTCTTTCAGCTTATAAAGCCTTTCTCTAAATCCGATATGGCTTTGGTACTCTCCACGATAGACAAGGTCACCCGGAATAAGAATAACATTTATATCCTCATCCTGTGCTATCTGCTCAAAGCCTGCGTCAATGATTGCAGGCGTTTCGGCAACGCATTTTTGGTCGGTTTTGCTTCTTTTCTCATAAGCCTCACCCGTCCTTTTAAACGAGCTGTCATAATAATGAGTATCCGTTACAAGAAAAAAGGAAAACGGCTTTTCCATATTTTCATCCCCTTTTCTATATAATAGCATATATGACAAAATTTTCAATATGTAAAATCTACGGCGAAGGTTTTTGATGCAGATTAAGGTCAAATCTGCCGATTATTATCACGGTTTAAATTACTCCTTATTCCCTGCCAAAAGCCAAAAATAATAATATAATATATTACAATATCATATTGATTATTAATCCGATATGTGGTATAATTAATTTATTACGAATGGTTTGAATAAAAGAATGGCGGTTAGCCTAACGTAAATTCTTAGGAGGAAAACATTATGAAAAAACGAATTTTGAGTATAGTATTGGCAATATGCTTGGTGCTTTCGTTAGTGCCGACTATGGCATTTGCCGAAGATTCGGTATATGTTGTAGCCGGATCCGCAGAGCTCTGCGGAAGCATGTGGAATCCATCTGACTCGGATAATGTTATGGCTAAGCAGGCAGACGGCACATACCAAAAGGTATATACCGATGTTGCAGTAATGGACGGCTATCAGTTCAAGGTGGTTGAAAACAGTCTTGTCAGTGAACAAACCTGGCACGGACTTGATAACGGTGATAATGTTACCTTTAATGTTAAATCCGTTTGTGATGTAACAATCACATTTGACCCTGCAACACTCAAAATCATCGTAACAGGTGACGGTGTTCAGTTACCATCCGGATTGAATATCGAATCAATGCGTGTTGTAGGTAATGGCGACCCCGCGGATCCGAATTGGCTTAACGGCGTATCATGGGACCACTCTGCTGATGAAAACCTTATGACAGAGGTTTCTTCCGGCGTATATGAAATCACATATACTGACCTTGAAGCTTATGACAACTATCAGGTTAAGTTCGTTGCTAACGGCTCTTGGTCTAATAACTGGGGCGGTGTTTATACAGGCTCGGGTGTTGAATCGGACGCAGTATACAACTCCTCTGACAACATAACATTTGAGGTGCTCGAAGACAATACTGATGTAACAATTAGATTTAACCTTACCGACTTTGATTACTCAACAAAGACGGGTGCGAAATTTACGATAACAATCGGCGGCGAAATACCTTCAGTTGCTGAAACCACCGAGCCAAGTGTGTCTGTCTATGCAGCAAAGTCACAGCTGATGGATGATACATTTGCACCGGATGAAGACGGATATGATACCAATATCGGCAAGCTGGCATTCGGTATTAACCAAGACGGCAGAGTACAGAATTGGTATATTTTAGGAAAAGATACCGGCGTGGACGGAGATAATACGGTTATTTTTGCCGACGGTTCAATAACATTTGGGTATTTTGAAAATAATAGAGATGAAATTAAGACAGATACAATTCTTTGGAACAATTGCCAATATACAGGAGTCTCTCCGTCACAGGTATATCCAAACCACTATGGAGCCAGTGACATTCGTTACGGTCTTAATGTTATAGCCTACGAAGAAAGCCGATTCACCCCGGCCGAGCAAGGCTTGATGAATGCTACCAAAGTAACAACGGTAGATACATTAAATAATTCAAACTATACCACCACGGATAGACTGTATTTGTTACACGGAGATGAAGATGAATACAGGATTTGGGCAGGAAGCAATAATCAAATACCGCTTGCAAATGAAAGCTACTGGAACAGCGGAGACGACTTCTGGCTGCGCACACCTTCCGTTGATGAGTATACTGATGTGATAGGTGCTGTACCGGGCGACCTTACTAACGCCCATGTTGTTAACGATGACGGCACCTGCGCTCGACCTGCTTCAAATTTGAATTTGACAAATGTACTTTTCTCCTCTGCCGTAACAGAAAAGCCGTCAAACGACGGACCGGTGGCAGGAAATATTTCGTCGGATAAGGCGATGGTTCTGCGACTTGACGGAAGCTCAATGGATATAGGTACAGTAGAGTATGATGCCGAAACTGATACTATCAAAGCCCAAAAGGGCAGTATCTCCGGCAAGGTTGCACTTGTAGTACAGGGTAAAAATGTTGTACAGAAGCAGGATGAAAGCGACGAAACAGATTGGTTTTACAGTGAGCTTGTGAACGGAGATTACTCTATCAGTGCAGATTTGATTAAGCTTGCCTGCGGCTTATCCTCTTTAAATCTTGAGAACTGTAAAATCTGGCTTGAAACCGTAGGTACCGACGAAATGATTTATGCTGTCGGCAACGACAATCCCTCCTCCCAAGAGGATAAGCTTTTAAGCATAAAGTCACCAAGTCCGAAAACAGTACCAAACGGTACCTCCTACGATGATATGAATTTGCCTGTTACTGTTGAAATTGAAACAGAAAAGCAAACGGAAACAACTGCTCCTGTTACTTGGAATACAGATACACCGGCAAGCGGCAGCTATGATCCGAATATATTAACAGAGCAGATAGTAGCATTAAACGGTACGGTTACCTGCCCGGATGGCGTTAATGCCAATGGAGTAGCTCTTACCGCAACCATTACCATCACCATAAGTGCGGCAGATACAGTTGCGGCACCGCAGGCGGATTTGGCAAGCGGAACCTACACCTCCAATCAGTCGGTTAAGCTTAGCTCGGCAACGGAGGGCGCAAAGATTTACTATACCCTTGACGGCTCTACACCAAGCCGTACAAATGGTATAGAATATACCGGACCAATCAGCGTAACAGGAACAGAAGCGCAGACTGTACAGACCGCCGTTAAGGCAATCGCCGTAAAGGATAAAATGCAGGACAGCTCTGTTGAAGCATTTGTATATACGATTCAAATTCCGGATACTACACTTCCAACGGGAGAGATAAAGATTGACACAAATAAATGGCAAGCCTTCTTTAACGGCATTACCTTTGACCTGTTCTTTAAGGATACACAGACAGTAACAATTACTGCAAGCGACAACAGCGGCGAAGCAGTTACAATAGAATATCTGTTCAGCGGCGAGGAGCTTACTCTTACTCAGCTTAACACAGCCACCTTTACCGCATATACCGGTGAGTTCAGCATCAACCCCGATAACGAGTATGTTATTTATGCAAGGCTGACCGATACAAGCAATAATGTAAGTTATATCAATTCCAACGGCATTGTGCTTGATGCTACTGCTCCTGTGATTTCCGGCGTTGAAAACGGCAAAACCTACTGTGAGGAGCAGACGGTTATCGTTACGGATAAGTATCTTGACACCGTCACATTAGACGGCGTAGCAATTACCCTTGACGCAAGCAATCAGTTTACCCTGCCAACGAATGGTGAGCAGACAATCGTTGCCACCGACAAATCAGGTAATAAAACTCAAATTACCGTAACGGTTAAAACCGGTCACACAGACCTGGACGGCGACCACATCTGCGATGATTGCGGCACAAGACTTCATAAGCATACCGGCGGCGAGGCTACCTGCATAAGCAAGGCTTTCTGTGATAATTGCGGTGAGTCCTACGGCGGTTTAGATCCCGACAATCATACAGGCGGCACGGAAATCCGAGGCGCAAAAGAACCAACCTGTACCGAAGAAGGCTACACAGGCGATACCTACTGCTTAGGCTGCGGAGAATTGCTTTGCGCAGGAGATGTTATCCCTAAATTGACTCATACCGACGAGGATTACGACCACATCTGCGACATCTGCGGTGCAAAGGCGAGCAATCATATAGATAACGACAATGACGGCAGGTGTGATATTTGCTTTGAAGATATTGATGCTGATTCAAAGACAGAAACCGATAATAAAAGAAACGAAAACACAGGCAAAAACACAAGCAAAAAATCACCACAAACAGGCAATGACGAATATGCACTTTATTTTGCTATGCTCTTAGCTCTGTGTGGAGCCGGTATAATTACTGCATCTGTTTACATCAAAAGGAAAAAGCATTCAAGATTGTCAGAATGAATAAGATAAAACAAGCATAGTTTACAATATCACGGGCAAATATTTAATGCATTTATTACATTAAATCACAAATAAAAATTATATGGAAAGGGATGGATTTATGAAAAAATCTATAAAAAAAATCGTTGCCTCTTTATTAGCAATAATAATGGTACTCGGAACATGCTCATCAGCTTTTGCTTACACAGTTACAGATGGCATAATCACAGACTTAGATGATGGTGAAAGCATCTACTTATTAGCAGGCAATGCTACAGGATGGAACGTTGCTAATCCTGATGCTGTGTTAACACCTGTTGAGGGTAAAGATGGAGTACTTTCATTTAATGTTGAACTTGCAGCCGGTACAGCCAATGAATGGGAAAAAAGATTTAGTATTGTTGGAAACTACCGCAATGGAGAAACATATGTACAGGGTGGATGGACAAGAATCTTACTTGGCGAGCCGGAATACCTTCCAAATGATACTTTTACATGTTTATCAGTAATTTGCGTTGATGACCTTGAAGCAGCAACATCAGCAACAGTTTACTATGACACAAGAACATCTACACTTGCTATCGTTGACAGAGAAAACAATGAGATTCCCTACACATTATTATGGGCATCAATGGACCGTGACGAAGCTAAGGCAGATGGTTCAGCTTACACACTTGAAGAATTAGCTGAAATCGGCTTTGATAACTATGTAGCATCACTTTCAGCAGACAGACGGGCTGATATCAATGCAATCGATGAAGAAATCACATTAACAAAGTCTGTATTTAATGGAAAATATTTATCTAATGTAGCCGGATTAATCAACTATATTGCTACAGGTGAAGATTATTTATCGGGTCCTGCCTTTACAATAGACGCTCCCGACACAGTATGCAGAACGCAGGACTGCGAGGCAAGCGTTACACTTCCCGACAGTATTTCCGATGCAGTATTGACCTGTGAGTTTATCGGTCGAGGCGGGGCAGTTGATACGACTATTGAAAACGGTATGCTAAACGGCACTATTAAGTCGTCAAGCTATCCGAATGATGAAAACAGCTTCAAATTGATTGTATATGCAACAACAGACGACGGCTTCTCCTATAATGTAAGCAAAACTGTTAAAATCCAAAACGAACACGCAGGCGGTGTGGCTACCTGCACAGAATCGGCAATTTGCGATACCTGCGGTGAGCATTACGGCGAGCTTGACAGCTCAAATCATAATCTTGAAAAGATTTCTGCAAACAATGCAACCGTTACCGAAACAGGAAACACAGAGTATTGGCATTGCACGGATTGCGGTAAATACTTTACAGACGAAAACGGCACAGATGAAATTACGCTTGATGACACGATAATCTCAAAGCTCCCGCCTGAAATTATTGAGGGCAAAGGACAGAGCGTGACCGAGGGCGAAAGCAAAGAGCTTACTTTCAAATCAAATGCGGCGTTCAGCGATTTCATTCGTGTTGAGCTTGACGGAAAAACCCTTGATGCAGAAAATTATACCGCAACAGAGGGCAGTACAATTGTAACCTTAAAGGCTGATTATGTAGCTACTCTTTCAGCCGGCGAGCATACAATCGGCATTGTATCCGAAAGCGGTACTGCTACAACAACATTTACCGTTAATGCAAAATCAATAGTAAATAACGATACAAAGTCTCCCGAAACAGGCAATGACGAATATGCACTTTATTTTGCTATGCTCTTTGCTCTGTGCGGAGCAGGTATAATTACTGCATCTGCTTACAGCAAAAGGAAAAAACACAGTTAATAAGATAACAAAACGGGTAGGAATCAAATGATTCCTACCCGTATTTTGCGTTACAGACAAACAAAAAGAACTGAAAAATCAGCTATTTTTTGTGACAGATAATTCAAAAGTAATTCCGAACATTAGAGGATTGTCTCTCAAATGTCTCTGTGATTATTGCCATAAATTGCCGAAAATAACCATTTCGATTTTCAAAATCTATAGATTAAAGCCTATTTTTTAGTGACACTCAAATGTCTCACTAAAGATTTTATCATATTTTTACAAGCCGAAAAATATGGCTATTTTAGGCAATTTGTGGTCATTTTGGCATAAAAAAAGGCTTGAAAACCGATGTTTTCAAGCCTGCTGGCAGAGAATTCAAAAGTGAATCCGAACATTTTTTAATTTTAGACAAGGAGAGCTTTAAAGCATTCTCCTTGTAGTTTAAGTAAAACATTGCGTCATCGTCATACAAAACTACTGCATTAACAAAGTAATTTATCAGTGCCTTGCGTTGATTGTGGTCAGTCAAATCAGCCACCTTTGACTTTTTAAAAAATTCTTTGTATTGCTCACGAGTGTATTTCGGTTTTGCAATCTGCTCCTTTGCGATTTCGATTAGAATATCCTTTTTCTTTCCCTCAAGCTCTTGTAAGCGTGTTTTAGTTGAATCGGTTATAATGCCTTGCTCAATGGCACTAATCATATTCTTGATTTTCTTTTCAACCTTTGATAATTCCTGTTGTAACAGCTTTAGTGTTGTGTTCTCCGACTCCTGCATCTTCAGCAACGAATCAATTAGAGAATCAACATAATCATCATTGCTTAGCGTGGCAATAACCACATTCAAAACCGTATTTTCAATTTCATCTTTCTTGACTGCTTTTTTGTCGCACCCTCGACCTCGTTTTGCATCAATGCATTTGTAATAACGATATTTTGTTCCCTGATGATTAACGCCGCTTTCACCAACCATAAATGATTTGCATTTTCCGCAATACAGCTTGGTTGTTAGTATGTATTCATCATCAGCCTTGTACTTTGCAGCAGCGTGTTTGTTCTGCTCTAACTTGTGTTGCACTCGGTCAAACAGCGCCGTATCAATGATAGCAGGAATACCACCGGGCGTTACAATATCTCTGAAAATATATTCGCCGATATATCTCCTGTTAGAAAGGATTTTTGAAATAATATTTATACTAAATTTTCCGCCACGAGAATTTGTTGCACCCTTGTTATTCAGGTCTTCTGCAATTTCTTTCATCGTCATACCGGAATCATAATTCTTGAAAATCATACGAACATATGATGCTGTTTCTTCGTCAATTTGAAAATGCCTTTCATCATCAATGTAATAGCCGAAGGTAATCGGACCTCCGTTAAACTTGCATTTCATAGCATTCTCGGTTAAGCCACGAATAACCTTTTCCGACAGGTCAGCCGAATAGTATTCAGCCATACCTTCAAGTACGGATTCAAGAATGATACCCTCGGAGCCTTCGCTGATATTTTCATTTGCAGATATAACCTTAACACCGTTCTTGCGAAGCTGTGCCTTGTAATGAGCAGAGTCATAACGATTACGGGCGAACCTGTCCAGCTTCCAAACGATGATAACATCAAACATATTCTTAGCAGAATCCTTAATCATTTTTTGAAACGCAGGACGCTTGTCGGTAGTAGCTGAAAACGCTCGGTCAATATATGAATCAACAATTGTAATATCATTGCGTTTTGCAAAGTCGTTGCACTCACGCAACTGACCTTCAATAGACTCCTCACGCTGATTATCGCTTGAGTATCGTGCATAAATTACACCGTTCATATTCAATTTTACCTCCTGTGTTGTGTGTTATAACTCTAAACAACACAAGTGTCAAGTCAAAATAATTGATTTTGATAATAAAATAATATGAATAGCAACTCTAATTACCAAAAAAATTATCATACTAGTATTATGCTTTTAATCTCAATTCTCTTTTTGAAAATAATAGTAGTGTTATTATTTAAGGTTTCAGATAATTTCAAAGTTATGTACCAACGATTATTTCTCTTAACATGATTACATAATTGTATATCTATTTGAGAATATTTGGACGTTTCTTTTACAATACGATTTCCTTCAACAGTGAACAATCTACTGTCATTTACTATATGTTCTTTTATTTCTTTTCCTTGCTCGCAATCGTAAATATAATTGTTATAAATATTTAGAGCTGCACAAGTATAAATTATTGAGTATGGTATGTTGAATTCATTAGTATGTATGTACTGATAATTTCTATTAATGATATAAGAATTTATAATTTCGGTTAATCTTTTATCACTAATATTAATACCTAATAAAACCCGTATGTGATTCTTAATCTTACCTGTATTTGATTCAATTAAAACTTTCAATTTTTCGTTGTATTCATTGTCTTCTCTTAAAATTTCTTCTCCAAAGCTCGAGTCTCTATGTAAAGGACATTCTTTGTATTTTTGCTCGTCATATTCTGCTATTCCTGGAATTGTTCCTTTATGATGTCGTGCATGTAAAGAAACACGATTTTTCTCCACATCAATGTAATTATCTTTGTATAAATTTACTACAGTCACAGGATTGCCACAAGCAGGGCATATAGCATAATGTTTTTCTTTGCCATTCTTTTTAGATTGATAATATGGAGATTTTTTGTTTGTAAGATTTTCAAAGTTTTCAACAGTCAAAATAGTTCCACCAGAATCTTTTGTTTTAAATACATTCATAGTATTAACCTTTCTATATTTCATATAATAGTTTGTTTCACTTTAGCTATTTTAACAAATCTAATATTCGTTAAAGGCAATATTCACAATGATTACCACAGTATCTTATTTCTTTCATTGTTGTGCTCCATAAATCCTTTTAATTTGCTCATAGTAAACCTTTTCATCAGCAAAATTTGACAATCCACCAAACTGGCTCATCGTTCCTATGAGGGGTATATTTTTAAATACTGTGCCTTTTAATTTTTCAACTGTTGCATCAACAAATTTATCTGCAAAGATAACCTTTATATCTCTTCCGAAATAAGATTCAACACTGTAATCGACCTTGTCTGTAAGTCCGCTTGCATTATGTAAATCTGCTACAAGTGCCTGTGCTTCAACAAGATTGTTTTCTCTTTCTGTCAAGTCATTCGCTTTCAGTGCCGCATTGATTTTTGTCTTGATACTTTCATCAATTTTTAACTTGTTGAAAGCTGTTCCAAACCATTTGCTGTAAGGTGCATAAGTATCTTTATACAAGAAACACAATCTCATTAATCTTTCTGCAATTCTTGCACAAATGATTTGTGAGCCTATTTCATTACCGACCTCACCGCAACGCTTAACAAAGGCTTGTTCAGACGAAATTATCTCCCATTGTGATGCGATAAGATACAGTTTAACCTCATCAGGATAAAACTGTATCTTTTCAGTATGTTTTCTAATATTAAGTTTGTCCACAAACATTTTGCCGGACACCAAAGATAAAAGCCTGTGCTCAGAAAATGCAAGCCAATCAAGAGACTTGATATTATCCAAATCGGCTGTGCCTATTTCATCAATAAGGAACTCATCAAAGGTTTGTATGAATATCAACGGATTAACCTTGCCACTGTTAATAAACTTTGGGTGCTGAACACCGCAATCGTTCAGGTCAGGTTCGGTAAAATTGACACTATAACCCATATACTCATACGGCAGATTTTCTGCAAACCCGTTGAATATTTCGTCTTTTTTATCTATATCATTTTCACTTAGAAACATATAGAAACGAGGTCCCCACATATGGTCACGGGACACCTCGTCATCAAACCCAAGAACATCCGAGCCGTAGCCGATTAGACCTGCTGAATACTGCAAGTCGGGGAAATATTTATCAATAATAGGCTTTGCACATTCATTGAAAAAGCCCTCGCATAATTCTAATCCTTTTATAAAATTACTCATTTTTTACCTCTTGCTGTGTTGTATTTTCTTAAATAATTTCGCAGACCAAAAGCTCATATCCATTTTTTCAATATAAAAATGCAGAATACTTTTATAGTTCTTTGTAGCAGTAGAAAGTGTAATATAGTCAACATTTTGTTTATAATAATTCTCGGTGTATTCAAAGAGCGCCTTTCCTGCACCTTGTGAACGATATTTTTCTTTTACATATATTTCGTTTATTTCAAAACATTTTGCACCCTTTTCAATCGGGGTAATTGTTTCCTTAAGCACTGAACATTTTCCAAATAAGTAGCCAATGATTTTATCGTTTGAATATGCAAGAAACAAATCATTTCCAATTATATCTTTCTTATCATTTGCACAGTAACCATATGTTAAATCTTCGCTTTCCCATTTTTTAGAAAGCTCAATAACCGCTTTTATATTACTGTCGTTTAATTCGTATTTTTTAATTTCAATTTTCATACATATTTCTCCACTGTTTTATCCAATTTAACTGCTTATCAATAAATTCTTCATCAATACAATCTAGTCCATATATTTCAACAATAGTTGCTTGCAACTGAAAATGCCTTAATGCAATAAATTCATAAAATTGTTTAATATCAAAATTCAGTTGATTATATTTACTATAAGATTTCATAAGTTGATTAAATATTTCTGTTGTGTGATAAAATTCGTTCTTGTCAAAATTGAAATAATCTGTAGTATCACACATGACAGCAATATCAAATAATTGCGGTGCAAAGCAAGAGGTATCGAAATCCAAACCATAAAGTGTACCGTCTGCTGTTTGCAACAAATTACCTCTGTGCAAATCACCGTGACAAAATCCATAAGGTAAATTCTTTACACTATTCCAAAGCGAATTTCCTATTTCTATATACTCATTTAACTTTTTATTGCTATATTTCTTTTGTTTTAAAATATTTATGTATCTATCAACAAAGAAAGGCTTTTCTTGTTTGGTTAATTCAGCATTATAACTATTCATTAAATTATGCAACCTACCAACAAGCTCGCCTATCTTTTCAATATTTTCATCAAGAGCAGGTTCAGTACCTTTAATATGTTCATACATAACAAACAATTGATTATCAATTTCAAGATAAAGATTGCCGAAATTAGTATAAATTATTTTCGGCACTGGGAAATTATTTTTTATAAGATATTCCTGAATGTGAATAGATCGAATAGCAGTACTTTTAAATGCAGTGCCGATTATCTTCAAAAACAGTTTGCCGTCATCACATTTTACCGCATAAGATATGCAACCGCCTTGACGAACAAATTCAACGCTATCTATTTTGTTATTGTAGTTTTCTTTTAGTACTTTTAGTATTTCTGTTTCAGTCATTTTTTGTAATCTAACCTATCAATACGAAATTGAGGATTGTTATTATCATCAACCCCATATTTTTTCATTCCAATATTGCTCATAATCTTGTATGAGGCAATGTTGTTTTTATCGCAACCACCGTAAACACTCTCTAATTTAGCTTGGTCAAAAGCGTATTGTAAGATTGCCTTTGCTGCCTGTGTCGCATATCCTTTATTGCGATATTTTTCATCAATGATATAGAATATTACAATCTTGTACTTTTCGGCTTCACCATCTAAACCACACCAACCGATGATTACGGTTGGTTTTTCTTTTAGACAAACAGCTAAGCAAAGATGTTTTATATAACCTACTTTATTTTAATTATGGTTGCTAATCATAGTGTCAATTGCTTTTTCAGCTTGTGACAATGATATAGTGTTTGGATATTCATACATTCTTGCAACTTCTGAAATATCTTTTTGAGTTACCGTTCTTAATATCAAATCTTTTGTTTCAAGTTCCATAATTATTACTCGATATATCTGTTTATTTCAAATACATCCTACCATATTTTCGATAAACAGTAAACAAGAATTATAAATTAACAATTTAGATATAACTTTTTAGGGTGCATTTGATGTACCCACCGGGAGCATTAAACTACACACAAACAATAGAAATCCCTTTCATAAAAATTGGGCTACCCCTGGTATGAAAATTTGTATAATAACAATAAGAAAAGACTTTTTTGAAAATTTTTCTTATTTTGGATAAGTAATCGAGCTGATGATAAATCTCGATTGTAGGCAATTTGTGAGCGTCCTTTGAGAAAATAATGAGAACACGATAATGAAGAAAAACTCCCCCAAATAGCCATTATTTGCAAGGTCGATAAAGATGCAGGATAAAAGAGTATCCCGCATTGAAGCGGGACACTCTGATAAACACCGTCCGGCAGTGCCGTTCGGGAATTTTTAAGAGTATTCCTTTTTTCAACATACTGTTCTAACTCTGCGACAATTTAGACAATAATTAGAAATAATTCACTGTTTAAGGGAAAAAAGGAGTATTCCAAATCTGAGCTACCGGAAAGGAGACCATTATGAGTAAAAAAAGAGTCGGTATATATCTTACCGAAAAAACACTTGAAATATGTGATTCGAGCATTAAACGATTCGATGTCAAAAGCCGAAGCGATTTAGTTGAGCTGGCAATTAATTATTTAATCGCAAGCAACGATACTGAAATCACCAACAACATTATCACACCACGATTGGAATCATCAATAAGAGGTGCTGTGCGTAGCAGTGAGAACCATATCTCAACTATGTTGTTTAAACTCGCAGTTGAGATTGATATGATGATGCATATTACTGCTGCTACCAATGACATTGATGAAACAACGCTGAGCAAGTTAAGAGGAGAGTGTGTTCAGGAGGTTAAATCTTCACTCGGTCGAATTAGCTTTGACAGTGCAGTAAGAATACAGAAAGGATAATATATGGCGAAAATTATTTTAAAATCGCCATACCTCAAGCCGATAAATAGCAAGCATATCAAAAGATATGTAAACTACATTGCTACAAGAGAAGGCGTTGTATTCGCAGAAAGTACCGATAAATATTTACCCGCAACCGTGAAGCAACAGGATCTTGTTAATTCCTTGCTTAATGATTACCCGGATATCAAAGACTCATTTGAATATGAAGACTATCTGAAAAATCCAAATCGCCAAAACGCAAGCGAACTTATATCCTATGCAGTTGAAAGCAACTTGGTTGACCGAAAAAGATATGTTAAATATATTTCGGAACGTCCCGGTGTTGAAAAAATTTCATCACACGGTTTATTCACAGATGAAAACATTCCGATTAACATATCAGAGTTAGGTGATGAGATAGCAAACAGTCAAAGTAATGTATGGACTCATATTATTTCGTTAAGGAGAGAGGATGCAGAACGGCTTGGCTACAATACTGTTGATGCGTGGAGCACACTGCTCCGCAGTCACGCAAATGAGATTGCTAACGAGATGCATATTCCGCTAAATCATTTTAGATGGTATGCAGCCTTCCACAACGAAGGTCATCATCCTCATGTCCATATGATTGCATACTCCACTCATCCAAGAGAAGCATATCTTTCAAGAGATGGTATTATGAAAATTAAATCCTCACTTGCAAAAGATATATTTCAAAATGATACAAAAAGTATTTATATCGAAAAGGATATCCACAGAAATGATATCAAGTCGTTGTCAACGGAAATCATTGATGCACTTGTCAAAAGCATAAACCAAGAAGTGTTTGACAATCCCGTTATTGAAAACAAGCTCATTGAGCTTGCAAAAAGATTAGCAAACACATCGGGCAAAAAAGTGTATGGTTATCTCAAAGCTGATGTGAAAGCAATTATTAATTCTATCGTTGATGAGCTTGAAAAGGACGAAAGAATTGACGGACTCTATAATCTTTGGTATGAAAAGAAAAATGAAACAATACGAATATACACTGACGAAGTGCCGGAAAGAATTCCACTGTCAATTAATAAGGAATTCAAATCAATCAAAAATATGATTATCCAAGAAGCACTTAACATTAATCTTGATGTAATCATTACCGATGAGGGAGAAATGTTTTCAGAGATTGACAGTGAACCGAAGGACAGCGATGCAGAGGAAGAAGAAAAGCCTAATTATTCATTTGAATATTTGGACTTGCTTACAAAAGCAAGAAAAGGAAACAAATGGAGTCAATACGGTCTTGCAAAATATTTGTTGAATAAGGAGAATCCCGAATACAATCCCGATGAAGCAATCAGATGGTTGGAGAAATCCGCAAGCAAGGGATATACAGTTGCCGAGTATATGCTCGGT
>JBJEPH010000056.1:0-12272 GCA_051881135.1 Eubacterium sp.
CGGAATTGGACATCGAATCCAATTCCGTTTTTGCGTTTATCGTTTTTTGCTCGGGAGCAAAACAGGGCTCCCAACAAACTTTAGTTTGTTGGGAAGAGGAGAAACATATGGAGCATATTTACAAAACTCTGTTTTGTTCTATGCGCAATATGTTTGGACGACGTACATCTTCCCTCGCAAGAAAACGATATTCAGTTCCATTTCTCAACAGTCTGCCAGCGTGTAGAAATTTATAATTGGACTTTTTCTACACGCTGAGGACTGCGAGGCTTCGCAGTCCTTTTGCTTTAGTTATGATATTTGCGTATAATACACATCCAATACTGTCTGCATCAACGAATCCTCATCAGGAGTAAGCTCGGCGTGAACTACATCGGGATAAACGCTGTCCTTCGACTCACTTAACTCACCTGTGTAGGTGTAGGTTTCAAAATCGGTTATATTTTTTGAAAGCATCAGAGAAGCAAGATATGTTATATTGTTGATTGAAATGTTTGTTTGAGAATAGCTTGATGCTGTGTTATACAATCGTGAAATAACGCCGAAATCATCTTTTACCTTCGGAAGCAGTTGATTTGCAAAGGCCTTGATGTATTGCTCCTGACGAATCTTTCTGTCCAGAGCCGCGTCAATTCTGTCCATATCTCTTGTTCGCACATACGCCTCTGCCATATCACCCTTAAGCGTTACGGTTTCACCCTTCTTTATGCCGTATTCCGGCAGGTCATAAAGAGCATCTACGGTAACTCCTCCCACAGCGTCGTTAAGCGGCTTTATGCCGTCAAGCTCTAAAGCATAATACTTGTCGATAGGTACATTATACAGAATTCTGCTTACCGCCTTTGTGACATTCTTACAGCTCGTATCCTTGCCGTCGCCGTATGCATAGGCAAGACATAGCTGAACCCTGTCTGTTTTTATAAATGCACTGCCACGGTATTGGTCAACATCAACCATTGTATCTCTCGGCAGGGATATCAGCTTTGCCGAGCCTGTTTTAGTGTCTATTGCAACAACTAATACTGCGTCGGCACAGCCTACAAAGTCGGCATTGTCGCTGTTTGCCAGCTCTCTTTGGTCAACGCCGATAAAGGCGATGGAAACAACATCCTTGTTGAATTCATATTTATGACCTTTATATGTTAGGATTTCCTCGTGTTGTACATCTGATTTTGCAACAGATGTCAAATCGTTTTCTCCCGAGGTTTTGTAAAAATAGTATATACCGCTCATTGCGCCTACTGCCGCAACAATAATTGCAAGAAGAACGATAAGTATTCTTACAATGAGGGGCATCTTTTTCTTTTTTTTGGAAGATGAATGATGACTTGAGCGATGGCTCGAATGACTGCCTGAATGATGACTTGTGCCGCTTACAACACCGGTATCATTGCTGCTGTTACTGCTTCTGTGACGACGGTGACGCACGGCTTCTTCAGGAGCCTTTTGCTTGATTTCAAATGCAGGCTGTTGCTCGCTGTCCGAAAATTCCCCTTCGCTGTTGCCGTTTCCCGTCAATATTTCATCTAATAATAAATCAATATCATTGTTGTTGGAATTAAGATTTGGGTCAATTTGTTTCTTCATTTTTAATTAATACTCCGCATACTAAATATCTGCTGCTTTTTTGATTTGTTATACAGGTAGATAATACTACTATTTTATCATCTGTTGTCAGTCCGTGGTCAAGCTTCTCTCTTACATTTTTATTTGCCGATTTAGGATTTTGAAGCATTACCAAAAACTGATAAAAAATGTCGTTATCCTGAAAGTCAAAGCTGTTCATAATATGTCTGTCGTCATATTTAAAGGCAGAAACAATTTGATATGTCAGCTTTTCATTAGGTGTGTAAATATAGAATTCGCCGTTTGCGTTAAAGAATTCCGTATCTTCAAATTTGTGAAGAGTAGTAAACATCGTATCCCCGTATCCGTTATGGCCGTAGATAACGGTTACTCTGTCCTTAAAGGTCTTTGTGTTTAAGGATTGAGTGTATATTGCACCGGACGAGGAATATGATTTGTTCTCTGCCTTGTGACGCAAATAGAAATCATCGGAAACCCCGCTTTGCAAAATAGGATAATCAACATTTGTGTTGGGAACCTTTATCCATGCATAGATATCCTCGTTTTTGCTTTGAAGCATACCGAAATCTATCGGATTTTCTGCCTTTGCCTGATTGCCCGAGGTCGTAATACTCGATACGGTTGTAAGGTTTTCCTTTTCCGCTTCAGCGCGCTTTGTGTCAATAAAGTTTTGAGCAATCAATATTGCGCCTATAAGAATTAAAAGAATTGCAATAATAATGAATATTATGCGTATGCCGTTTTTTTTGCTGTTTTTTTTGTTTTCGTCCATTTAAAACGCTCCCGTGTTTTGTGAAAATAAAAAACCAGTAACAATGGTGTTACCGGTTTTTGCATTTGCCTTAATTATTCAGCGTCTCTCTTCTTAAGAGCAAGCAACATTGCTACACCTGCACCTGCTGCTGCAACACCTGCAAGAGAAGCACCTGTGTTAGGAGAAGTGCCACCGTTATCTTTTTTAGCGGTTGTTGTTTCACCTGGCTTTGTAGTTGATGTTCCTTCATCAACAATTGCGTTAGCCTTAACATCACTTACAGATGCGTCAAGCTTGATTGTAATGGAACTGCCGTCCTGAGCAATGATTTCGTAATCAACACCCTCAACAAGACCGCCGAATTCCCAGCCTGTTAAGTCGCCGTCACCGTTGTATGTGAAAGTAATCTTATCCTTATCACTACTGTCAACCTTGTAGGTGATATCGTTTGAACCCTTACCGTTAACCGAAACAGCGATACTTCTTGTTACACCTGTTGATGCAGGGCTTCCGTAGGTTTTAGCCATTGCAGGAATAACTGATGCAGTTGCAACAGATATAAGCATAAGTGCCGATAAGATGATTGATAAAACCTTTTTCATAATTAACACCTCATAATATAATATACAAAAATTTGATTATCGATTATAATTCGAGTAAATTATAGCACGAATAAATATATTTGTAAAGTGTTTTTCTAATATTTTTAATATTTACCGTTTTTGGCATTTTTTATCAGGTAAGCTGTGCCTTTCCCGTGCAAAGCTCATAATATTTTCCTTTTTGCTCAAGCAGGTCGTTATGGTCGCCGCGCTCAATGATTTCGCCGTTTTCAAGCACCATAATTGCGTTGGAATTTCTAACGGTGGAAAGCCTGTGTGCTATAACAAATACCGTTCTGCCGAGCATAAGCCTATCCATACCCTTTTCAATATGAGCCTCTGTGCGTGTGTCAATGGACGAGGTTGCCTCATCAAGCACCATAACAGGCGGGTCGGCAATAGCGGCTCTCGCAATAGCAAGAAGCTGACGCTGACCTTGAGAGAGATTTGCTCCGTCTGAGGTGATGACCGTGTCATATCCCTGCGGAAGATGCTTGATAAACGAATGTGCCGATGCAAGCTTTGCCGCCTGAATACATTCCTCATCCGTTGCGTCAAGCTTTCCGTATCGTATGTTTTCCATAACAGTTCCCGTGAACAAATGAGTATCCTGAAGCACCATTGCAAGCGATTTTCTTAAATCGGCTTTTTTAATTCGCTTAATATCAATTCCGTCATAGGTTATAACACCCTCCTGAATATCATAGAAGCGGTTGATAAGGTTTGTAATTGTGGTTTTTCCTGCACCGGTGGAGCCTACGAAAGCAATTTTTTGACCTTGCTTTGCGTAGAGATTGATGTTTTTGAGCACCACCTTGTCTTCTACATATGAGAAGGTGACATTTTCAAAAACAACCTTGCCCTCAACCTTGATTTTCTTGTCACCGTCAATCCAGTACCATTCCTTGCCGTTTGGCATTTTTACTTCTTCAAGCGTTACGGTGCCGTTGTCAACCTCGCTTTGCATATCCATAATTTCAAATACGCGCTCTGCACCTGCAAGAGCGGAGAAAATATTTGTCATTTGGTTCATAATTTGGTTGATGGGCTGAGTGAATTGCTTTGAATAGCTTAGGAAGGTAAAGAATGTGCCTATGCTTAATCCGTTTGTCAATACAAGAAGCGCACCCGAAAGCGCAACGGTTGCGTATGATGCGTTATTGATGCCGGTTGATACCGGTCCCATAATGCCGCTGTAAAAGTTTGCGTTTGTTGCAACCTGTCTGTATTCCTCGTTAAGCTTGTCAAAGTCGTTTATAGCTTCGTTTTCGTGGTTGAAAACCTTAACTATTTTCATACCCTCGATGGTTTCTTCGATATTTCCGTTCATTGAGCCGAGAGCCGTTTGCTGCGCCTTAAAGTATTTTCTTGTATGCTTTGCTATATTTAGTGAGTTTACAAGCATAATTATCAAAAATACCGTTGCAACCAAAAACAGTCGCCATTCCAGCGTAATCATCATTATTATAATTCCGATAAAGCTGAAAACCGATGAAACAAGCTGTACTATCGTTTGCTCAAGCATCATTTGTATGTTGTCAACATCGTTTGTAAAACGGCTCATAATTTCGCCGTGCGTTTTTGAGTCAAAATATTTTAACGGAAGCGTTTGCATATGGTTAAACAAATCTTTTCTGAGAATGTTTGTTGTTTTGTAGGCAAGCTTAACCATAATCTTTGACTGGATAAAGGTGAAAAGCGATGCGCCTATATAAAATCCCGAAACTATTGTAAGATTTTTAAGCAGAGCTCTTATTCCAACCGTTTCAAAATTTCCTGCTTTTATGGAGGATGCCACATCATCTAATATGGGCTTTAGCCAATATGAAGAGCCCATTTGACAAACCGTAGCCAAAATTAAGCATAAAAATACTATCAGCAACAGCGCCTTGCTTTTGCCTATATAAGACAGAATTCGTGTAAATGTCTTTTTTGCGTTTTTAGGCTTTGCGCCCACTTTGTCCGTTGGATGTCCCATAGGAGGCATTATTCAATCACTCCCTTCTGCTGAGTTTTGTAGATTTCCTGATAAATTTCACAGCCCTCCATAAGTGCATCATGATTGCCGACCATATCAATTTTTCCTTCGTCAAGCACGATGATTTGGTCTGCATCCTTAACGGAGGATACACGCTGTGCAATAATGAAAATTGTTGTGTCCTTAAGCTCGTTATAAAAGCACTCTCTGATTTTTGCCTCAGTTGCAGTATCGACGGCAGAGGTGGAATCGTCAAGTATAAGCACCTTAGGCTTCTTTATTATTGCACGGGCAATGCAAAGTCGTTGCTTTTGTCCGCCCGATAAATTCAAGCCGCCCTGCGAAAGCATTGTGTTATAGCCGTCGGGCTGCTGCATAATGAAATCGTGCGCCTGCGCCGCCTTGCAGGCATTTATGATTTCCTCGTCGGTAGCGTTTTTGTTGCCCCAACGGATATTCTCGCTTATTGTACCCGTAAACAATACATTTTTTTGCAAAACAACTCCTATGGTGTCACGCAACGCTGTAAGGTCGTAATCCTTTACATTTATTCCGTCAAGCAGAACCTCGCCGTCCGTAACATCATAAAGCCTTGGAATAAGATTAACCAAGCTTGATTTTCCGCATCCCGTAGAGCCGATTATTCCTACAATGCTTCCTGCCTGTGCCTTAAAGGATATGCCCTCTAATATGCTGTCGCCCTCGTGATAGCCGAAGCTGACATTTTTAAATTCAACCTCGCCCTTGGGAGCTTCGGGGATATACGCATTTTCGGGTGATACAATGTCAACCTTTGTGTCCAAAACCTCTACAACTCTGTCACCGCAGGCCTTTGCCCTTGTTAGCTGAAGCATAAATACGGACACCATCATAACATTCATAAGCACCTGAATGATATAATTTGCAAGCACGGAGATTTCTCCTACCTGCATTTCGCCTCTGAACGCACCTAATGCACCGCGATAATAGATGAAAACAATAACTATATTCATCAAAAGCATCATAATGGGCATAAGTGTTACAACCATACCTGCCGCTCTTGCGCCCTGCGCCGCTAAATCGTCGGATGCGTTTTTAAATTTTTCCTTTTCTCTGTCCTCTCTGACATATGCCTTAACAACCCTTATGCCGATAAGATTTTCCTGAACAACCTGGTTTACCTTATCGATTTTCTTTTGCATCCTCTGGAACATAGGAAAGCCGAATTTCAAAACAACTGCAACTATTCCCAAAATAACAGGCAGTAAAACAATTATTATCAGCGAGAGCTTATGATTAATCGAAAATGCCAAAACGGCTGAAACGATGAGAAGGGAAGGCGCTCTGACCAACATACGCAAAACCATCATCAGCGTGTTTTGAAGCATTGTAACATCGTTTGTCATTCTTGTAGTAAGCGATGACGCCGAAAAAGTATCAATGTTTTTAAACGAAAAGGAGCTGATTTTTTCAAACATATCCTTTCTTAATCTGTATGAGAACTTTTGAGCAACAATCGAAGATGATTTCATTGTTGCCAATCCGCCCGCCAAGCCGAGCACAGCCATGCCGAGCATTCCCAAGCCGATTTTTAAAATCTGCGACTTAACATCGGCAGTATCTCCTCCTGCATTTTTAACCGTTTCATATATGAAGTTTGCAATTTTAGGCAGGGACAGCTCGCAAATGGCTTCTATAATCATACCGCTTGCGCTGACTACGCAAAGCCACCCCAACCCTTTCAGGTATTTTGCTAATTTTTTAAGCATCTTCATTCACCGCACTTTCATAGTTGTTTACAATTTTGTCAAGCAAATCGGACAAAAGCATAATTTCCTCCTCGCTCATGCCCTTTGTTATGATAACCTCCTGCGAGTCCATCTTTTGCTTTATATGCTCGGGTATGCTCTTTCCCTTTTCGGTTAAATATATATGCGTTATTCGAGCGTCGTTTTTATCGGGCTTTTTAGATATTAAGCCCGATTTCTCCATTCGCTTTATGCTTACCGAAACGGTTGAGTATGCAACCCCAAGCTCCTGTGCAATTTCGCTGACCGTCATATAATTTTTTTCTGTCAAAAGCATAATTATATGGTGCTGTCCCGAAAACAGACCCTCCTCGGAAACCGCCATATTAAAATTATGCTTTGTTATTCTTGCCGCCCTGCCTAATCTCGGACCTATTAATCCTCGCTCGGGCACCGGTGGGGGACAATGCTTTCTTCTGTATTCACAAGGCATATTATCACTTCTTTAAATAATTTAGTCGGCTAAATATTAGTCGGCTAAAGATATTATAGCATAATTTTTTCTTTTGTCAACAGGTTATTTTGAGAATAATTTTTTGTGAAATATTTCTATTGATATATACATTATTATATGTTAAAATATCCCGTATCAAAATATCAGGAGGCATTATGGAATATAATTTGTGCGATTATAAGGAAGTTACAAAATTATTATCGAAGCACGGCTTTGCATTTTCCAAGGCATTGGGTCAGAATTTCCTGATAGATGAAGGCGTATGTCCGACAATGGCACAAATGCTTGGTGCAGACAGTCAAACGGGCGTACTGGAGATAGGTCCGGGTATAGGTGTTCTAACCAAAGAGCTGTGCAAAACAGCAGGCAGAGTGGTTGCTGTTGAGCTTGATGAAAGGCTATATCCTATATTAGACGAAACGCTTGCAGATTACGACAACTTTACTCTTGTTAAGGGCGATGTTATGAAGCTTGATTTGCAGGGGATTATAGCAGAGCATTTTTCGGGCTTAAAAAAAGTTAAGGTTTGCGCAAATCTGCCGTATTATATAACCTCTCCCGTCATTATGATGCTTCTTGAAAGCAGGCTTAATATATCTGAAATTGAGGTTATGGTTCAGCAGGAGGCTGCAGAAAGGCTGACTGCCGAAATCGGAACCCGTCAGGCAGGTGCCGTCAGCGTTGCAGTAAAATATTACGGTGACAGCGAGCTTTTGTTCGGTGTTTCAAGGGATAGCTTTATGCCCTCTCCAAAGGTGGATAGCGCAGTAATTAAGATAGTGCTCAGAGATGAGCAAAAATACAGCGTAAAGGACGAGAAGCAGTTTTTCACTCTTGTTAAATCCGCTTTTGCCCAAAGAAGAAAAACGCTTGTAAATTCTATATCAAATACTGTCGGAATATCAAAGCAGGCTGTGATTGACGCTCTGTTGCAGCTTGGACTTGATGCAAACATAAGGGCGGAAAAATTAACTATGGAGGATTTTGTAAATCTGTCGGATTTACTGTTTTAATATGTCAAAAATAAGAGATAATACTGCCGTTTTTTCAGATTATAAGGTACCCAAGGCGGTTGCAGCTCTTGCCGTTCCGAGTATGCTCGGTATGCTTATAAATATTGTTTATAATCTTGCCGATACATTTTTTGTAGGACAGACGGGAGATGCAAATCAGGTTGCCGCCGTATCCGTATCTATGCCTGTTTTCCTGTTCTTTTTGGCGTTAGGAAATTTGTTCGGCATAGGAGGCTGTGCTTATATCAGCCGTTCTCTCGGCGAGGGCAAGCAGAATAAAATCAAAAGCATTTCATCCTTTTGCATATATACGGCAATAGGTATCGGCTTGGCAGTTGCCGTGTTATTTATTGCTTTCAGAAAACCGCTTTTGTACATTGTAGGTGCAAGCGATAATACAATAGGATATGCAAGTGATTATTTAATGTGGGTAAGCATCGGCTCCCCCTTTGTTGTTTCATCAATCGTTGCAGGAAACCTTATTCGAGGAGAAGGCGCGGCAAAGGAGTCAATGATTGGTATGGTTATCGGTCAGATAGTCAATATCATTTTAGACCCGATTTTTATTTTAGGAGCAGGGGACAGGCTGTTCGGTGTAATTACCTTGCCGTTTGGCTTAAGCTTAGGCGTAACAGGTGCCGCTGTTGCAACCGTTATAGGTAATATATGCTCCGTGTTGTACTTTTTGTCATATTTTCTTCGGGGAAAATCAATACTTTCCATCACGCCTAAAAGATATTCCGCCAAAAACGGAATTGCCAAGGGCGTTATAAATGTAGGTATGCCGGCATCTGTGAATAATCTGCTGATGTCCGTTTCAAACATAGTTGTAAATATGGTGCTTGTAAAATACGGCGACGACGCAGTTGCGGCTATGGGCGTCGCAATGAAGGCAAACCTGCTTGTTGTTATGCTTCAAATAGGTCTTGCACAGGGCGTTCAGCCGTTGATTGGCTATTGCTACGGTGCAAAAAACTTTAAGCGAATGAAGGACACCGTTCGCTTCAGCTTTATGTGTAATGTAATTATAGGTACATCCGTAACGGTCTTTTATTTGGTATTCAGACAAAATGTGATAGGCATATTCATCGATGACCCTGCCGTTGTAGAAAAGGGCATCAAGATGATTACTGCGCTTATGACACCGGGACCTGTTTTAGGAATTATGTTTATCATCAACTTTGCATTTCAAGGTATGGGAAAGGGTATGCAATCCCTAATTCTTGCAACTGGCAGACAGGGCTTAATATTTATGCCGCTTCTGCTTATTATGAACAAAACGGTAGGCCTTGAAGGCTTGATATGGTCACAACCGACAGCAGATTTCGTTTGTATATTCATTGCCGTGTTAATGTTTTGGTCAACAGTTAAAAAGCTTGAAAAGCAAAACAACAAAGCCGATATGTCTTAGTCTTAATTGAAATCAAATATATATTAGAAAAGAACAAAAATAAATCTCACACCCTTTCGAGTGTGAGATTTTTTATTATAATATTGAATTATTATGCTCTCTCAATACCCTTCTTCTCCTTCAGATAATCATCGGAAGCAGGGAAGTGTGTTGTGTATGTAATCTTAACAGAAGCGCTCTTGTCCTTGATGATTGTTACATTTGCATGTGTTACATCAACAAGTGCAATCATTTCATAATCAGCGGTTGTAATTTCCTTTGTCTTTGTGTTGATAATGAATTTACCTTGACCGCCCTTGTAGTGAACCTTTACATTGTCCTTTGCCTCGCCCTGTGAGAAGGAAAGCACGCTGATTCCGGCAACTGTTGCACCGATATCACCAAGTACCATAAAGAATCTACCCTGTGAATCTTCACCCTTGTAGCTCATTTCGCCTGCTTTCGGCTGAATTTGAATTGTGATTGTGCCGTCGTTGTTATCTGTTACATTACAAGCAAGAACATCGTCAGCTGTAAGTAATGACTTTCTAAAGTCGAGGTCCTCGTTCTTGTATTGCTCTCTGCTGTTGTTATCATCGTTAGGATTCTTGTCACAGCATGGGCTGAGTCCCCAAGTACCTGCTGAGAACATATTCGGTACGATAGAATCAACAAGGCTGTTGATTGTTGAGTTTTCCGAACCGTCGATAAGAACATCGCTTACAACAAGACTTTCTTCGCAAAGCAGCTTGTAGTATGTAGCCTTTGAGCCGTCGCTTTCAATGTAGTCTGCTGTTAAGCTCTTTGTATAGTCATAAGCCTCTACAAAGTAATTTACAACATCCTCTGTTGTCTGGAAGTCAATTCCGCCGTATGTACCCGGAGTAAGCTCATCGATAACAACTGCGTCTTCGTTCTTTGCAGCCTGCTCTTCAGCGCTTGGCGCATTCCATTCACCGGACTTAACCTCGTTGATTGCTTTGATAGTACCGTTTGTGATGTAGTTCATCTTTGCACAGCCTGCAAGAGATGCAACCAATAAAACAACCAGCACTAAGCACATAATTCTTTTTACTGTTTTTTTCATAATGGGAATCCCCTTTCCTTAATGAGTTTTCTCTGAATCGAAAACATTACATATTAAATTTATTATAATTTCGTTAAAAAGTCAAGACTAAATATGAAAATAATTACAAAAGATTATATTTTTAATTATTTTCATATTGTTTATGGCACAAGTCTGTGATATAATTATGGCAAATTTATAAGGAGATTAAAAATATGAGATGTAAAAACTGTGGTTCTCAAAATGATGATAACCTATATATTTGTCAAAACTGCGGTTCTCCGCTTTATGACGAGGAGGAAAATACAGAACCGGACGAGCCTACCAAAGCCGTTCCTAAGGTTAAATCCGAGCGCCCAAATCAAGCAAAGCAGGGCGAACAGGGCAAGGGCAATGACAAAAAGCAAAATACAACCCTAACGGCTATTATAATAGTTTTGGTTATCGTTTTGATTGCTCTTATCGCAGGCATTGTTGCGCTTGCAACAAGCGGCCGTAAAAATAATGAGGAAACAAGCGTAAACAATATTACCACCTCCTCCCCGGATGAAAGCAACAGCTATACAACCGAGCCTAAAACAGAATTTACAACCGAATCAACCACCGAAAAAACAACTACAACCACCACTACTGAAGCTCAGCCCAAAACATACAGAGTGGCTTTAAGCTGTAATCAGGGCGGCGAGGTCGAAGGCGACGGCGAATATACCGAAGGCGAAAGGGTTATTATTATCGCAAGAGCAAACGACGGCTACGAGTTTGACGGCTGGTATGAGGGTAGCAAAAAGATTACCGACAGCACAACCTATCGCTTTAACATCAAGTCGGATATGAAGCTGAAAGCAAAATTCCTAAAGGTTGAAGAGGGCTCAACCGAAGAAAATCTCGACAATGGAAACGAAGAGCAGGTTGACGATTTTTATGAGGAATAATATGAGCAGGGGAGATATCGCAAAAAATTATTTCTGTCAAGGCTATAATTGCTCTCAGGCTGTTGCAATGGCGTTTGAAGATATGCTTGATATGGATGAAAAGTCAATCGCTCGTGCCGTTTCCGGCTTTGGCGGCGGAATAAGCAGAATGCGCGAGGTTTGCGGATGCGTTTCGGGTATGGTTTTCGTTATGTCTATGCTCTACGGCTACGATGAGCCGGATAATCTTGAGGGCAAGAAAGAGCTTTATTCCCGCATTCAATCTCTTGCCAACAGGTTTAAGCAGGATAACGGCTCTGTGGTATGCCGTGAATTGCTTAATCTTCAAAGTAAAGATTTTGATGCGCCCACACCCGAGGCAAGAACAAGCGCATATTATCAAAAGCGACCGTGCAAGGAGCTTGCAAGGTATGCCGCAGATATTCTTGCAGAATATATTGCCGATCAAAACTAAAATATGCAAAAAAATGCTTGCAATTTGCAGTGCAATGTGTTATATTATTTTGCGCAAGCGAAAAGCAGGCACATATGCGCTGCTAGCTCAGTTGGATAGAGTGACTGGCTACGAAACGCAAGGTCAATTTGTGTACAAACTGCTAACAATTTAATATTTTTGCTTACTCGCGCTGCTAGCTCAGTTGGATAGAGTGACTGGCTACGAACCAGTAGGTCGAGGGTTCGAGTCCCCCGCAGCGTGCCAAAAGTCCCG
>JBJEPH010000057.1:0-40055 GCA_051881135.1 Eubacterium sp.
TGAAATCTCCATTGACGCTGTAAAATGTCCTCATTGTACAGCCGATATTCCACAGGATAGCGAATAATAAATATAAAGGCCGTCGCAGACGGTCTTTTTGTTTTATTGAACTTTTATATGAATTATGATATAATAAATATAGGAATATATATTTAACAGGGAGTGAAGCATATGAAAAATAACAGGAAAAAGGCTCTTTCTTTGTTTTTGGCAATAGCTATGGTTATGACAAGCTTAAGCTTCAGCTTAACTTCGTTTGCAGATGATTCAACATATTTAGACACAAACGGAGATATGGTTAAGCTTTGCGATGATGATTGGCTTACCTTTGAAACAGATTATGATGATGTGCGTGAAGAATTAAAAAATGCTTTTACAAACAGGCAAAGCAGTGTTACGCTTAGATTTGCCTGCTCGGAAGATGAGGAATTTTTCTTTGATTACAGCGATGAGGTAAGGGACGAATACTGCAAAAAATTCATCAACAGGCTGTTTTTTGATGTTTTTCTTGATGACGACCCAACAGACCCCTATGACGGTGAATATCTGTATCATTCGCTAACAGGTAATTTTGATTTTTCAGCACACTCCAGACCTAATGAAAACGACATCATCGCGGGTAAAACATATACAAACTACGAGGTTTCTTTTTCAAATATCAAATATTACACAACGGTTGAGCAGGAAAACAAAATTAAAAACTTTGTAAGTGAATTTAATACTAAATTCGCAACCTCCACGCTCACACCGTATGAAACAGTAAAAACAATTTATGACTTCGTTGTAAGAAATACCGAATATGACGATGATGTTTTTCACGGAAAATATGCACCTAATTCAAGCAGATACAATATTGCCCACAGCGCAATCGGTGCAATAAGCGGTAATCTTACCGATGAAGCCGGCGTACAGACAAAGGAATACGATTGGACCGTTAACAACTTTATACTAAATCAAAATATCATTTCGCAGGCAGACCAGGGATTAGCCGTTTGTGAGGGAATTTCCAAGCTGTTTTATGTGCTTTGTGAAGCTAACGGAATACGCTGTAAAATTATTGACGGCGATTATACGGCAAGCTCCGGCAAGGACTCCGACCCTCACGAATGGGTGCAGGTTTATCTTAACGACGGGATAAAAGCCGACGGTGCAAGATGGTATTTGATTGACCCAACCTTTGCAATTCAAAGCTCAATTAAGGAGATACATTTTAATAACTACGATTATTTTCTGCGAGGAAGCGACGGAGATGCTTTTGCTCAAACCGTACATCAGACGGCATACACATTTGAAAATCAAGATATCTATTCCACCGAAATAAATAACAATCTGCTTTACGACCTGCACTCCGACAGCTATCGTGCATCAGCAGAGGATTACGAAATTTCTCCGCCTGAATTTACGGAAATAATTGATGATAATGCGATGATTCTTATTGAGCGTTCGTATGTTTTAAACGGTAATGAAAGGGGCGCATATATCCTCACCAACAGCAAGCAGACCAAAAGGGTGGAATTTGACGACGAGGGCAATGTTAAATACGATGAGGATGTTAAGGGCTTCGTATATAACGGACTTAATTGCATATTCACGGCTTGGGTGCCATATATTCCGGGTATTGAAATTAATGTAAACGGCGATATGAAAAATGTCGGCACCTGCTCCTTCAGTCTTGTCGGCAAGGGCGACACAAGCTACACCTATTATTTTGAAATCGTTCCAAACGATATGACTGCCGATTTCAACAAAGGCTCCTTCAGCGACGACAAATATTCTGATGAATCCAGTGTAAAATGGCAGGCAGGCTACACCGGCAACACAATTTCACCCGAGGTAGAAATAGTTGACGGATACCATAACACACTTGTTGAGGGCAGAGATTATATTATTAAAATCTATGATGACTCTCATACAACAAAGGCAACCTTAAAGGATTTCGGAAAATATTATATTGATATCGAATATATCAATAACTACTGCGGTGTTTGTTCAATCGAATTTCTAATAGGAAAAATCAATCTTAACGAAATGAACGATTACACCTATAACCTCAACTACTATCCAAAAAAGGTGCTTGCAAAGCAGGGTATAACCACTCCTGCGCAGGAATTTGTTAAGGCAACGGCAAACGGACTGACAATAGGCGACTACAAAATCAAGCCTAATGAAGATTTTACGGTTGCTTCAACGGGCACATTAACCTATGGCGCATCGGGCACTCTAACCTTAACGGGTATGAGCTCAAGCACACTTGTAAGCGCAGGAACAAAAAAGCAGTATGCCTATAAAATATCAAAAAGATACGATATCAGCACACTCAATAACACCTGGGCTGAAACAAAGCCGTTTTACAACACGGGCAGTGCCGTAAAGCCTACAAAATTCACACAGCTCGACAGCAATTTAGAGCAGGGCGTTGACTATAAAATCACAGGCTATAAAAACAATGTTGCAAACGGTAAGGCAAGCGTAATAATTCAGGGTATAAACGGCTGTACAGGAACTGCGGAAATGTATTTCCAAATTACCGACGATCCGAACAGGCCTAATATAAAAAATGCCTCTGTTTCATACTCTAACGATAACAACACCTTTAAATATTCCTTAAAGGTCGGATCAAAGACGCTTGTTAAGGACAGGGATTACAAGGAATCCGTTAAGGTAAGCAACGGCAAGGGCATTATCACCTGCACGGGTATTAATAATTATCAGGGCACATTAACAATTAATCTGCCGTCAGCAATTATTCCTCCGTCAAGCTCGGGCAACTATCTATCGGTTGCTTCATCTGTTACCTACACGGGCAAGGCATTGAAGCCTACGGTTAAGCTGTATAACAGCTCTAAGAAGCTTGTAAACAACTTCTTTATTTCCTCAAAATCCTATTCGAACAACACAAAGGTTGGCTTGGGTAAGGTTACCGTTAAAACGAAAACAGGCAAAACGGTTACCAAAACATTTAAGATTAATCCCGTTAAAACCTCTGTAACCTCGCTTTCGGCAGGCAAAAAGAGCTTTACGGTTAAGTGGTCAAAAAAGACCTCTCAGGTCAGCGGATACCAAATTCAGTATTCGACCTCATCAAAGTTTACAAAGCCTAAAACAATAACAATATCTAAGAATTCGACAACCTCCTATACGAAAAAGAGCCTTTCGGCAAAGAAAAAATATTATGTAAGAGTTCGCACCTACAAAACGGTCGGCTCAACAAAATATTATTCGGGCTGGAGCTCGGCAAAATCTGTTACTACAAAAAAATAATTTCTATGTATAATAATATTTTTGACACACATTCACATTACGACGACGATAAATTTGACAGCGATAGATTTTCGCTTTTATCAAATGCAGAGAATAACGGAATTGCAGGCATTGTAAGCTGTGGCTGTGATATTGCTTCCTCAAAATTCAATCAGCTTTTATCGTCTAAATTTGATAATTTCTATTTTGCCTGCGGCTTCCATCCCGAAAATTTAGAGGGCAGTACGCTTGACGATTTAAATGCTGTTAAGCAATTAGCCTGCGATGAGAAATGCGTTGCAATAGGCGAAATCGGTCTTGATTATCATTGGATGAGCAGTACAAAGGAGAAGCAAATCGAATATTTTAAGGCACAGCTGATGCTCGCAAATGAGCTTGATATGCCTGTTATCGTGCACGACAGAGAGGCGCACGGTGATACGCTGAGCATTCTTAAGCAAATCAGGCCAAAGGGCGTTTTGCATTGCTTTTCAGGCTCCAAGGAAATGGCAAGGGAAATTATCTCGCTCGGAATGTATATCGGCTTAAACGGAGTTGTAACCTTCAAAAATGCAAGAAAAAGCCTGGAGGTTGTAAGAGAAATCCCGTTGGATAGGCTTGTGCTTGAAACTGATTGTCCTTATCTTGCCCCCGAGCCGCACAGAGGAAAGCGTAACGATTCGCAATACATTCCGTTTATTGCAGAGCGAATTGGCGAGGTTATCGGAAAATCAACACAGGAAATTCTTGATATCACCTGCGAAAATGCAAAAAGGCTATATAACCTGTAAAATATAAAACAACAGATGCAACAATGCATCTGTTGTTTTTGTTATATTTCGTGTCTGTTTTTAACCTTTATTCTTTCCATTGCACGGGCAACGCTTGCCTTGGATTCGTTATATTCCCAAATCGACTGCTTTTGCCTAAGCTTTTCCTCTGCGCGCTCCTTTGCCTCTTCGGCTCGGCGCTTATCTATTTCGTCGGGATGCTCGGCGGATATGCAAACTACGCTTGCAACATTGTCAAAAAATTCGAGAAATCCGTTGCCGATAAAGGCTTCTATAACTTTATCGTCGGGCGTTGTTATCTTCATTTCGCCGAACTCAATAGGCGCAACCGTGTTTTCGTGATTTGCAAGAAAACCGCATAATCCCCCGTCCGCTATTGGCAAAACAAGGCTTGCGCATTCGCCGTCATAAAACACCTTGTTTGAAGCAACAATTTTAAGTTTAAATGTATTAGCCATATTGTCACCTATAAAGCTTTTGCATTTTCAATAGCATCGTCGATGGTTCCTACATTGAAGAATGCCATTTCGGGAAGGTCGTCAACCTCGCCGTCAACAATTGCCTTAAAGCCTCTTATGGACTCCTTAAGCGGAACATAAACTCCGTCTAAGCCTGTAAAGGTTTCGGCAACATGGAACGGCTGTGACAGGAATTTTTCTATCTTTCTTGCTCTGTAAACAGCAAGCTTATCCTCGTCAGAAAGCTCCTCCATACCGAGAATTGCAATAATATCCTGCAATTCCTTATATTTTTGAAGATACTCCTGCACCCGTCTTGCAACATCATAATGCTCCTGGCCGACAACATCGGCCTCCAAAATTCTTGAATTTGACTCAAGCGGGTCAACAGCCGGATAAATACCCTTTTCAACAATTTTTCTTGAAAGCACCGTTGTTGCGTCAAGATGGGCAAAGGTTGTTGCCGGCGCCGGGTCGGTAAGGTCGTCTGCCGGTACATATACAGCCTGAACGGAGGTGATTGAACCGTTTTTGGTTGAGGTAATTCTCTCCTGCAATTCGCCGACGTCGGTTGCCAGGGTAGGCTGATATCCTACTGCGGACGGCATTCTGCCAAGCAAGGCTGAAACCTCGGAGCCTGCCTGAATAAATCTGAAAATATTGTCGATGAAAAGCAGAACATCCTGATGCTCCTTATCACGAAAATATTCAGCCATTGTCAAGCCTGTTTCGGCAACTCTCATTCTCGCTCCGGGTGGCTCATTCATCTGTCCGAAAACAAGTGCAGTTTTATTGATAACGCCCGATTCCTTCATCTCGTTCCAAAGGTCGTTACCCTCTCGTGAACGCTCGCCTACACCCGTAAAAATGGAATATCCGCCGTGCTCGGTTGCAACATTTGTAATAAGCTCCTGAATAAGCACGGTTTTTCCTACGCCTGCGCCTCCGAACAAACCGATTTTTCCTCCCTTTTGATAAGGAGTTAACAGGTCGATTACCTTAATTCCCGTTTCAAGAATTTGTATCTCGCTCGACTGTTCCTCAAAGGTTGGCGGCTTTCTGTGAATGGACCAATGCTCCTCATCATCAAGCTTTTCCAAATCGTCAATGGTTTCGCCTACAACATTGAAAAGCCTGCCAAGAGTTTTGTCGCCGATAGGCACCTTTATTGAGTCGCCCGTGTCAAGCACCTGCATATCTCGGTAAAGCCCCTCACTGCCTGCAAGCATAATGCAACGAACGGTGTTGTTGCCTATATGCTGTGCAACCTCCATAACTGCGCGCCTGCCATTGTTTTCAACCTCAAGCGCATCCTTTATTTTCGGAAGCCTGTTTTCAAATTGTACATCAACAACGGGTCCCATAACCTGTGTTATTTTACCATAATTCATATCGTTTCCTTCTTATAGTATAACTCTATTTTCCCCTATGCTTTGCTCCGCCGCAAACCTCGCTTATCTCCTGCGTGATTGCCGCCTGCCTTGCTCGGTTATACTGAATAGATAAATCCTTAATCATAGTTGTTGCGCTGTCCGAAGCGTTTTGCATAGCCATCATTCTGGCGTTCTGCTCACTGCAATAGGACTCTACCAGCGCACCGTAGATGAAGCCGGCTATATAGTCGGGGACTATCTTGTTAAAAGCCGTGCTTGCATCGGGCATAAAGGTTGCGTCCTCATAGCTTTCCACAAGCTCGTTGTCCTGGGTTTGAAGCTTTTCCTTTTTAAGCGGTAAAAGCTTTTTAACGACAGCCTCAACGGTCATAGAATTAACCATTTTAGTATAAATTACATCAACCTCGTCGATATTTCCGTTAATGTAAAGCTCAATAAGTTTTACTGCAATAACTCTTGCTCTGTTCATAGAAGGGTTTTGCGCCGTATATTTGAAATTAATATCTATGTCGATATTTCGGTTTTCAAAATAATGGCGTCCCTGCTGACCGACAACAAATAATCTGTCGTCACAGCCGTTTTCCGTAACATCTCTCTCGGCAAGCTTAATAATGTTGTGGTTATATGCACCTGCCAAGCCCTTATCGGCTGTAATTACGAGATGACCGACCTTTCTGCCCTGTCCCTGCTTTGTAGGTCTTGTGTCAAAAAAGACATTGCCTGCTTCGGGGGCGGCGTCAAGAATTTTTGCAAGAGAGTCTTGTATCAAATAGAAATAAGGCTCGGTATTTTTCAAATCTCTTCTGGCCTTCTGAAGCTTTGACGAGGACACCATATACATCGCGTTTGTGATTTTCATAGTGTCCTTTATGGACTTCATTCTGCCTTGGATTTCTCTTGCGTTAGCCATAATTAATCCTTGCTGTAAATTTTATTAAATTCGTCTATTGCAGACAGAATTGATTTTTTGAGATTATCGTCAACAGCCTTAAGACTGTCTATTTCCTGCATAATATCCGAATGGTTTTCTTCAAAATATGAGAGCAGCTCACCCTGATATTTTTTGATATCGTGAGCAGGAACGGCTGCAAATTTCTTTCCTATTGCGCCAACCAGAGACACTACCTGCTCCGACAGCGACATAGGACTGCCGAGTGGCTGTTTAAGAAGCTCCATAAGTCCCTTGCCGTAATTTAGGTTTGCCTTGGTTTCATCGTCAAGGTCGGAGGAAAATTGAGTAAATACCTCCATTTCCCTAAACTGTGCCAAATCCACACGAAGCGAGCCGGCTGATTTTTTCATAGCCTTTGTTTGAGCCGCACCGCCGACACGCGATACCGACAGGCCTACATTTACGGCAGGTCGCTGACCGCTGAAAAACAGGTCGCTCTCAAGATAAATCTGACCGTCCGTGATTGATATAACATTAGTTGGAATATAGGCGGATACATCCCCTGCCTGTGTTTCAATAATAGGCAAAGCCGTAATTGAGCCTCCGCCCTTTTCATCGCTCAAACGGCTTGAACGCTCAAGCAATCTTGAGTGAAGATAGAATACATCACCGGGATACGCCTCTCTTCCGGGCGGTCTTTCAAGCAGAAGCGAAATTGCACGATAAGCCACGGCATGCTTGCTTAAATCGTCGTAAACAATTAAGCAATCCTTGCCCTGATACATAAAATATTCGGCAATAGAGGTTGCGCTGTATGGTGAAATATACTGCAAGGAAGCGGTATCCGAAGCAGTTGATACAACCACAACGGTATATTCCATAGCGCCGCTCTTGGTTAAGTCGCCCACAAGCTTGGCAACCGTGGATGCCTTTTGACCGATAGCGTTATAAATGCAGATACAGTCCTTGCCCTTTTGGTTTATTATTGTATCAAGGGCTATGGAGGTTTTACCCGTTTGTCTGTCGCCGATGATAAGCTCTCTTTGTCCTCGTCCTATCGGAAACATCGAATCTATGGCAAGTATGCCTGTTTCAAGCGGAACGGATACTGATTTTCTGTCAACGATTGACGGTGCAGGCTGTTCAATTAAACGATAGTCGTCTGCCACGATTTCGCCCTTGCCGTCGATAGGCTCGCCCAGAGCGTTAACAACTCTGCCGATAAAGCCCTTGCCTACGGGAACACCCGCCTTTTTGTAGCTTCTCTTAACCTTTGAGCCCTCTGTGATTTCACTTTCACTACCGAAAAGGATACAGCCTATGCTGTCCTTTTTGATATCCTGAACCATACCCTTTATGCCGCATTCAAAAATAACAATTTCGCCGTACATTGCATGGTCGAGCCCGTAAATTGTAGCAATACCGTCTCCGACGCCTGCTACCGTGCCGATTTCCTCACCGTTTGTTACAAACTCGTATTCCTTAATCTCCTGACGCAGTATGGAAATGATGCCCTTTGCATCAACATCCTTTGATGCTCTCGCATCCTCCTGTGCCTTGGATTTTATGCTTTCGATTTTCTTTCTCAGCGAACGGTCGAACTGCTTGTTGCCTATTTGAATAATAAATCCGCCTATGAGCGAGTCGTCCTTAACGATATCTATTTTTGCCTCGTTAGCCTGCTCTTCCCTGCATACGAATTTTTTGATGCCCTCAAGCTGTTCTTCATTTGGCTCGGTAACGCAGAAAACAGTTGCACAAACTACATTGTTTTTTCTGTCGAGCGCAATTTTGTAGGCGCTTGCAACCTCTGCAAAATCCTTAACCTGACAGCTTTCACACATAAGACATACAGCATCAAGCACACTGCTCGGGAACAGCTCCCTTGCGGCGTTTTTCTTTTCCTCAATAGGTACGGCACGACTGTCCAATATTTCGATAATCTCATCGGTCGATGAAATTATGTCGATTGTTTTTTGAATATCTAATGCACTTACATTAGCGTTAAGTAGTGCAGAGATATATTCGTCTGATTTTTGAAGCATATCCTCACTACCCCTACTTATTCTCATTCAGAAATTCGTCAAAGATATCGCTGTCGGTCTGTGCGCCCACACTGCCCTTAACAATTTTCTCCGCTGCCTGCATAGCAAGCGCCGTGATTTCTTCCTTATATGCCGTTTTGGCATTTTCGGCATCCTCCTGCACCTGTTTTTCGGCATCCTTGCGAATTTTGTCGGCATCGAGCCTTGCCCTGTCGATAATCTTCGAGTATTCCGTTTTTGCATCTGCCTTTGCCTTTGCGATAATTTGCTCGCCCTCGGCGTCAACATTAGCAATTCTGTTTTCGTAATCGGCTAACTTTCTGTCTGC
Source organism: Eubacterium sp. (assembly GCA_051881135.1). GTDB lineage: Bacteria > Bacillota > Clostridia > Oscillospirales > Acutalibacteraceae > Eubacterium_R. Next base: position 9,149 of record JBJEPH010000057.1, read on the forward strand.
CGATTCGCTTGTCTTTCTTGCATTTTCCATTTCGGAATCTATAATCTCCTGACGCTTGTTAAGCACCTTCTTTATAGGCTTGAACAAAAACAGCTTCATCAAGAAAAAGAAGAACACAAGGTTAATCATCGTCCAGAGAATATTCCAATCAAGCTTTAACATTCAACTATGTCCTTTCAAAAGTTTTTTGCAAAGCTATTTGGCTATTTAACCATAACCATAATAAGAATTGCACCGATAAGACCGTAAATTGCGGTTGCTTCGGCGAGCGCCGCACCTAACAAAAGCGCAGTTTGAATTTTACCCGAAGCCTCCGGCTGACGCGCAATAGCCTCAACCGCTTTACCTGTTGCGTGACCGATTCCGATACCTGCACCGATACCTACCAATACTGCAATACCTGCACCGATAGCAATTAATCCTGACATAATATTTATCTCCTTTGTATTAAATGTTTATTTTAAGCCTTTTTGGCTTGTTTTTTCTGTAATTTAATTTGCTTTTTTTCGAGCCTTGCCTGCTTTTTCTGCTCTTTTTCGAGCCTTTTCTGCTCCTTTGTTTTGGGCGGAGCGATAGGCTCAACAGCCTCCTCAAGATACAGGGCTGTTAAGAATACAAAAATGTATGCCTGAAGCAAGCCGTCAAATATATCAAAATACAGGCTCATTATCGTTGGCACAATAATAGGCGGCATAATCATACTAAGCGCAATTTCAGCAACCTTCATAATTGTAAAAGCCGCAAGCACATTGCCGAAAAGTCGCATACATAATGACAACGGCTTGGTAAACACCTCCAAAATATTGATTGGAGTTACAAGACTGATAGGCTTTGTAAATGCCCGAAGCCTGCCCTTTATACCCTTGTCCTTAAACGCTGTAAACTCAATAAGGAATATGCTTGTAAGAGCCATAGCGCCGGTTACCTGCATGCTCTTTGTAGGCGGCTTAAAGCCTAACATACCTATCATATTTGATATGCCTATAAAGATAGCCATGCTCATCAGCCAAGGGATAAGGTTATGAATTTTCTCGCCCATAAGGCCCTTAAAGAATTCCTCGCCCTTAGTGTATGCAAGCTCTAACAGAAGCTGTCGTTTGCTCAATTTTCCCTCAACCTTTAAATTTCGTGTTAGGAAAAAGCACAAAACAGCCATACCAACCATTATAATCCAAGACACAACGGTTGTCTCATCAAAGCCGATATGCATAGAGCCGACATCAAAGCCGAAAACTTCTTCAATATTAAGCTCTTTTGTCAGCTCTTCAGCCAAATCTGCTTTCATTGTAATAGGAGCAAATGTCATCAACATACCTCCGTTTCCCGTTACTTTTATAGAATATTTCCATACCGCTTAATTATACCACTTTTCAAATTTATATTCAATGATTTTTCGCCCAATAAGCATTAAATACACAACAAAGAATTTTGCATACGAAAAAATTTTTTTGTGTATTTTTACAACTGCTTTCCACCTTTCTCAACCATACTGTCAGCTTTTGTTTATTTTGTTAAACATTAACAGTTTATTTGTATGCCTTTGGGGTATTTTTTCAATATTGGTTATTTACTTATTTTGCAAAATAGTATATAATATTATACTGATATAATATGAGAAATGACAAAGGAGCAAATCATTATGGCAAAACAGGAAAAGATGGTAGATGCCATTACCTCAATGGATGAGGATTTTGCTAAATGGTACACAGATGTCTGCAAAAAAGCAGAGCTTGTTTCATATACCAGCGTAAAGGGCTGTATGGTTATTCGCCCTTACGGATATGCCATTTGGGAAAACATACAAAGAATTCTTGATTCCATGTTTAAGGAAACCGGACACGAAAATGTTAATATGCCGATGTTTATTCCCGAAAGCCTGCTAAAAAAGGAAGCAGACCATGTTGAAGGCTTCGCTCCCGAATGTGCTTGGGTAACATACGGAGGCAGTGAAAAGCTTGAGGAAAGGCTTTGCGTTCGTCCTACAAGCGAAACCCTGTTTTGCGAGCATTTTAAGGACATTGTACATTCTTACAGAGATTTGCCAAAGCTCTATAATCAATGGGTATCGGTTGTAAGATGGGAAAAGACTACACGCCCGTTCCTGCGTTCGAGAGAATTTTTATGGCAGGAGGGACATACGCTTCACGCAACAGCCGAAGAAGCCATTGAAGAAACCGAAAGAATGCTGAACATATACACAAAATTCTGTCAGGAATATTTGGCTATGCCCGTTGTTCAGGGAATGAAAACGGAAAGCGACAAATTTGCAGGTGCCGAGCGCACATATTGTATTGAAGCCCTTATGCACGACGGCAAGGCGCTTCAGGCAGGCACAAGCCACTATTTCGGCGACGGCTTTGCAAAGGCATTTGACATTCAGTTTTCCGGCAAGGACAACAAGCTTGCTTATCCTCATCAAACCTCTTGGGGTATGACAACAAGGCTTATCGGAGCCATCATTATGACACACGGCGACGATAACGGCTTGGTTCTTCCGCCTGCCGTTGCACCTATTCAGGCAGTTGTTGTGCCTATCGCACAGCACAAGGAGGGTGTTCTTGACAAGGCTTACGAGCTAACCGACAGACTCAAGAAGGTATGCCGTGCAAAAATTGACGATTCAAACAATATGCCGGGCTGGAAATTTGCCGAATACGAGATGAAGGGCGTTCCGGTAAGAGTTGAGCTTGGTCCAAAGGATATCGAAAACAACCAGTGCGTTGTTGTTACCCGTCACAACAGAGAAAAGACAATTGTGGCTCTTGACGATATCGAAGCAGTAGTTACCCAAAAGCTTCAGGAGGTTCGTGACGGTCTGTACGCAAAGGCTCTTGAAAACAGAGAAAACAGAACCTATGTATGCAGAAATACAGACGAAATAGAAAAGGCGCTTAACGAAAACGGCGACGGCTTTGTAAAGGCTATGTGGTGCGGTGACGAGGAGTGCGAGGATAAGGTTAAGGAAATTACCGGAGTCGGCTCACGCTGTATTCCGTTTGACCAGGAGCAAATCAGCGATACCTGCGTATGCTGCGGAAAGCCCGCAAAGCATATGCTGTACTGGGGCAAGGCTTATTAATTAATAATATTAATATATAATTTCGGAGGTAATCATTATGTCAGTTTTAGTAACAGGCGGTTTGGGCTATATCGGCTCTCACACCTGCGTTGAGCTTATCAATGCGGGAATTGATATTGTAGTAGTTGATAACCTATACAACTGTAAAAAATCTTCATACGACAGAATTAAGGCGCTTGTAGGAAAGGACTTCCCCTTCTACGAATGTGATATCAGAGACAGGGACGGACTTCAAAGGGTATTTGACAACGAGAAAATCGACAGCGTTATTCATTTTGCAGGCTTAAAGGCAGTTGGCGAAAGCTGTGAAAAGCCATTGGAGTATTTCGACAATAATGTAAACGGAACTCTTGTGCTTCTTGATGTTATGAGAAAGAACGGCTGTAAAAAAATCGTTTTCTCCTCATCTGCTACTGTTTACGGTATGAACAATGTTTCTCCGCTTACAGAGGATATGCATGTCGGAGGTGTTACAAACCCATACGGCAGAACAAAATATATGATTGAATGTATATTAAAGGACCTTTATGCAAGCGACAACGAATGGAGCGTTTGCCTGCTTCGCTATTTCAATCCTATCGGCGCTCACAAGAGCGGTACTATGGGAGAGGATCCTAACGGAATACCTAACAACCTTATGCCGTACATTACACAGGTTGCTATCGGCAAGAGAGAAAAGCTTGGTGTATTCGGCAACGACTACGACACACACGACGGCACAGGCGTAAGAGATTATATCCATGTTGTTGACCTTGCATTAGGTCATGTTAAGGCTGTTGAAAAGGTTAAGGACGAAACAGGCTTATTCATCTACAACCTCGGCACCGGCATCGGATACAGCGTTCTTGATGTTGTAAATGCCTTTGAAAAGGCAAGCGGTGTAACTATCCCTTACGAAATTATGCCAAGACGCGCAGGTGACATTGCAACCTGCTTCAGCAATCCCGATAAAGCCTTTGCTGAGCTTGGATGGAAGGCAGAGCGCGGCATTGAGGAAATGTGCGAGGACAGCTGGAGATGGCAGAGCCAAAACCCCGACGGCTATCCGGACTAATTTAAAACGACAAAATACAACGAAAAAACAGATGCTCATTGGCATCTGTTTTTTGTTTCGTTATCTACATAATTATTACCTTTTCAATATCCTTAAATGCAAGCTTTGATTTGTCTGCAATTTGCTTTGATACAGTTACCGAGCCTATCGTCATACCCTTAAAGGTATTTCCTTCGCAAAGAGTAACAGGCTTACCTCTGAAGCTGTCGGGAATTACAACATCACTATCATCGCCTATATATTCGCTGATAGTAATATGGTCGTGAAATTCCTTACAGATGAAATAATCCTCGGCAAAGCTTATGCTGAACCTCTTGAGCAGATATTCGTCAAGCAGTTCATCCATATAATCCTTAAACAACGGGCCCGTAGTAGCTTCGTGAATTTGAATCATACCGCCGAAATTACACTCAATGAGAGTTGGCTCATTATTTTCGTCAAGTGCAATATCCCACGAAATCATCTTAACATAAGTGTTTCTGTAATGACAGTGAATAACCGCCTGCTTAATTTTATCAAAATTGGGGATGTACAAATCTTCATTAAGCGACATTCCGTTTGAAAGAGTATCAATATGTGTTCTTTCATTGGATAAAGCCCAATTATTAAGCTTGCCCGTGTCCTTGTCAACGCCGATAATAACACCGCCCGAGCACCAGTTATCCACAAGACAGTCACCGTTGCCCGCTCTTATAAGCGAAGCAATAACCTCTGCCCTGCCGTTCATAATAAGAGTAGTAACTCTGATTGTATTAACGGAATTGCTGTGGAAACGCGACATAAACTCGCTCTGCTTCAAAAAGCCCTGAACAACATAGGCATTGCCCTTCATTGCCTTAAGCTCCTCAGCTACACGCTCCTTTGTTACCGACTTGCCTTTTATTACGCTTACGCCCTTACCGCCGCTTGCCATATTTTGCTTTAAAACTATACCGCCGTTGTTTTCCTCACGGACATATTTTAAGATATATTCAACAGCCTCATCTAAGGTCAGCGGATTGAAGTCCGTATCCAAAATAATACCATTTGTCTGTCTTATAACAACTCTTGGCTGATTGATATCGGGATACAGATGCGGCAGTAACGCCTTGTGCTGAAATCCCACAACATAATGCTGATTTACAAAATATTTTCTGAAATATGATGTTCTTATTGCACCCGGGCAATGACGCACATCAAATTTTCCCCAACGGTTTTTGAAGGTTTGAAACGATTTGTAATCAATATTAGGATAGGCAAAGCTGTATTTGCCCCAATATTCATCAATTTGTTTAATCTCGTCCTCTGTAAGCGGCTCATCATCAGGCAATGCAAACGAATTGTCGATTCTCCTTGAAGCATCTACATTTTCAAAAAAGCTTTTGCTTTCAAGCTCCAATCTTTTTGCAGTTTGCTTTAAATCCTTTTTCATACCGTCACGCCCTTGCTTTGTATTAGTTACAGTATAACAACTTATATTTAGTTTGTCAAATAAACAAGCCGATACTCAAAAGTAGCATCGGCTTTAAAATGTATGTTGTTATATTGGGAAATCTGCTTTTATTTCTCGTCAATCTTCTTGCTGTACTTTGCGAGATATACTGTTCTCATAAGGAAGCATTCTGCCTTTGGAACATAGTGAGGACGGTTGAAAATATCACAGTCGATAACTGCGGAACAGCCCTTATCCATAATTATTTCAAGCGCCTGCATATCTCCCTCGCTGTTGCCTGCGATAAGAGCGCCCATACCCTGAACAAGAACAGCATTTCTGCCGTCTATTGCCTTGCCTGCTTCCTTTGCACACTCGTCTGTGTCGCCGTCTATCCACGGAACATTTTTAACATCAAGTCCTACGATTTGTGCAAAGTCGTCAATCATGGGTATCATCGTGTCACCTGTTGCCGAAACAGCAACAACATCGGGTGACGCAATCTGCTTAATCATTGTGCAGTCCTCGGTATTATAGATTGCTCTGTGAAGCTTTTCTACCTTCGGAGCAATTCCGTTAACTCCAAGGCCTGTAAGCAGGTCAACATCAACGCTCTTGTTGCCAACCGTCAATGTGAAGGTATTTCCGTTTCTTACGGAAGAACCGAGGTCGCAAATCTCCTCAGGCATTTCGCCTGCGTCGTTTTTGTTGAGATAATATGCGCGTCTTGCGTCGTCGGAATAGGTTTTATCCCAAGAATGACGAAGATAGTTATCCTTAATTACCTTTTCACAGCAAGCCTCCAGATTTTCGGCAAGCGCAAAGGCGTGGTCGTAATCGTCGCCCATAACAAGTGCACCGTGATGCATAAGCATAATTGCACGGCAAGACGGATGCATCATAATGCACATTTCAACCTTCTTGCGAAGTGAATTTGTGGTTGACATAGCATAATCTGCGCAGGGAACCGTGTCGCCGAGAACACCTCTGAATTCGCTATATACATTTTTGATATCCATACCTGTAATGGATACAATTGTAGCGGCTCTTTGATGTGTATGTATAACAAAATCAACTGTTGGATGATGACGGTATGCAGCAGCGTGAACACCCTTTTCGGATGACGGTTTAATATCGCCCTCGTAGGAGCAATCGTCGATATTAACAACAACGATTTCATCGGGTGTTAAATCCTCATATGCTCTGCCTGAAGGAGTGATAACAAATTGTGTATCGCTGATTCTTGCAGATACATTACCCCAAGTACGGGCAATAAGACCGGACTCCACTAATCTTTTACCGGCTTCAACACATAGTCTTTTAGCTTCTTCTAATTCGTAAGCCATAGCTTTTTCCTTTCAATATAAATATAGGACAAACGGGCAGTGCAAAAACACTGCCCTTATCAGTCGGTTAATTAATAATCAATCTTTTCGCACTGTGAAAGCACCTTGTCAAAACGACGGATGCATTCATCAATATCCTCTTCTGTATAAGCGCTTGATGTATATAGACGAGAGCCTGCAAGTGTTACAAGACCTTCTGCCATATAAGCAGCACCCATATATTGCATTTCTGTTTGACGAATGCTTGTTTGCTTAAGTACATTCGGAATTGTCCAAGGCTTCTTCCAATTAACTGCAAAGTGCATTGTAGCAACTGTGTGAAGCTGGCAGATAGAGCCGACATTATAGCAAACAAACGGCAAATCATACTTCTTGATTGATTCATTGATACCCTTAACAAGTCTGTCAGCCATTTGACCGGCAACCTGGCAGGCATTTCTCTTTTCAATTTCTTCAATTACTGTGTAGCCTGCACAGCAGGAGATAGGTGTAGCGGCCATTGTACCGCCGCACATAGCCTTATGAATCTTCTTGCCCTCAGACTTATCAAGACCTGCGCCAAGATACTTCATAACCTCCTTGTGACCGCCGATACCGCCGGCACCCGGATAACCGCCTGCAATAATCTTACCGAAGATTGTAATATCAGGGTCAATACCATAGTAGCCCTGTGCGCCTGAAACACCGATACGGAAGCCTGTTACAACCTCGTCGCAAACAAGCAGAGCGCCGTACTTACGGCAGAGAGCCTGAACTCCCTTAGGGAAGTCCTTATCTACCGGACGGGTAGCTGATTCAGGACCGCAAGGCTCAATAAATACAGCAGCAGTACCGCCGCGGAATTTGTTGAGGATAAGCTTCTTCTCCAAGCTCTTAAGGTCGTTAGGGAAGAATTCCTGTGTGTGCTTAAATACAAACATAGGAACGCCGTGTGACTGCATATTAAGTGTTCCCGGAACACGCATACCCCAAGCAAGCTGATCTGACCAGCCGTGATATGCACCGCCCATTTTGATGATGTTCTTATGACCTGTTGCAAGACGTGCAACACGAACAGCACACATACAAGCCTCAGTACCCGAACCGAGCATACGGAACATTTCTACTGAAGGCACACACTCGCTGATTTTCTTAGCAAGCTTATACTCGTATGGGTGGAAAAGACCTGTTGAAGGGCCGCAATCGTCAAGCAGCTCCTTAACCTTTTCCCTAACAACATCGTCGTTTGAACCGATAATTGTAGGACCACCTGCCTGAAGGAAGTCAAAATATTCGTTTCCGTCGATATCATATAGCTTGTTACCCTTTGCCTTTGTCATAACAATCGGGAAAGGATAGTTGAATGCGAGGTTGTGCTGTACGCCGCCGGGAATTACTGACTTAGCTTCAGTAATCATTTCCTTTGACTTTGCACACTTCTTCTCAAAGTACTCTTCTTCGTACTTCTTGAGCGCATCTCTGTTGATAGAATAAATTGGTTTTTTGATAAGTGCATCAAGCTGAGCCGTAAGAGCAGCTGCGTTAGGATACTCTGTAATAGCGAATCTTGTATCCATAGTTTTCCTCCTTAGATTTTGGGTGAGCGGTTACTCACCTTTTATTGCGTGAGTATCCACTCACTATTTTTACACTTTAAGTATATCACATTTTACCGATTTGTCAATGTAAAAGTAAAAAATTTTTGTGTTAATTGTTGCATTTGCAAATAATAAATGATAATATATACCTATTGAATTATGCTCATTAGAGGAGTTTTAGTGTTAATGCACAATAATACAAATAGTTTTTGTGCATAATTACTAATTGTAAATATATGGCGACAAAAAGATACAAGGATGCCTTTGAAAGGGCAAGTGAAGAGCGAAAAAAGAAAATCCTTGAAGTAGGAATAGAGGAATTTGCTTCAAAGGGCTACGAAAATGCTAATATTAATGTAATTGCTAAAAATGCTCAAATCAGCATCGGCTTGATGTACAAATACTTCAACACAAAGGAGGATTTGTTTTACACCTGTATTCAAAGAGGTATGGAAATTCTCGATAATGCCGTTGACGAAATTTTACAGTGTGACGAGAAGCTGATTGTTAAGGCTGAAATGCTTATCAGGGCAACCTGCAGACATTCTAAAGCCAACGCAAACTACATTAAGCTTTATAATGTTATTACAAACATTAAGGACAGCGAAAGCGCAAAAACGCTTGCAAATGAAATTGAGGCAGGCACAAGCAAAAAATATGTTAAGTGCATTACGGATGCGCTTGCAAAGGAGGATGTCAGACAGGACCTCGACCCGAGATTGTTTGCCTTTTTCCTTGACAATCTTTTAACTGCACTGCAATTCAGCTTTGCCTGTGATTATTACAGAGAACGATTAAAAATTTACGCAGGCGTTGATGTTGAGGAAATGGACGAGGAGCAAATTGTAAAACAGCTTTTAAAGTTTATTGAATCGGCATTTACATTTGAAAAATAACAAATGGGCAAAAGCCTATTAGGAGGAAAATATGAGCAAATACGTAATCACCTACGATATAGGAACAACAGGCATCAAAACCTGCCTTATCGAAATCGACGCAACAATGAAAATTCTTGCATCTGCAACCTGCGGCTACGGCTTATACGTTGACGAAGAAACAGGCGTAAAGGGCGGTGCAGAGCAGGACGCTGACGAATGGTGGGAGGCAATGTGCGTAACAACCAAAGAGGTTTTCGCAAAAATGCCGTCCGTTACAAAGGAGCAAATTGAGGGCATTAGCTTCTGTTCGGCAATGCAGGGACTTGTGCTTGTTGACAAAGAGGGCAACTGTATTCGCCGTCCTATGACATATATGGACCAGAGAGCCCGTGAGGAGCTTAAAAAGGGTATGGCTCACGGTGTACAGATTGCAGGCGCCGAAATCACAAAGCTTTTGAAATATCTGCACTACACCGGCGCAGTTTCATCATCTGTTAAGGACCCGATTTGGAAATACAAGTGGGTTGAGGCACACGAACCCGAAAACTTTAAAAGAATTTACAAATGGCTTGATGTTAAGGAATATTTGATACTCCGTGCAAGCGGCGAATTTGTTATGACGCAGGACTCTGCGTTCGGTACCCTGCTGTATGATACAAGAAGAGGTCACGAGGGCTGGTGCAAGCCTGTATGCGATATGGTAGGCGTTAAGGTTGAGCATATGCCCGTTATCAAAAAGAGCACGGAAAAGGTCGGCGAGGTTACCGAAAAGGCAGCCGCAGAGCTTGGCTTGGCACCCGGCACAGCAGTTTACGGCGGCGGCGGTGACGCTTCTCTTATCGGCGTAGGCGCAGGCGCTGTTGAAATCGGTGACACACATATTTATTCAGGCACTTCGGGCTGGGTTGGCACGGTTGTTCCCGAGCAGGTTGTTGATGCAGGCGCTATGATGGCGGCTATTGTCGGAGTTAATCCGAAAACCTTTAACTATTTCGGCGAGCTTGAAACCTCCAACAAATGTATGGGTTGGGTTAAGGACCACCTTGCACTCGACGAAATCGGCGTTTTCTTAAAGAAATACGGTCATGTTACAGACAGCTTGGAGCAGGTTGAATTTAACCTGTACGATTATCTTGAGGAGGTAATCGATACTGCTCCTGCAGGCTCGGACGGAGTTATATTTACACCGTGGCTTCACGGCAACAGATGTCCGTTTGAAGACCCGAATGCTGCCGGAATGTTCTTTAATATTCATCTCGACACAGGCAAAACAGAGCTTATCCGTGCCGTAGTTGAGGGCATCGGCTTCCATATGAGATGGATGCTTGAAAGACAGGAGCAAAAGATTTCCAAATATAAAAAGGATTCTACCGTTCGCTTCTGCGGAGGTGGAGCGCTCGGCGAAACCACCTGCCAAATTCTTGCAGATATCCTGCAGAGAGATGTCGTTGTGGTTGATTCTCCGCAAAACATCGGTGCAGTAGGCGCCGCCGCCTGTATAGCTGTTGGCTTAAACATTATCCCGGATATCGAGCATGTTAAACCGCTTATCCCGGTTAAAACTACATACCATCCAAACAAGGAGAATAAGGCAGTTTACGACAGAAACTTTAAGGTATTCCAAAACCTCTACAAGTGCAACAAGGAAAACTTTGCAATACTAAACGGATAATTAAATGACAATAAAACAAAAAAGTCTGCTCAAGCAGACTTTTTTATTTTGGTGTATATTCCCAAACTGAATATCTTTGAGGCGTGTATATGTAGCAAATAGGGCCTTTGTTGAAAAATACGCCGTTTCTAATCAATGTCCAGCCCTCTTTATCGGGATTTACAAATTTTCTGAATCGCCAATCATTATAATAATAAATCCTTATTTTGTGATTAACGCTGTTTTCTATCTTTTCTACAAATTTTTGATTTTCCTCATCGTAAAACGGACAATACAAATAAAAAATATTGTAATCGTTAAAATCCAAATCGAATGCGTCACCGCAAATAGCCTCAATATTATCATACTTTTGGGTCCATTTCCGCGTAACCGATGAAACTTCAGGATTATATTCAACGCCTGTTATTTTGCCCTTAAAGCCTATATGATTCATATATGCAAGCACTCTGCCCTTGCCACAGCCTATATCAATAAAGCTGTCATTTTCGCTGAACTGCTCGCCCTTAAACATTTCTCTTAAACCGGCATATCGCATAGGGTCGCTTGTAGCGCGTTTTCCGTCAGCGGCTCTTACAGCGCCTCGCAGGGGCATACCCGAGAGCCACAGGTCATAGAACAGCTCAAAGAAGCCGACAAACCTGCCGGACCATTTTCTATATAATTGTCCTAATTTGCTACTACAAATATCTTTATTTTTCAATTTTACTCCCACCAATAGCTGATTCAATTTCTTTTCTTATACCACGACCAAACGTTGAAGCATATATCAGTTGTATTGTATCGATATTAGGCCTGCTATTTCCTTCAATCATAATCCATCCATTATCGGACAAAGTCATATCCCATCCAACTACTTTATACTCTTTTGCATTTTGACATAATTCAGTGATGAGGCTAACCAGCTCATCCCATCTTGGTATTTTAAAGCCTTTATACTTCCTTTTGCTGTCCGGATGCTCGCTAAAATGTTCTAGTCTTTTTGTATAACCATCCGAAATAACAACTCCGGTATTTAAATCGACTGCCGCTGCAATTCCTCCTTGGCTTGCATTATCAACACAGCTTCCTAATCTTCCGGTGCGAAACATCCCATATATATTCTTTAACTTGGTTTTATCATAATAAGTCACAAAACGAATTGTATTAATAGAAGTATCATTGAATGAAGAAAATTCGTCACATTGAGTTAGCCATTCTTCACATATGCAACCTCCATATTGTATTATTCTAAAGAATGCCGCTTTTATTTGTTCTGAATTATTTACAGTAAACTTGCTAATATTAGCTCCAAGTGAACCCTTTAGTTCCTTAACAATAAAGGTGTTATGCTTATTTGCAAAATCTAAAAAAGCAGTAAAATCATTAAAATTTGAAACACTTATACAATCTCTCTTATAATACTTTTCAAATCGTTGATATGATTTTACTTTATCCTTAAAAATATTTTCTGCATTGTCATTTAAACCTCTTAAAAGTCGATCATATTCAGTAAACCCAATAAAGCTTCGTCGATAACGGTCTGACATATTTTCAAAACTATATTTAAAATACTCGTTATAATAACCAAGCTCATATTCATCCATACAGAATAATATATCTTTGATTAAATCATCACATTTACTCAAATCGTTTATATTTCGATAAATACTAATTGCATCAACAAGATTATTATCATACTGGTTTATATCAAACATAACATCACCTTAATAGAATTATATTAAATAGCGAAATAAAAGTCAATGAAAAAAGAGGGTGCAAAAGCACCCTCTCAAAATCTTATATGATTTTATTAGAGTTCCTCGTCAGGAGTTGTGATAACACCGTCACCACCACCTGATGTTGTGATAACATCAAGAGCAACGAACTTTTCCATCTCTGATACTGGCTTTGTGTACTTCATTTAGTTTCACCTCCTATTAATTGGTTATATATAATTCCATACTTGAGTATGTAATTATTATAGTGATGCAACATAATTTGCACAAGAATCAGCATATACCATCATTGCATCAAGAAGAGTTCTTAAACCGCTTGATTGCTTTGAACAGTAAGTTTCAGCTGTATAAGCAAGAGTATTACTTATTTCATTGCCATCCATATCACATACTGTGAAATAAACAGTATTTCTCAGCTTACTTACCGGAATCTTGTTGAATACAAAGTAGCATTGTGTATAGCCGCCACTATATGGTTCGAAGCATTCAGGCTCTTCTGTTGCGTTTACATAGTAAACTGAACCTTCTGATGTTTCAACCTTGATTTGAATATTTGCAAGGTCTGCTTCGGTCATATCAGCCAAACCTGTAGCTGCACTAAATCTCATATTGAATCTTACTGCGCTATCAAGCTTAAGACCTACAGATCTCCATCTATATTGAACTGTATCAGGTACTCTATAAGATGTATTCTGTGTTTGTGTATATGATGGAGCAGTTACGCCTGAGCCATAACCAAGCTGAGTTTCTGTAAGCTCTGCATTTGCAAGATCCTCTGTATTATAGTTTTGATATACCTGAGCTGCTGCACCGTAGTGAAGCATGTCAACAAGCATCTGAGCAAACGGAGTCTTGCTTGTTACATTCTTAAGTTGTGAATAAGCATATGTAGCAATACCGCCATATACATATGACGTACCATGGTATGTTCTGCCATTTCTTACACCATAGAATGTAATTGTTAATGCATCCTTCATATTTTGTGGCGCAATATTTGTAAATTCAAATACTTTTCTTGTTCCATCAACGATGTCCATATCGTCAATTCTCGTTTCAACGATAGAACCATCCATTTTATTTTCCTTACCAACTATTGCATAAACCTCATCGAAAGCATTTACTGTTGTTGTGTTAATCTTGCAGTTAACAACAATTGCAGAACCAAGCGAAAGGTTGATAGATCTAATACGAAGATCCTTAGTGTCAGCAACAGCCTGTGTTTCAGTTTCACCACATACTGAACAGGTTCTTGTTTCTGTACCATTTGCTGAATTTGTAGCATCCTCGTTATATACCCACTCGCCCCACTTATGATCTGTTGTTGGAATTGCAACAACCTCTGTGCTTACAACAGTACCGCAATCAGAACAGGTTACTGTTACAGTCTTTGAGCCTTCTTCCTTACAAGTAGCTTCCTTTGTTACTACTTCGGAAGTTGTTGTGTTTGCGTGGTTACAAGTCTTGATTGGGATTATCTCTGTTGTTGTGTAACCGCAGATATCACAGGTTAATTTCTTTTCGCCTGTCTCTGTTGTTGTAGCGTCCTTGATAATCTCTTCAGACATTGTGTGCTGTGTAGCAGTTTCAACTGCTGTATATACAGCGTTATCTGTTGCTGTTGCTGCAGGAGTTGTATCCCAAGCATATGAATAGTGGTAATCAGCATCTGCTTCCTTTGTCGGAAGGTCAGGAACAACGATGCTTGCGCCCTCATCATAATCAGCCTGTGAAATTACAGAACCGTCAGCATTCTTAAATGTGATGCTGTATGTTGTGCCTGCAACAAACTCATTCTTGCCCATAAATGTGATGCCTGTTGAACCGGCATTATCTGTCTGAGCATACGTGATGTAGTTTTCAGGATCTGTACCGTCATTTTCATCAGCAATGTAGTAGCAATCGTCAACGCTTGAAGCGTCAGCCATTGAGAATGTGATAGCGCCAGTGCCGATAATCTTAAATGCATAAGTAGCAAGAACAGCTTGATTTGCATAAGTGTTTCCTACTGAACCGTCAGCATTTGTAAGTGCAGAATCCGAAATGGATGCAACGCTTGTTGATGAATTTGCGTCCTGATTTGAAACATAGGTATGAATGATTCTATTGTCGCTGTCAATGTAAGATGCATCGCCAACTAAGCCGTCATTCAAGCCTGAATATAAGCCTTTGGCACTTTGAGTAGGAATTGGATATCCTGCTCTTGCAGTATCCATCTTATCATTATATGAGCCTTCTGTTTTATTGTCGCTTATAGAATAGAAATCAAATGCTGATGTAGCTTTCTGATAAAGACCTGCCGGCTCAATATTATCTGAATATTGGAGAGCAACCTGTGCAGCAGCAAGCTTGCTTATGTTGTCGAGACGAACTGTTACTGTGAAATAGTCGCCTACGCCATAAGTGTAGTCTTCTGTTGCTGTCATGCTCCAGCTTTTTGCAGTACTGGTAGTCTGTGCCTTTGCAGCAGATAAAGTCAGAGTACCTGCATTCTTATCATAATCTAATGGTGCACTGTAGATGCCAAATTTTTTCAGGTTGGCCGCATTATATACCCAGGTTCCGGTGCTTTGGAAAGTCTTTCCTGAACCGGTAAGAGAAAATGCATTAAACTGAAGATTAACATCCGGCTTTGAATCGGCAGCAAATGCACTGAAAGGCATTACGCATACCATCATTAGAACTGATAAGAGGACTGCAATAGATTTTTTAAATGACTTTTTCATTTAAATTTTTCCTCCACAATTATTTTAATGTAGTTGGTGTATAATTTATCGTTTGCTTAAAGAATGTCTTAAACGCGGCTGCGTCTGTTTCATCTACGATACCGTCGCTGTTGTAGTCTGAATAGATGTTATATACATATGCACCGTCACAGAACAGCATTGCATCCGTAGAATTAATTCTTCCATCCTTATTATAGTCAGCAATAACAACGCCAACTGAGTCAACTGTAATTTGGTCGTAGTCGGCATACATACCATCTACGATAAGCTTAACATTTCTGTCAATAGTGGTTGGACCACTGATAATAAGGTTATACTCTCCGGCCTCTAAATCCGGTAAAGTATATAATCCGTTGTCGTCGGTAACAACTGCGATGTCGGTACCTGCAACCTGTACTGTTATTCCTGCAAGAAATGCAGTTGAAGCCGTACCCTCGATATCTTCGGCAACAGTAATCATACCGGAAACATCAAACTCGGTAACAATGTAGTATGGTGAATAGTCCACGGTCATAGGATATGTCTTATACGGTGCTTCAATAGAAGTATCAAGAACATAGCAATCATCGTAGCCATCAGCATAGCTTGCTTCAATAAAAGTATAGTTCGGATCGGTAGAAAATGCAAATACATCTTCAAAATCGCAAGAGGAAGCGACTGTAACAGCAAGTGAAACCATCACAGTGCCGTTTTGATCGATTGTAGATGCAGTTTCATTTTCAGCAACTTGGAAAACAGAAAGTGCTCCGTTTTCAACCTTTTGAACACCCGGATACATATCGTCGTGTGTGTCTGCGTAAATGCCGGTAATTGCAACGCTTGTAAGCACACTGGTGTCATAGGATGCAGTTAACTCAATAACTGAAATCGTCTGCATTCCCGAAAGAACGATATCAACATCATACTTTCCGGGAGCAAGTCTGTTGCCATCTGCGTTCTTTGACCTTGAATCCGTGAAAACAAATGACAAAGCAGGTGTTTCAGTTCCCAAGGTTCCCTCCTCAGCGGAAGCGCTAAGCGGGAATAATAGCAATGAGATTGTTAGAATTAAACAAACGAATGGGGTAGTCAAGAATCTTTTATTAATGTGTTTCATTTTTTGAAACCCCCAAAGTTCTCTGTTTTTTTATATGATACTCTGTGCAAAGCAGATACCCCGCACAGAGCATCATAGGACAAACTAAATCGTAAAAATTCAGTCGAAAAATTTTAGTGATTATTGAAGAACGAGAGAACCGAAAGATACACCGGATCTCATAACTGACTTGATTATTCCACCGTCGGTAGAATCAGCTGTAGCGTCGCCGTTAATATCGAACGGAGCGTTACAGTAAATAACAGCATCGGTTGAGTTAACCTTGTTGTCATTATTCAAGTCAAATGCGTTTACAGGAACTACAGCACCTGTGATATCAGCATCACCGGCAACAGTTGCAGTTCTGTCAGCGAACTTAGATTCGCCGTTAATAGCCTTAAATGTAATCTTTGTTACGCCAAGGTCAATATCCAAATCGATTACACCGTTGCTGTCGGTGTTACCAACCTTTGTGCCATCGGCATATACAGCAGCCTTAACACCTACGCTACCCTTTGTACCGGTTGCGTCGTCAGCGATTACAACTGTACCGCTGAGGTGGAATGTTGTTGCTGCCTGAGGAGCTGCAAGACTTGTTTCAGCAATAGCAAGTGCACACTTTTGAGTGTAAATTGCCGAAATAGCAGCTTCCTGAGCCTGAGCCATCTTAATTGACTTAGCAAGTTCAGTTACATAATTATTCCAAGAAGCATCGCTGTATGCCTTTTCGCCTGTTTCAGCGTCAAGGTTAACAAGCTTTCCTGTTGCGTCGTATGAACCGTACTTAGCTGTTGTTGAAGTTGACTTTCTTGTTACAGTAGCTTCTGTTACTTCACCTGTAACTTCATCTTCAACTACTGTTGCATCAAATGCTGTGTAAGCAGAGCCTGCAGCACAAGTGATTTCAGCCTCGAGCTTGTCGCCCTTGTATCCGCGTGCATAAGCTTCAGCAAGTGCAGCGTACTTATCATACTGTCTCTTAGCTTCTCTGATTTCAACAGAGGAAGCGGTTGTTGAATATACATTTACGGTATTACCGAGTTCATCGGTGATTGTATCCTCTACATATACAAGGGATTCAGCAGATCTTGCAACCTTAACCATCTTCTCATATGTAGCAACCTCATAGTTAACATTATTTTTGCCCTTACGGTCTTCGATAATGCCCTCTGTGATGCTTGATACAAGAGATGTGTCAATGTTCTTCTTAGCCTGCTCTACCCAGTATTTCAGAGTATCCATTTGCTTCTGATAGAAACCACGGTAGTCGTTTGTATCATTCTTCTTAATTTGTTGTTCTGTGATAGCAAACTTGTACTCCCAAGCATCGCCTGAGCTTACCTGAGTGTTGTCTGCGTCTGCCATATGATATTCATACTGAGTATCAAGGTATTGCGGAACTGCTTCACCTAAACCGTTTTCAACAGTTTCCTGAACCTCTGTTTCTGCATAGTAAGGATATACCTTACCGGCTTCGCTATACTTAAGAGTCCATTCATACTTGTACTTAGGAGCTGTTGCAACGTGGTACTTCTTGTCGTCCTCGTTATATACTACCGATGTACCTGCAGCATCCTTGCCGTCTGTAACATCACTTGCAGTAAGCTCAACATTCTTGTAGATAGGCAAAGTATGAGCTTCGTCTAAGTACCAATAACCATTGTAAGCAATAGCTCTCTTAGCGAGGTCGCCTGTAAGAGTTTCGCTTGATGGAATTGGCTTGTAAGCTATGTCACCGTATGTCTTATCTATTGTGTTTGTCTTTGCAGCTGTAACATAGGTTGAATCAAGGCTTGAAGCATTTTCAAGTGTGATTGGCTTAGAAATAGCTTCAACAGATGTCTGGAATGCGCCTTGTAGCTTATCATTTGTTTGAGATGAACCGTATTCGGAGCTGTAATCTTCGTAGTCAGTTGCCTGATACGGAGCCATTTCCTTAATGTAATCGTTGTATGTACGCTGAAGTGTAATTGCCTCTGCGTCGTTTGCAAAAATTACATTAGTATCAACCGGCTCGGATTCCTCACCGTCTGCGTATGCGATAGTTTTCATTGTGTATGAACCCGGAGTTACAGATGATGTGCCGTCGTACTTCAAGAACTTAACCTGTGTGCCTTCTGCTTCTTTGAGGTCAAGGAATGAAATACCGTGAGTAGGAGTTGATGCAGATACTGCATATCCCTTAATAAGATCCTTATCAACTGTAATGCTTACAAACTTGTCGCCGTCCTTCTCTACTGTCTTAACAAGGCTGCCTGCCTCCTCAAGAGTAAGAGCAACGTGCTGTCTTGTAGCAAACTCAGTACCGCTATCCTGTGCTGACTGAGCAATTGACTGGATTTCATTTTGTGTATATCCGTTATGTACAGTTACGCCTGCAACAGTTGAGGTTTCACCTCTGTTCCAGTCTGCATCGCCTAACTTGTAGTCAACAAGACCTGTGTTCAGAAGGTCACCGTTCTTAGCATCCATAACTGCATATGCATCGCCGTTATCGTCAACTGACATTAAGCCGTCGATGCCGGAAGCATAAAGGCCGAAGTTGTCAAGCTGTGCTGTGTTAGCGGTTGAGAAAATCATATCGTTAAAGATATATGTTTCGCCTGCACCGGCAGTTGCATAAGTAAATTTAGTATCGTCGTTGATGTTATCACCTGATGACATAAGGCCTGTTTCAGCATCTATATCAACGAATGTTGCTTCTACCCAACCCTTATCTGTTGTCAAATACAGATAGCATGTAGCTGAAAGATCTGAGTACAGAATTTCAGAAGGTGTCGGAAGAGCTCCGCTTGAGGAATATTCACCCTCAAAGATATCATAAGTTACTGTGAACTTAACAAGCTGTGTACCGTCACTGTTAGTACCGTTTACAGGAATCAAAGATGTTTCTTCAGGAGCAACGATCTTTTCATCAGGAAGTCTTGTACTAATGTTACTGATGGATGAACCGTCAGCAAGTGAGTAACTGATGTTATTCATTCTTACAAAGTATCTTGGTGAACGCTTGATTGTTCCGTCAGTATCCTTATAGAATCTGTTCAAACCACGGCAGTTGTTAACGAACTTAAGGTTAACTGTCTGACGTGCTGTACCTGCAGATACTCTCTCAGACGGTGTATCAAGAGTAATTGTAGCAGCGTTAAATGCATGCTCTGAAAGCTGAGGTACGAATGAAGGAATGAAGTTGTTTACAGCAGTAACTGCAAACATAGCACCCTGCCAGCATCCATCTGCTCCGGCAGCAGTTCCGTAATTCGTTGCAGTACCTGCAAAGAATTGATAAATATTACTGATTAATACGCCAAGAACACCTGTACCACTCTCGAATTCACCGATTGTGCTTTCCTGAACGAGTGAGTCGAACGGTGTGGTTGCTGCTGTTCCGCTGTAATCTGTCGAATAAGGAACAACCTTAGTATATTTCTGTCTTGTATCTCTTGCACCAAACACGTTGTTTATAAGAGAAGCAAGGATATCATCATATACTGTAAGCAGAAGGCTCTTGTTAAGAGGCTCTGATGTGCATACAGTAAGAAGCTGCTTTAGAATTGATGAAATACCGTATGTTCCTGTGTGCTCATTAACCCTACCGATTTCAAGAAGACCCATTACAACTGTGTCGTAAATGATTTCCTTTGAATCTGATTTACCTGCCGAAGCAGATGTGCCGTACTGAAGAGTACCGCATACAGGAAGAATGTTGTTTGCAATTACATTGATGTTTTCCCAAAGTGAATTGCTCATCTTAATCAAGCAGTTACCGCTTCCGTCAACACAGCCAAGAAGAGCACCTACGCCCTTACCCTTTGATGTTGTGCCGTCAGGCTCTGTGAATGTTTCGGTAGAGCCGTAGTAGCAGATTACTGAGTTAAGAATTTCAAAAATTGTTGTATTGTCAGTTAACAGGTTTGACTTATATACATTCCATTCGTCGCCATTAGGCTTACGGCAAGGAACAATAGAGTTAAGAAGATAACCTACTGCGTCACGAGCCATCGGAAGAATTACGTCTGTGTAGAGGTCGTACTTACCGTCTCCGTTGAGGTCAACGCCTGCCTTGTAGCTGCCGTCGGCAGTTGTTACAAGCTGGTCGTAATCCTTATCCGGAAGTACATAAGAAAGATACTCTCTAAGTGCCAGGTAAGCAATACCCTCTGCGTCCTTAGCTTTATCCCAAGCCTCCGGATGAACAGGATCAAGCATATCGATTTGTATTAAGCAAGCGATAATCATCGGAACAAGAGCCTCTTCTATGTTAGCCTCTGTCAGATTGCCTGATACTGTTGTAATATTATGGTTTGTATAATAAGGATTAAGAATATTAGCATCTGAAGCATTTGCAGTATATTCGATTACATCGAGTGTGTTTGCTACAAGTGCAGATGTAATTGTATCAATGTTTACTGTGTTACCTGTCTTCCTTAATGTAGGTACAGATAAGCTTGTAGTTGAACCGTCAGCATTCTGAATACCTATATTATTAGACTGTGGGAACAAGTCATAAACGATTGCAACAAGAGCATCGTTCAAAGCTGCAACGATACCGTCATATGTATCAAATGCAGTTGACATAAACTCATCAAGATGTGAATAACCTGTCTGTGCAATGTAAAGGTTGATAGGACCTGTTTGCATATCGAAATACTTATCAGCAAGCGGGCTGTAACGCAGCTTCATAAATAATCTTGTTGCGTCGATATTTCTCCAGTTAGCATTTTCGCCTGCCTCAGGGTCAACAACTCTGTCAAGGTCTAAGTCCTTTCTAACCTGTGCAAGGAAGTCCTCAACAGCTGTCGAATCTGTGTAGCCGTAGCCTTCTGCAACATCAGCAGCCCAAGCTTCAACATTGGCAGCAGTATAGTTTGCTTCCCAATCGTTTTCGTTCCACTCGCCCTTATCGTGGAGCCAATAGTAGAATGCGTTATCAAAGTTTGTGCTTAAGCCCTTCTGCTCATTTTCCCAGTTATTATAGTTAACGTGGAGAAGATTGAGTGTATCCTTAAGAGCTGTGTGCCAAGCAAGCTCGAGTGCATCAAAGCCTGCCTCAACTAATGTTGTATTCTTGTCAATAGTGAATACACGCGAAGGCGTTACACCGTCAGCCTCGTAACCATATCTAAATAGGTATATGTTACCGCTGTCTGTATAATGAAGGTTCGGGTCATAGCCGAGTGCATTAGATGCCTCTGTAAATGTCATACCGTCTTTCTTCATTTTAGCCTTAATTTGCTCATAGTGAGCTCTTGAATCGTCTGTAATTGTAAGAATATTTGCGATTCCGCCTTCAGTAGCTGTGCCCTCTTCCTGAACATTTCTTTCAACATCATATGTAATGTCTGCGTTAATATTCTGAAGAAGCTCTGTTGAAAGCTTATCAAGAAGCTCGTTATCAAAATTCCATGCCGTACCTGTTGAGTTATCCTTCAAGTATTCCTTATATGCAGAAACTTCACTTTCTGTGTACCAGTTTGTCTTTGTAAGAATAAGGTTGGCAACAATATTATATACAAGGTTTGACTGATAACCGTCCCACATACCGAGAGGACCCTGAAGCAATGAATATACGTCACCGCCGAGTGCACCTTCGATAATAGAACCAAGGTTTAACTGACCCTTAACGAACTGACCGATAACATTCTTATTACCGTCATTGTCATTTGAGTTGATGTAAAGGGTTTTTGCAAGAGCCAATACGATGGTCTTAGCATCGTTTACTGCACGATAGCTTCTGCCGCACTTAGAGATTACGGCGCTACCCTGAGTTACTGAGCTTAATGATGGCATTGGGGACAAATCGATGTTCTTAACGTCACCACCGATGATACCGCCATAGCTTCCTAATAGGTCGTTAGCCTGTCTAAGCAAGTCGATAATACCGTCAACACTGTCCAAATAAGCATCAATCTTAATTGTTGCAACAACTACGTTTTGCTCAAAAA
The DNA here is from genome assembly GCA_051881135.1 of Eubacterium sp. Lineage (GTDB taxonomy): Bacteria > Bacillota > Clostridia > Oscillospirales > Acutalibacteraceae > Eubacterium_R. The sequence continues at coordinate 31,621 of JBJEPH010000057.1, forward strand.
AGATGTGATCAGTACCCATAAGTCCAACTAAAAGGTCACCGATGTAAAGGTCAACCCAGTCGAGAAGTGCTTCACATGTTTGATTATCTGTTGTCTCTGCCCATGTCATAAAGTTGTAAGCAAGGCTCGAGTCATGATAATCATCTGTCGACTTTGCAAATGCAGTAACTGTGCCCATAAAGCAGGAAATAGCCATAATAGCTGCTAAAAACAAGGCAACAAGCTTGCGTGCGAAAGTTTTAGATTTTGTTTTCACTTTAAATTTTCCTCCATAAAAATTTACGATTATACGGTTTTCGTCTATAAGTCTGTCACAATCTCTGACCGGTTGCAAGCCTTCGCAACAGACTGAATAGCAAGCGCTCGACATTATAGAATTTCCATCGAAAAACGCATATCAGCAACTATATTAAACCACAATAAGAAATAAATGTCAATACTAAAATTTGCTATTTACATATTTGCCTTTGCATTTTTTACACAACGGCAAAAGCTGTCAAAACTCACTTTTTGTCGATATTTTACGAAAAATCGCGTTTTCGTGAAAACCTCGGTTTTTTGCTCAAAAGGTATTGACAAATGTATCGGAAATGGTGTATTATTCAGGTACAAGTTAACAATTTGTTCAAAATTAATTTACACATTCGACAAATTTTAATTGACACAATCCCAATTATGTATGTAAAGCTGTTTACTTTACTTTTTGACAAATTTCGTGGTTTTTTGTGAAAAATTATGTCGAAAATTGTAAAGCGTTTAACCTTTACAATTCGTCTTTAGGCGAATAAACCTTTGAACAAATTTCGTAACAAATATCGACAAAACCGTTGTGTAATTTTGTCTATTTTCGCATATCGTTGAGGCTTTGAATTGTGGTTGCGACCCCTTTCGGCAACTATATACGGTATATAAGAAAATAATTTTAAAAAATTTTGACAAAATTATTGACATTATATGTCTTATTTGTTATAAATAATTTGGACTTTGTTCGTGCGTGGAGATTTTGCGCCCTGACTAAATCTTAGTCGCGTCAGTGTGCCGTCTTCACGACTTGCGTAGCCGAAGCCGATAATCAGCAGGGTGATTCCCTGCTTTTAGTTGACTTTGGAACTGCAAATCATTTAGAAAAGGAGAGATGATTATGAAGAAAACGAGCAAAAAGCTACTCAGCCTGTTTTTGGCTGTAGTAATGATCGTTACTTCTTGCTCGGTTGGACTTACTGCCTTTGCTGCAGACGGTAATCCTACCGACAAGTATTGGAACGATTCGACAAGTGCTTCCGAAGCATTTGACAAACTTAATGACCTTGTTGATACCTATGTGCCGGCTATCCTGAACATAGAAATCAGCGAAGGACAAAACATCGGAGCATTACTCGGAATGTCCGATGAACAAATCGAGAGCGCTACTCTGTCACAGGTAGTAAGTGCTGCCTCACCTATGCTGTTGGGCCTGTTGGGTTCAAGCGGCGACAAGAAGGCAATACTTAAGAAGGAATTGGGTTACAACGAAGATCAGATCCTTCCGAAGAGATACAATTTGTATTTCTCATATCTTGACGGCACTGAAAACGACAAGATGAGCTTTTATGATTTGTATCAGTTCTGTGCAGACAACAAAAGCTCAAGCAACACCGAGCTTGCAGATTGGTGCACAACAACCCTTGCAAAGCTTCAAACGCTTATTAAGGTAGTAAGCGCTGCCGAGACTGAATACAAGGAAGCAAAAACCGATACAGATGCTGCTTACATTGCATTGGTTACTGCAATTAACAAAACTCCATACACTATTCCGCCAAGTTCAAAATATCCGGGCGCACCTAAGCTTGAGGATATTGAAAATCTTGAGGTTTCGTTCTCATTTACAAAGAAAGCCGGAGGCACCTCCACAAAGATAAATATTTCCAATGTAAAAGTCAACGAGCTTATAAACAATGCCGAATATGGCTATATTTTCCAAAACGGTATTGACACATGTAACACTGCTCTTGCAAACGCAGGAGTTAGCCTGAGAGCCGAAAGCACTGCCGAAGCAGTCCTCTACTATTACGCAAACTATTACTCAACAACAAAGTATGATGGCTTGGCATCTGCTGCGGAATTTGCATTTGCTCTCAACTTCCTTAAGTTTGCAGAGCTTGCAGGAGATCCTATCACAACCGAAAATCTCGGCGAAGCAAATCCGAGGGATATTACGGTTGACAACTATGACGAGGTGCTTGGAAGCCTGCTTTCTACATATCCGGGCACAAAAGGTGACGCAGAGGCGGCAAAAAAGAAATATTTCTACTATACAAAGATGATTTTAGCCGCAATGATGGATTTGGTTACCTTGGATGCTAACGGTTGGGTTAGTACAAATGACGCAAAATATGAGTCATTTGCTTCTTCAAAGTATGAATCCATTATGAAGGGCTCACTTCTTTCAGCCGGTTATTTCGGCAATGATATGGCTGAAATCGAAGCAGTTATTGAAGCAAACCGTCTTGACGACGAAACGCTTACAAAGCTTCACGAAATTGCTGTTGAAAATGAATGGATGGGCCACTTTGAAAAGGTTGCACCTTTCCTACAGTCTGACGAAGGCCGTGAGCTTGTCGGCGAATATATGGCTGATTATTTGAACAGAACATTCTTTACAAACAAATCAAGAGAAAACCAAGCTTCTTTATTCTGTAATGCTATCGCTACAGGCGTTGACGATGCAAAAGCTTATGTTAATAACTTTAGTTCGGATCAAACCACACTTAAGGTAAGAGGTAAGGGAGTAGCTATTCCTCTTGTTCAGTATCTTAACGAAACAGTTTCGGGTATTATTGCTATTAATGCTTCAACTGCCACAGTTCAACCTATTACGGGATTTGCAACTGCACGTTTTGATACCATCGAGGCAATTAAGTACACAGCATTCATTAAGCCTGCTATTGAGGAAAGCGGTGCTTCATACGCATACGAGGGCGACCTTGTAATTCCTGAGGAATTTGTTGTTGAGGCTGTTAACACATTGCTTAACAACGCACTGGGCAGTGCCTTTGATGAAGGCACAAAAATCGGCGGTATTATAGTTCCTATCATCAATGCTCTTCTTGAGTCTAATGTGGATCTACTAACCGTTACCAAGGACCTTTGGAAGGACCTTTATGAAAATCCGGTTGCTACAATATTCAACCTTATTCCTACATTGGTAATTCTTGTTGACGAGCTTATTATACCGCTTGTTCTTAACGACGGCGATACAGACCAGTATGCAGGAGCAATTTATGACCTCCTTTGCACAGGTGAGGGTATTCTTACAAAGTACACACTTGCTGCAGGCAATACCGATGTGGGTATCACCTCATTGAATTTTGACCTTAACAAGATTCTTCCTTCAATTCTTTATTGGTTCTCTGCAACAGCAACAACCAACGAGGATACAGCAGACAGCTATCGCAGAAAGGTTTACAAGCTTGTAAGCTACTATAATGAGGAAGGCACAGGAAAAATTTCTCACGCCGGTATTGAATATGATATTCCGAGATTTACAGGTATCTATGCAGCCGATAAGGCTCTTGCAGGCGTATGGCTTACACCTAACCTTGCCCGTACAATCTATTGTTCAATGGAAAACGAGGACAAGGAAAGCACAACCTACGGCACAGCAAAGGCTAATAAGGATACACAAAACCTTGCAAACGGCTTGGTTGAAATGATTGCCGAAATCGTTAACTTTGCAAGAGTAGCAGTTGATGAGTATCTTGCAAATCATGAGAATGATATCAGATACAATGCAAGTGAGGCTACTCCTACACAAAGAGGACTTAACAACATCTTTGTTGCCTTGCCGGAATTAATTGATATCTTCGGTAAGAAGTTCATCAATAAGTACGGTATTAATTCCGACTGGACTTATACATACGGCAACAAGATTTATAAGGACACAAAAACTTATAAGAACGATGTTACCGTAGAGCAATACTATAATAAGACTCTTGAAGATTTCAAGGCTCTTGCAACAGAGAAGCAGGCTGACGCTGTATTAGAGTCATTTGTAAACATTCTAATCGGCAACTGGGTTAACTCTCTTCTCGACATAGTAAACGACACTATCACAGGCAAGAACAAAATTACAGAAAACTTTGCTCTTATTCAGGGCTTGCTTGAGGCTCTCGGCGGCTTTGGCGAAAAGAGTATAATTACAGATGTATTCAATGGTTTATTTGACCTTAAGAGATCAGATAAGGCTTCATTTACATTAAAGAAGCAAGCAGATACAGGCTTCGTTGGCTTCTCAACAGCAAGCGGTTTGTTCCTGCTTTCAAATCTTCAGTTTGATAACGGTAAGAAGGGTATTATTCCTCTGATTATCGGTGTGGTTAACGGTGCTAAGACAACGGCTGTTGCTAACGCTCTTGCATCTGCTACACAGACAACGACAACAACTAACTCATTATCATCAACAATTGCTCCTTTGGCAGGCGCTCAGTTCGCTACATTAGGCTCGGCTGAACTGCTTTCCAAGAAAAATCTTGATGCTTCACAAAAGCTTATTGATAAGTTAGATGCTGTTCTAAAATCTCTCCTTGATAATACATCAATCAACGACTTTACTTTAACATCTAATGATAATATCCTTGCAGGTGTTATTTCAACTGTTTCGCGTTATATCGGAACAACAAACACAAGCAAGATTATCGACCTTCTTGACCAGTATCTGAAATGTCTTGAGACAAACGCAGTTAACGGCAAGGTAGATGCAGGTAAGGTATATACATCAAAGAATCTTTCTAAGATTGTTATTGACACATACACCTTAATTGAAGATATTGTTGATTACTTATTCTATGACACAACAAACGGCTTCCTGAGAAACGGCGATGAATATAAGGTAATCGCAGGTGCCGTAACAGGTATTATTTCTCCGGATTCACTGTCAGTAAGAATGACAGACGAGTATAAGGCAACATCAACAATCCTCGGCAAGTACAATTGCTGGAGCGATATTAAGGATACTACCGACCTTAAGTTTGCAATGAAAAACGGCGACAAGGCAAGCTTCTATGACGCTCTCGGTCAATCACTGAGCAGCATCGCAGCTATTCTTTCCGCTGTTTTGGCTAAATCCTATACAGATACAACTCAAACAAAGAATTATTACAGCGAGCTTCTGTATCCTGTATTAAGCACAGTTGCAGGCAAGGTTGGCGCAAAGGGTGTTATGTCACCTGCAGCATTTAACAAGGCAACCGTACAGGATCAGCTTGTTAAGGGTGTTATCACTCCTATCTCAAACATTCTGACACAGATTTATGATGCACCGGCAACATTTATTCTTAATGTTGTATCGTCCTTGGGCGGATTGCTCAACGACAAGACCTTAACATCATTGCTTGACGGCGCTGTTGCTCCTATCAATGCCCTTCTAAACGGCATTAAGACATTCATAGGCTCAGAAACAGCAGGCCTAAACGCTCCTTCAATGAAGGCATATCTGAATGCTAAGATTCCTGTACTCAAGATTGACCTTCCTTATAAGAAGAATATAATTGTTAACCTTATTAACAATATTAATGTTGCAGAGGGTCAAAAGCTTAAGGATGTATTTGAAATTCCTAACATTGATTGGCTCAAGCTGTACAAGGCTGACGCTAAGACAACATTGCTTTTGATTTACGGCTTTGCCGCTGATGCAGTTCTCAAGTCCGACCTTGTTGTAAATACAATTAAGGGCGCTGTACCGGAGCTTTACGGCTTCATCAAGAATCTTGATGCGGCATCACTTCTTCAGTTAATCGGTGATATACTTGGCTGCTTCCAGAGTCCTACACAGGCTTACTGGACATTCAAGCACTATGCACCTAAGACAGACGGCGTTATTTCTAACAGCTTCAAGTATCCTAAGGGAATTACGGCTGCCGACGCTGAACAGGCTGTTGCTAATATCGACGGTGTAGTTCAGGGCATCTTCCCTCTCCTTAAGGATTTAGGAGTTGCAGATATTGAAAGCCTGTCCGCACTTGTTAACGACAAGCTTTACACAAATGAAATTTTAACAACCATCGCTACTGCACTTTACGGTGCTTTATACGATAAGGTAATTCTTGAAAACGGCTTAACCGAATTATTCAAGGAACTCGGTCTTGACCTTTCACCAAGCGGATTTGCAGCATACCTGACAGACAAGTCATACGGTAATACATATTCCGATGCCGCAGCAACACTTAAGAAGGCTAAGACCTGGGGCAAGGTTAAATCAATTAACTGGGGCTTCAAGAACGGCTCTGCAAATGCTCAGAAGGGCTTCATCAACGGACTTGCAGCAATGTTCCGTCCGTTCAACGAAATTCTTGCAGTTCTTTTGGCAGACAATGCAGGCTTCGGCGAGCTCAACCTCATCACAGAGGACACAATCGACAAGATTATTGAGGTAATCGGTTCACTTGATTACTCAACAAACTTTGATATCGCTGCAGATTCCGATGCCGGCTGCAGACTGACACTAAAGATTAAGAACGGTATGCTCACTCTTTCTGTAAGAAGCAGAATGAGCGACGAAACCTCAACAGTTAAGTGCAATCTTGCAAATGTTGTTACTACTCTTCTTGAGCAGTTAACAGATGCAACGGTTAACTTTGGTACTAACGGCTACGAAAGTGCTGTTATTCCGATTCTCGAAGCATTCATCTGCAAGGATGTTAAGACCTATGCAGAATATAAGAAGGATTATAAGGCTGCTAAGGATAACCTGCTTATCGATGTACTCAATCCTATCTTCGGTTTGGTAAACGATGTGCTTGAAGCTCCTATCGCAACAGTTACAAAAATTCTTCCAAACGTTGCATACTTTATCGACAACAACGGACTTGCACAGGCAATAGGCAACCTGCTTGCTCCTATAACCTCAAAGGACGGAGTTCTCGGTATTCTCAAAGATAACGGTCTTGATGTTGACGAGCTTATCACCTTAATTGCAGGAGATGACCTCGGCTCAATAATCACAGATGCAATCGGCATTGATGTTAAGTTGAATCTTGAGCTTGGCGACCTTGCCGCATGCAACATCCAGGATATTGTTCTTCCTCTTGTAAGAAAGCTTCTCAAGGACAACAATATTAAGGTAACAATCCCGAACTTCACCTTCAAGGCTCTGTACAGCCACGGCACATTAAAGACTGTTAAGAGTGCTGCACGCAATGCCGAAGGTAACTACACAACAAAGAGAATTGTCGCAAGACAGGGTGAGGTTCTCGTAGCTGTTCTCCGCTATGTTGCAGAGGTTCTTATCAAGAACGCAACATCATTAAGCAAGCTTATCTGCGGCATTGATAAAATTGCTAAGAATAAGACTCTTAAGAACATCATTCAGGCAGTATTTGCACAAATCAGAACAGCAACTCCTGACGATATCGTTATCGCAGTATTCGGCATTATTTCTCAAACCTGTGCACAGGATTCATTCTTCGATTATTCAGACTTCACCTACAAGAACTATGAATTCTCATTCGGTGAAATGGATGAAGACTTCTGCAGAAAGTTAGCTCCGATGCTTGACGGTCTTGTAAACGGTCTCCTTGCCGATAAGGGCGGCTTGTTAGGACTTCTCGGCGGTATGCTTTACACCGATGAGTTAATCAGCAAGATGGCAATCGGTATTTACAAAGCAGTTGAGGGCGTTAAGATTGGCGATTCAATGAATCTTACAGCACTTCTCGCTCAGCTTGATATTGATTTCTCAACCGAAAATGTTGCAGCTCTTCTTACAGACAAGACATACGGTCAAACATATGAAGCAAGCGCAAGAGTAATTAAGAACGCAGGCAAGTGGTCCAAGGTTAACGCTTCAAGCCTCAGCTGGGGTGTTAAGGACAGAGATACATTTGTTCACGCATTAGTTGCTGTACTTCGTCCGGTATATGGTGTACTTGATGTACTTCTCAACAACGGACAGCTTAACATCTTCAATCTTCTCAGCGTACCGGGCTCTGACGGCTATACATCTTCAATTGTTCCGTTAATGGAAGCATTTGGTTTGTATAACATTAAGACTCAGTACCAGTACAGAGAGGATATGGAAAAGGAATATGACGCAATCCTGCTTGATATTCTTAATCCGCTTCTTGACAAGGTTGAGGATATCCTCAATGCTCCGATTGAAATGGTAGCAGATATTCTTCCAAACCTGTCACTGTTCTTCGCTAATAACGGATTACTTCAGTTAATTGACAATCTCTTAACTCCTGTATCTGCACTCATTAATGCAGTTAATCCGATAGTAGATTTGAACAAGGTTATTGATGCACTTGGCTTAGACATTAACGCACTTCTCAAGAAGATTGGCGTTACTGCTAAGATTAAGATTGATGTTTACGATTTGAAGTCAACACTTGAACCGTTAATCGGTGCAGACAATGTTGTTTCACTTCTCAACGGTATTTTGGGCATCATCAAGATTAAGG
>JBJEPH010000058.1:0-12149 GCA_051881135.1 Eubacterium sp.
GTAAGGGCAATATCTGCCACGATAAACCGTGGTTCGAATTATTACCGTTACCCTAGGCAATTAAGAATAATACGAACCGTTGCCTATGGATATTATATCATATTCCGTAATATTTGTACATATTAATATCTAAAATAAAATGCCCGACTGATTGTCGGGCAAAATTATTATCGTATCAGTCCTTACGCTGTGCGTTTGAAATTCCCTGACGAATTCTTCTTACATCAGTTAAAGCCTTATACAGAGCATCGTCTATTGAAAGAAGTGTGTCATCTGCATAGTTGTTTACTGCAGACAGCATTTCCTTAGACTTGTTTTGTGCAGATGTTACCATCTCGTTTGCCTGAGTTGTAGCGTTGTTGAACAGCTCAGTTGCTCTTTGCTGAGCATCGTTTACCATAGCGTCGCCCTGCTCCTTGGCGTTTGAAAGAATTTCGGCAGCCTCAGCCTGTGCCATCTTAACGATTTCGTCACGGGCAACCTTTTCTCTGGCTTCCTCCTCTGCCTTTTTGATTATTTCGGCAGCTTCCTTCTTTGCTTCCTCAAGAATTGTGTTTCTTGAATCAACAATAGCCTTAGCCTGCTTTGTTTCCTGAGGAGTATTCAGACGAATATCCTCAATAATTGTCTTAATTTTATCTACATCAACTGCACATTTTTTTGACAAAGGAATCGCTGTAGCGTCATCAAGCACGTCTTCTAAATCTTCAAGTAGGATGTCTGTATTAGTCATTTTTACTATCTCCTTTACATCTTTCATTAATGTCGTTAATAATTTCTGCCGGGACAAAGGAGCTTACATCTCCGCCTAACATACAAACCTCCTTAACCATTGAGCTGGACAAAAACATATTTTTGCCCTCCGTGGTTAAAAACACGGTTTCTATCTCCGGAAAGAGAGATTTGTTTGTGAGAGCCTGCTGAAATTCGTACTCAAAGTCGGACACAGCACGAAGCCCCTTAACTATTGCGACAGCCCCTTTTTCTCTTGCATAATTTACAAGCAGGCCGTCATATGTATCAATTTTTACATTCGTTGCTTTTATGGTGCGCCTTAGCAGGTCCATACGCTCATCGATTGTAAAAAGAGATGCTTTTTTAGACTTATTACTCATTACGAGAACTATAATCTCGTCAAATAAATCGGCAGCTCTCTCGATAATATCCAGATGCCCTTTTGTTACCGGATCAAAGCTGCCCGGGCAAATTCCGATTTTCATACCCTATGCCTTTCGATAATAAGTTAATTTTGTTTTACCGTATTTCTTTTCTCTCGAAACCGACCAACCGCTAACCTCCTCGGGCAACAGCTCGTCCTTTGCACTTTCGCAAACTATAACTCCCCCGTCGCTCATCATAGGAATAAGCATCGGCAGACATTCGTTAATCAGGCTTTGTCTGTACGGTGGGTCGAGAAAGGCAATATCAAAATTATCCTTCCTTGCCAAAAAGCTTTTTGCGTCTGCGAAAACAAGCCTTGCGCTGTCCTGCATTTTGCATTTTGCGACATTGCCTTCAACAATTTTGAACGCATCACGGTTGCTTTCAACAAAGGTACAGTGTGCGGCCCCGCGCGACAACGCTTCTATACCGAGCTGTCCGCAGCCTGCAAACAAATCTACAACCCTTTTGCCCTCAATTTCGAACTGTATTGAGCTGAAAAGGGCTTCCTTTGTGCTTTGGCTTGTAGGTCTTGTAATATCCTCTCCGACCAATGTTTCGAGATTACGACCTCTGGCACTTCCTGTAATAACCTTCATGTCATACACCTCAAAATTTTGCGTTTATATTATACTTGTATATCTTGATTTAGTCAAGTTATATCACAATTTTTTTACATTTTGTTGTAATAGTCAAATATATCCCGTGCATTTTTTTCGGATATTCCGTCAACCTGCACAAGTTCATCTTCAGAAGCCGATTTTATGGCGGAAATGGTTTTAAAATGCTTCATAAGTGCCTTTGCCTTCTTTGCTCCTATGCCGTTTATGTTAAGCAGGCTTGAAGTAAAGGAGGACTTTTGGTGCTTTTTATGATGATAGGACACGGCAAAACGGTGAACCTCCTCCTGAATGGAGGAAACAAGCGTAAAGGCGCTTCTGTGAGAATTGATTTCTATTTCTCCGCTGTCACAGGCTATTGCTCTTGTTCGGTGCTTGCTGTCCTTTACTATACCGAAAACAGGCACATCTATATTCATTTTTTGAATAACGGGCAAAACTGCGTTAACCTGCTGTCTGCCACCGTCAAGCAAAATCAAATCGGGTAAAATTTTGAATGTGCTGTCCTTGTCGTCCTCGTAATAGTGGTTAAAGCGACGGGTTAAAACCTCGTTCATTGAGCCTACATCATTTTGACCGTCAAAGCCTTTAACTGTAAACTTTTTATAGGCTTTTTTCATAGGTCTGCCGTTATGAAAAACCACCATACCTGCTACATTGTCGGCACCGAAGGTGTGGGATATATCGTAGGATTCAATATACTCGGGCGGCTTCGGCAAGCCGAGAAGCTCGCCAAGCTCCTCAAGTGCGGCAAGCTCCTTTCCGAGTCTGCCCTGGTACTGTGCCAAATGCTCGTTTGCATTTTTTATGCACAGATTAACTATTGCAAGATGCTCGCCCTTTTGGGGGTGTATAAAATCAAGCTTCTTTTGGCGTTTGCTTTCCAAGAACTCGTGAAGCAACGCCTCGTCGGTGATGTCGCCGTCAACTGCAATTCTGCCAGGAATTCTTTCTCTCATTGAATAATACTGTTCGATAAGGTCAAATCTTGCCTGAGCCAAATCGTCCACGCTGTCGATAAGCCAATGCTCGCTGTCAACAAGCTTTCCGTTTTGAAAACGGATAACCTCAAAGCACGCCTTTTTGCTTGAATTTACAAGCGCAAAAACATCCTCCTCGGGCACATTTATGGAAACAACCTTCTGTCTTTCATCAAGGTTTCTTATGGCTTTAATTCGGTCTCTGATTTTAGCCGCCTTTTCAAACTCCATATTATCGGACAGCTCGTACATCTTTTTTTCAAGCTCTTCGATGGTCTTCTTTGAACCGCCCTTTAGAAAAGCGACTGCATCATTTACATTATTAACATATTCTTCTTTGGTTATTCGTCCGTTGCAGGGCGCACAGCAAATGCCCATAAATCCGTTTAGGCAGGGACGGGATTTGTTGTAATCTCTGGGGAATTTTTTATTGCACACGGGCAATTTGAAAGTTTTAAGGGTTTCCTCAACAGCGCTTTTAACCGAAAAGTTGGATACATAAGGTCCTATATAGGTTGCACCGTCGTCCGAAATCTGCTTACATTCACGGATTTTCGGAAATTCCTCCTTTGTGATTTTGATATAATTATACCCCTTGTCATCCTTTAAAAGAATATTATACTTCGGCATATGCTGTTTGATGAGCGAGCATTCCAAAACGAGCGCTTCAAACTCTGTATCGCATAAAATATAATCGAAATCATCCACATTTTCAACCATGCGGATAACCTTTAAGGAGTGATTGCTGTGCGAGCCGAAATAGGAGGATACACGGTTTTTCAAAGCCTTTGCCTTGCCGATATAAATTATTTTTTTGTCCTTATTCTTCATAATATAAACGCCGGGCTGGAGAGGCAAAGCCATCGCTTTTTTTCGCAATTCTTTTTCGGTCATAAAATCCTCCCTTCTTAAATCTCTTAAATATAGGTTATGTGGTTATATCATTATTTTTCAATTTTAAAAATAATATATTTCTGTTTAATATGCACGAAAAATTTTGCATTATATATACAATAATACCAATTATATTTCCATAAAGCAACAATTTATTGACGACAAAATCAAAATAATGTATAATAAATTGAAATGTTTTTAAAGTAGAGGTACGATATGACCTGGCAAGAAATTTATAATTCAAAGCTAACCTCAGCTGAGGAAGCAATCAAGCTTATCAAGGACGGCGACAAGGTTGTAACGGGCTTTGCCTGCGGTGAGCCAAACGGAATATTAAGAGTTTTGGCAGAGCATTATGAGAATTACCGCGATGTTGAAATTGTTAATATGCTAACCCTTGGTGATTCCCCGTGGTGCGATTCAAAAATGAAGGGGCATTTTACGCTCAATACTCTGTTTGCTTCGCAATCCAACAGAGCTTCGGTATCCGACGGCTCAAGCGAATTTACAACCTCTCATTTTTACGAAATTCCCGATATTATCGAGAATTATATCTGTCCCAGAGTCAGCATTGTTATGGTATCTCCGCCGGATGAGCACGGATATGTTTCGTTCGGCACAACCGTTGACTACACAAAGGGTACAACGGATTACTGCGAGGTTGTTATTGCGCAGGTTAACAAATTTATGCCGCGCACATTCGGTAACAGCTTTAAGCATGTGCGCGATTTCACCTGCTTTGTTGAGGTGGACGAACCGTTGCCCGAGGTTAAAACAGTTAACATCTCCGAGGTTGAAATGGAAATCGGAAAGAACTGTGCTTCACTTATCAAGGACGGCGACTGTCTTCAGCTGGGCATCGGAGGAATTCCTAACGCAGTATGCAAGCAGCTTTACGACAGAAAGGATTTGGGCATACATAGCGAGCTTGTAGGTGACGGAGTTGTTGAGCTTCTTGAAGCAGGCATAATAAACAACAAAAAGAAAACAACAAACAAGGGCAGAACCGTATTAGGCGCTGCTTTCGGCTCAAAAATACTTAACGACTATATCAATAATAACCCGTCGGTTGAGATGCATCCTATCGATTATGTTAATAATCCCATAGAGATTGCAAAAAACGACAATATGGTATCTATAAATTCCTGCCTGCAGGTTGACCTGCTCGGTCAGGTTGTATCGGACACGATAGGCTTGAGTCAGTTTTCCGCAGTGGGCGGTCAGGTCGATTTCGTAAGAGGTGCAACAATGAGCAAGGGCGGTCGTTCCATAATTGCTATGCCATCTACTGCAAGAAAGGGCACCGTTAGCAGAATTGTTCCGCTGATTACGGAGGGCAGTGCGGTTACAACGCCGAGAAACGATGTAAACTATGTTGTTACGGAATACGGTGTGGCACAGCTAAAGGGCAAAACCACAAAGGAAAGAGCAAAGGAGCTTATTCGTATTGCTCATCCTGCATTCAGACCTCATCTTATTTTGGAATACAAGAAAAGATTCGGCAACGAGCCGTTTACCAAGGAAGAGATGATGAGCTTCAAGGATGTTTTAAAAGAAAGAATACAAATGGACAAAGAGGCTATAAAGAGCAATATTGAAGAAAAAATAAAAACTATTTTGCCAAATAAAAACGGCTAAAAAATAAAATCATCGGAGGATACTATGGCACTAACAGGAGAATACCATTTCGGTATAGCAAGAAAGATCGTATCAAATATGACCGCGGAGAGCTGGGAAACAATTCCCCACGGCGTGCTTACCTACAAGCCTGAGGTAACGGAATTCTTAAAGGAATGTAAAAAGCTAAATGAGGGCGTTACCGACAAAAGCAAGAAAATTACAATTAACACGGTTATGATGAAGGTTATTTGCGAGGGCTTAAAGGTTGCGCCTAAGATGAACGCACATCTTGAGTTTAACAGAAGGCTTGTAAGAGGCTGCCTGAAAACATATGACCATATTGACATTTCCATGCCTATGATTTTGCCGAGCGGCGAAATGATGACGGTTAATATGCACGATATGGGAAGCAAAACCCTTTCCGAAATGACGGAGGCTATCAACGATTCTATCAGGCGGGCAAAGAACACGGATATGAACGAGGTTATGTTTGAGGTTTCGCTTGCTAACACGCTTGACGGACTTGCTCACGGAAAAATTGTTCAAACCGTAAACAGACTTGTCGGCTCCAAAACAGGAAAGCACAAGGTACATACCCTTAAGGGACAGGCAAAAAAGGAATATTATTCAATTCCTACAACGGAAAGACTTACAAAGCACGATATCGAGCAGGGCACAACAACAATAAGCAATCTCGGCTCGGTTAACAGAAGCTTTAGAGGTGAATGTACAATTCTTGAAATTATACCGCCGCAGGTAACGGCTTTTGCAATTAACTCTGCGCAGAAAATGCCCGTTGTTAAGACAAATGCCGACGGCGTTGACGAAATTGTAATCGGAACGGTTATGCCTATAACAATAGCTATGGACCACAAGGCTTTGGACTATGGCGACATTGTGCCGTTTATTCAAAAATTAGACCAAATTTTCGAGCATCCCGAAATCATTCAAACCTGGAAATAATAAAACTGCCCCACTGTTTTTCAGTGGGGTACATTTTTACAAAAATATAAGGACTGCCGATGCAGTCCTTTTTTGTTTATAAATTAGTCGTTAAAGCCGCTCTTAACAAGTGCTACAAGGCCCTCAACAGCCTCTTCCTCGTCTGAGCCGTCAGCGATAATACGGATAGCAGTTCCACCCATAATGCCGAGAGAAAGAACGCCGAGAAGTGACTTTGCATTTACTCTTCTTTCTTCCTTTTCAACCCAAATCGAAGACTTGAACTCATTTGCCTTTTGAATGAAAAAGGTTGCCGGACGAGCATGAAGACCTACCTGATTTTCTACTGTTACATCTTTTACAAACATAATAATACCTCACAAAAGTTATAAAAATATACTCATATACAATACATCTATATTCGTATTATAACAAATTTTATCGAATCGTCAACTCAATTTTTAAAACTTCGTTTAACTACTTAATTCGAGTAAATTTTAGGTTTAAATATTTGTGCATTTTTAACAAAATTTTCAATTAAAAATTATCACATATAACAGAGTCCAAAAACTCTCTATCCTCTTTCGAGAGCTCGGCATTTTCGAGCATATCGGGACGCCTTAATTTTGTGCGCAAAAGAGATTGCTCCCTGCGCCATTTATCCACATTTGCATGGTGACCCGAAAGCAAAACCTCGGGCACCTCCCTGCCGTTCCACTCGGCAGGATGGGTATATTGCGGATACTCGAGAAGCGAATTAAAATGGCTCTCCTCCTCAAAGCATTCGTCATCACTCAATACGCCCGGAAGCATACGGGATATGCTGTCTGCAACTATCAAGGCAGGCAGCTCGCCGCCGGTTAAAACATAGTCGCCTACCGATATTTCCTCCGGCTGAAGCTCCTCTATAACTCTCTCGTCTATGCCCTCATAATGACCGCATAGAATTGCGATATTGTCGAGCCTTGCAAGCTCCTTAACACGTGCCTGATTGAGCGTTTTGCCCTGCGGAGTCATATAGAGTAAATGCGGTCTTGTGCCGCACCTTTTGCATATATCGTTGAAGCAATCATAAATCGGCTGCGGTGCCATAACCATACCCATACCGCCGCCGTAGGGCTTGTCGTCAACCCTTCTGTGCTTATCAAGCGTATAAGCCCTTATATCAAAGGTATTTATCTCAACCCTGCCGTTTGCTCTTGCACGCCCGATAATGCTTTCGCCGAGCACGCTGTTGCACATATCAGGAAAGAGCGTCATTATATCAATTCTCATCAAACAAACCTTTCATCGCTTTAATTCTTACCACCTGATATTCCGTATTAATTTCCTTAACAATATCGGGAATTGCCGGGATAAGTGTATGCTTTCCCCACGACTCAACATCATAGATGTCCGAGGAGCCGTAATTTACTACATCGACGATTTTGCCGTACTCCTCCTCCGTGTCGATATCAACAACATAGCATCCGATAATATCTGCAAGATAATGAGCGTCCTCATCAATTTTTGCATCGTCACGGTTGCAGTAAAGCACCTTGTTTTTAAGCTCCTGTGCCTGCTCGATTGTTGTTATTTCATCAAATTTGAGAATAGCAATATTCTTCTGTGCCCGTGCCGAAGCAAGAGTTAAGGCATTCCTGCCCTCACTGTCGAGATACACCCTTTTAAGCTGTTTAATATATTCTATGCCGTCGCACCACATTGAGAATTTAACCTCGCCCTTGATGCCGTGAGTATTATTTACTTTTCCTAATTCCAAAAACTGTTGCATTTTATCACCACAGATATTATATAGGTTTTTATTTAACTTTTCAACCCTGCTGATTTTTTTGTAAAAAAATAACCGTTTGAGCAAAAAACTCAAACGGTTTATTATTAGTCGATTTCGATTGATATTTTTGCATCATTGCGAGTTGCGGCGGCGCGCATTACAACACGAATTGCCTTAGCAATTCTGCCCTGCTTGCCGATAACTCTGCCCATATCGCCCTCTGCGACATGGAGATGATAAACAGTTACGCCTTCTTCGTTTGGCTGGTCAATATCGACTTTTACTTGGTCAGGGTTATCTACCAAACCCTTTGTGATGGATATTAACAATTCCTCCAAAGAAAACACCTCCTATTATATCCCTGTATCATTAGGTTGCCCTAAAACAAAGATTATAGAATACCTTCTTTTTTAAGAATTGCCTTTACTGTATCAGTTGGCTGTGCGCCGTTAGCTATCCACTTCTTTGCCTTGTCGGCATCAATGTTTACCTGTGCAGGCTCTGTCATTGTGTTATATGTGCCGATTTCTTCGATGAAACGACCGTCACGAGGATATCTTGAGTCTGCTACTACTACACGATAGAAAGGAGCCTTCTTAGCACCCATTCTGCGAAGTCTGATTTTTACTGCCATTTTCTTTACCTCCATAAAGTTATTATAATTATTAATATTTATCAACCAATTTTATTGGGTTAATACATCATTAAAAGCCGAAAGGATTATTTCCCGTACTTCCCATAATCTTTTCTGCCATCTGCGGATTTTGCTGCATTAGGCGGCGCATTTTTTTGTTCATTTTAGGACCCTTGCCTCCGCCGATTTGCTTAACCATTTTTTGCATTTGCTTAAACTGGGCAAGCAGCTTGTTTACATCCTCTACCGAACGGCCGCAGCCTGCGGCAATTCTGCGCTTACGCGAAGGATTTATGATTTCCGGCTTTGCTCTTTCCTCGGCTGTCATTGAATATATGATAGCTCTGAATCTATCGAAAGCCTTTTCGTCTATATCCTCATCCTTAATTTGCTTGCCTATGCCCGGAATGAGCTTTATTGTGTCCTTTAAGGAGCCCATACGCTCAATCTGTTCAAACTGGTCAAGCAAATCGTTAAGGTCGAATTTGTTTTTAGCAAGCTTCTTTTCAAGCTCGGCGGCCTTCTTCTCGTCAAGCGCAAGCTCTGCCTTTTCTATAAAGGAAAGCACATCGCCCATACCGAGAATACGGGAAGCCATTCTGCTCGGGTGGAAGGTTTCGAGATTATCAAGCTTTTCGCCTGTACCGATAAACTTAATCGGCTTGCCTGTTACGGCTCTTACGGACAGTGCGGCACCGCCTCGTGTATCGCCGTCAAGCTTTGTCAGAATAACGCCGTCAATGCCAAGCGTTTCGTTAAAGCTTTTTGCAACATTTACTGCGTCCTGACCTGTCATAGCGTCTATAACAAGCAAAATTTCGTTTGGATGCACGGTTGAGCGAATGTTGGTTAGCTCTGCCATAAGCTCTTCATCAATATGAAGACGGCCTGCCGTATCTATGATAACATAATCGTTGCCGTGGTCCTTTGCAAAGCTGACTGCCTCCTGTGCAATATCAACGGGATTTGCATTGCCCATTTCAAAAACAGGAACATCAACCTGCGAGCCTACAACCTGAAGCTGCTTGATAGCCGCCGGACGATAAACGTCGCAGGCAACAAGAAGCGGTCTGTGACCTTCCTTCTTAAGCTTCAGTGCAAGCTTACCGGAATGGGTTGTTTTACCGCTACCCTGCAAGCCGCACATCATAAGAATTGTGGGCGGGTGCTTTGCGATAGATAATCTTGCCTCCGTACCGCCCATAAGCTCGGTCAGCTCTTCATTAACTATTTTGATAACCATTTGTCCCGGAGTGAGCGACTCCATTACATCAGCGCCGATGGCTCTTTCGGTTACCTTTTTTGTGAATTCCTTTGATACCTTGTAGTTTACATCTGCTTCAAGAAGCGCCAAACGCACTTCACGCATTACATCTTTTACATCTGCCTCGGTAACCTTACCCTTGGCACGCAATTTTTTGAATGAATTTTCAAGGCGTTCACTTAAACCTTCAAATGCCAAGTAATCACATCCTATTCAGATACTCACACAGAGCCTTAATTCGTGCGACATTATCGTTAATTTCCTTGGACAGATTATTTTCCGTGCCGAAGTCATATATTTTGTCTGCACATTCGCTTATATCGTCAAGTCCTTTTGTAAGCTCGTTAAACTTTGCAACAAAGCCAAGCCTTTCCTCCATACCGAGCAGTGTGTTTTCTGCCCTTTTGATAGAATCTCTTACGCCCTGACGGGTAATGCTTTCGTTCTCTGCGATTTCGGAAAGAGAAAGGTCGTCATTATAGTAGTATTCAAGAAAGCTGCGCTGTTTTTCCGTTAGCATAGCGCCGTAGAAATCAAGCAAATTTGAAATTTCCAAATTCTTAGCCATTTTGACATCCCTTTCCCTGTAAAGTATTTTGCCTTTGTAAAGCACTTTGTCTTTACAGCGAAAACTATTATACATAAAACCAAGCTAAAAGTCAAGGATTAATTAAAGTTTTTTATTTCATATATTCTATTGCCAAAAACGCTTTAATGTGCTAAAATACCAAAAGGTGATTTTATGGAAAAATTATGGAAAAGGAATTTGAGGGATATTGAGCCCTATGTACCGGGCGAGCAGAGCAAGGAAAGGGATATTGTAAAAATAAATGCAAACGAAAATCCTTATCCTCCGTCTCCTAAAGCCGTAAAGGTACTAAAGGAATTCAACACGGACTCACTGCGCTTTTATCCTGAGGCAAATGCTTCAAGGCTAAAGGAGGCGATTGCCGAATTTTACGGGGTTGAGGCTGAAAATGTATTTATCGGCAACGGCTCCGACGATGTTTTAGCGCTGGCATTTCAGGCGTTTTTCAACGGTGACAGGCCCATTGCGTATCCCGATATCACATATAGCTTTTATCCTGTTTGGTGCAGGCTTTTCGGCATTGATTATGTAAATTACCCGCTTGATGATAATTTTAGAATTAATGTTGAGGATTACAGAGAGGAAAACGGCGGAGTTGTTATACCCAATCCAAATGCGCCCACCTCTCTCGGCGAGGGCAGAGAATTTGTTGAAAAGCTGTTGAATTACAACCAAGACTGCGTTGTAATAATTGACGAGGCGTATTGTGATTTCGGAGGAGAAAGCAGTGTGCCGTTGATTGACAAATACGAAAATCTGCTTGTTACGGGCACATTTTCAAAATCGCGCTCGCTTGCAGGTATGCGTATCGGCTTTGCCATCGGCTCAAAGGAGCTGATAGGTGTTTTGGAGGCAGTTAAGAACAGCTACAACTCCTACACGGTTGATTCGCTTGCTATGGCAATGGGTGTTGAAGCCATAAAGGATGTTGAATATTTTAACAAAACGGTTAACGATATTATCTGCACAAGGACGAGAGTCACTGAAGAATTAAGATCACTCGGCTTTGAGGTTTTGGACTCACAGACAAATTTCATTATGGCTACGCACAGCAAATATGATATGAAGGAAATGTTTGAGTATTTGAAAAGCAGAAAAATATTCATAAGATATTTCAACCTGCCGAGAATTAACAAATATGTGCGCATTACCATAGGCACAAACGACGAAATGGACAAATTCATACAAGGTGTTAAGGCTTTCATAAAGCAATAACGTAAAAGAGTAGGATTTAAGCACACAAATGCTTTCATCCTACTCTTTTTTTACTGTTTATAAATTCCGGCGATTTATATAATCGATAACAATATCGCAAATTGCATCCTTGCTCATTTTAGATGTTGAAAAGCACATTGTATAATTGCTTGCGCTTCCCCATTTTCCGTCTCCGAGATAGTTATAATACGCGGCTCTTTCTCTGTCCTTTCGTTCTATCAGCTTTCTTACGCCGCGCTCAGTCGTGCCGTCATTTTCGAGATATCGTGCAATTCTATCCTCCATATCGGCACCGATAAACACACTGATAACCTCGATATCGTTTTCCTCCTCTAAAATTTTATCGGCTCTTCTTCCTACAATTACGCAGGGTCCGTTATTCGCCGCATCAACGATAACCTTTCGCTGTGCCTCGATAACCTTACCGCTGTTTACGGCACTGTCGATAGCATAGGG
>JBJEPH010000059.1:0-3012 GCA_051881135.1 Eubacterium sp.
AACGATATTCAGTTCCATTTCTCGAAGTCTGCCAGCGTGTAGAAATTTATTAATTTGACTTTTTCTACACGCTGAGTCCTGGTCATTGTGACCGAGGACTTTACTTATGGCTTACAGCTACCGCACGGCTTGTATCCGTTGTTAACAAGCGAATTTCGTGTGCCGTGATATTTCTTTTTGTTGTTTTCATCCATATTCTTAACGCTTGCACAGCTTGTTCTGTGAAACTTTTTTGTGCTTATATTAACTATGTAATCCTGCTTTTCGTCACCGTCGTCAAATGTGTTTTCTTCATTGCTTGAAAAGCTTTTGCCCGTTTTATAATCTATGGTTATGTCCGGTTGAACATTGTAGCAGTAAACATTAAACTGCACTCCCTCGCCGTTGTCCTCAACGCTGTATGCCTCCATCTGAACACCACGCGCTATTAGCTCACTGTCTATGAAAACAGGTGTTACTCTATATAAAACGTGGTTGCTTGTATTGATGACATAATCTGCAACCTCATTTTCAAAGGGAAGCATACCCTCAACATTAAGATATCTTGTGCCTGTTATCAAGTTTTTCTCGTTTGCGTTTTCTGCCGTCAGCTGATATCCGATAAGGTGGCATCGGTTATACAGATATTTTCCGTCGATGTTATTATATTTTGCCGTTTGCCAGCCCGAAGGCTTAATTGTACCTATGTTGCCTCGCTTTTCGGTTGGCATAGTGTCCTTACCTATGCATGCCGAACAGCTTGTGCATCTTCCCAAGCTGTCAAGGCTTCCGTATTTCTCATAGGATTTTGTTGTTAAATCGGATTTTGAAAAATCGGGTATATTGTTGTTTATAACCACATAGGGCGAGCCGCTGTATTCGGGTATTTCATCTATGCTGTATGATACGGCGGTGCTTGTTGTTTTGCTGATGTTGCTTTCGTTTTCGGCTGTTTCCTCTGCCGAGCACGAAGCGCATACAAGACAAATCAACACGGTAAGCAAAATTGATAAAGCTCTTTTCATATAATCACCGCTTTGATTTTAACACATTTTACTTGCTATATCAATTCACTTTTTCTGCTCTTTATATCGCACACCAAAACAACGCACCCCACAAGCAAAACTATGCTCAGCAGGGTATTATATTGTACAAGGCTTGCAGACTGCACCGATAAATTGCTGAAAACGCTCATTTCCTGCGGAAACAAAACGGTGCACAGTTTTCCCGGGAAATATGCCAGCACTCCTCCCAAAATTCTGAAAAATAAAAAGTCAAAAAAATTCATTGAAGCGCTTTTGATAATGTCAAAAATCTGAAAATGAATACACAGTCCGCCAAAGCTTAAAAACATCGCAACTGCACCGAGCGACATACTGCAATTATTGCGAAACATACCGTTTGTTATTTCAAGCAGAGGCATTATATAGCAGGGCAATTTAACTATTTCACCCAACGCTGAAAATAAAATTATATAACTTCCCATAATTAAAACGCTCTTTGTCGATTGCTCAACGGATTCAATTATTCCGTCACTAACCGACATTTTTTTAGGCCTTTTGCTTTCAAGGCTCCTGCTTTTACAAAATATGCCCTGCAAAATGCCTATAATCAAAGAGGATATCGTACAGCAGGCAAAAAGCATAATGCCTATTTTTGTGCTGTTCAGCTTAACGGTTCCCACCGCCGTAATTATAAATGCTAAGCCTCCGCTGAAATTAAAACGCAGTATTCTTCTTGCCGTTTGCCTGTCAATTTGTCCGTCGTCAAGCAACCCCTTTGTCAGTATTGCGCCTGCGGGATAACCGCCGAGCAACCCGAAAATTATCGCAGAGGTTGTCTGCCTTGGAAGCCTTAATGCCTTTTCGGTAAACCAACCAAACAAAAAATCAAACACATAGGCACATTCGGATTTTACTATGCTGTTTGTCAATATCAAAATAGGAAGCAGGGAAGGCACAATCGTTTTTAAAACCAATTCTATCCCGATAATCGCTCCCTGCTTTGCAGCTGCCGAATTTGCCATAATCATAAATATAAGTAACCCCAGCAAAACACAGGGGATAACATAGCCTGCTTTTTTCATTTTATCACCATTATATATAATGATTTTATATATAAGAAAAGAACGGCAAATTTCACCTTATTTTTATATCAAAAAATAACTGCCGTATTTCCATACAGCAGTTAAGGGTACTGTTCCTTGCGCTTTTTCCCAATCTAACCCGTGTTACCCTAATAAATAATAGGTTATGTGTCAATAAGTAACCAGACAGGCATCAATATAATATACGCCTTCATAAGCCTCATAATTTGATATTCCCACACGAACTCTGTCGCCAATATTGATATCGTTTTCCAACATATTCTCAAGACTTTGGTTTGTGTATGTTACAATTACTTTGTCTTCTGTTTGAAAATCAGCATAGTCTTCAACGACAATTGCCTCAAATTCATTACTGCTATTGATTTTACTTACTTGCACATCTATTATTGTAAGATTTCCCGGACCGATTATATCATTATTTCTGTTATTAGTATTCAAAACAAAAACATATGTAATTATAGTAATCAGCAAAGCTATTGATAAGATAAACCAAATTAATTTTTTATTTCTCATAACATCACCTATTTTGTTTCAAAATTGAAATTAACTACATAAGTATAAAAAGGTGCAAAGCATACAAATAATTTGAAATTTACACACCCTTAACCAAGCTGTTTGCGTTGCCTACTAATGCCTCGATGGCCTCCTGACCGCATTTTTTTATAATCTCTTTTACCCCTGCCTCGTATTCGGGCGGGCGGGTTGAAAGATTATGTGCGTCTGAGCCGATAAAATGGATATGACCTGTTTCAAGCAGCTTCAAAAGCTTTTTTCTTACGCCTCTCGGGTAATCGGAGAAGGAGCTTATATTAACCTGCGTTAAGCATCCCATTTCTATATAATCCTCAAGCCTGTCAACATCCTCCATAAGCGCACGATATCTCTCAATATGCGCAAGTATAGGCCTTGCCCCGTAGTCGCAGTAC
>JBJEPH010000060.1:0-2994 GCA_051881135.1 Eubacterium sp.
TTTATCATAATCACAGCTCCTGTCCGTGTGTTTTCGTATCCGTCTTTTTATTTAAGTCATCTTTCTTCGGCTCAATGGGTATAGCCATAATGCCTTTTCCCATTTTTAAAAATGCTTCGGGATTCTTAAACATTTTCTCAAACTTTGCTCTGTGCTCAGGTTGTAAAGAAACAAAATTCTCATCACCCAAACCGCAGACAAAGAATGTCCCGGCTATAATATCAAGCATTTTGCCGTTTTCATCTTTTACAGCCCGGTTCAGTTCTGAACCGTTAATTTTTCCTTCCTCATTGCATACAATCGCAACAGGCTCTTCAAAAAAATATGCTGCCTGAATGTTACCGCCTACAATATTCTGCATAGAAGAAAGTCCTGCTTCTATAGTGGTCATTTTTGCATATTGACCGGGTTCTACAAGCAGGACTTCCAATTCATTCGTTTTTTCAATTTCTTTGCCGTTATCGGATTCATATTCAACGCCTACAAAGTTTTCACTGTCTAAGATAATATCGGCATCCTTCCACATATCTTCAACCATCTGTATGGCATCATCTTTTGAATCAGCTTCTACAACTACCGATTTTTGAAGTGTCTCGGTAATTGTTACTTCAAACTCCTTCATCGTCATTCACCTCACTTTCTTCAATGGGAGAGAAGAATGGACAGCTCTTACCGTTATGGTATTGTAAATACGGGCACACCTCACTTTTCGGATCAAGCTTATAGCTCTCCGCTCCTGTTTTACATTTGGGACATAATTGTTTGCTCATGTGTTTAGCTCCTCTCTGTATTTCTTTTCTTTGTTCTGTTTTTTAACCAATTGTCCAAAAGCTTCAAAATCGTGTCTTTCATTTGGCTTGGTGTAAATGAACGCGGGAAATATTTTTTTATTTCGTCAGGTTCTATTGTGATTTTATCAAGGTCGCTTTTCTTCTCCTCCGACATAATCTCCCGCATAGCTTCGACCGTGCATTTGCCGCTTTTGCTTAATTTTTTTATACGCTGCGCTTGGGATAACGACGGTGCGTTTTGCGAATATTCCATCGCATCTAAAAATCCCTGCTGTTCTTCTTGCGAAAGGCTCGCAAGCTCTACGGCAGGGGTAAATGATATTTCTTTACTGTCAACTTTTTCTAAAAGTGCCGGTTCAAGGCTTGCAAGACGGATATACCTTTCAATATTTCTGACACTTTCGCCTGTATCTTGTGACAGTTTTTCAACCGTCCACGACTTTCCGCCATTTTGGCGGAAAGTTAAATCGTCTCGTTTTCCTTGATGTTTTAGGGCTTCCATTTTCATTTTGTACGCAAGCGCACGTTCACTCGGCAGTATGTTTTCCCTTTGCAAATTGCTGTCCACCATAAAGATTACTGCTTCATCGTCCGTTAGGTCTTTGACAATAACGGGCATTGTTTCAAGCCCTGCTGCTTCACAGGCATGAAGTCTTCGGTGCCCCGATATGACTTCGTACCCGTCGCCGTTTGGACTTGGACGAACAACAGCAGGGGAAAGCACTCCGACTTGTGAAATACTGTCTATTGTCTGCTGCATAAGCTCATCATCCAAAACCTTAAATGGGTGATTTTTGAATGGATGTAATTCCGTAAGCTTCATTTCCGTGATTTGGTTGGAAGTTGACTGTTTTTTCTTTGTCGGCATTGTTATCACCTCCGTTTCGCTTGAGATATATCCTATATTCATTGAAATTTACTGTTTATGTTCCCTGCGGCTTTATCTGCACGTCCCGCAACAACACAACAGCATACGGTTATTGCTCCAACTATAGCACCTATTGTAAACACTGTAATTATGCCAATCATTCTTGCCACCTCCCTCCATTGCCGTATAAATCGTTTTTCACCATATTCGACAAGTTTGTTTCCGCCGTTGCGGGTATATTGAACAGTGAAGTTATAAGATAGGCTTTTGTGTTGCGGATTTTTTCATTGCGCCGCGAAAATTCAAGCATAAAAGCCTCTAACCTACTGTAATCAATTTCAAGAAATCTCTGCCGTACAAGCTCGGTCGGGTACTGCTTTTTCTCTATGGTATAGTACGGGGTGTCTATCGTAAGTACCTCCGCCATTACGGAAACTATTTCATCAATAACCGCCTTGTCATAGCTGTAAACAAGAGTATCGTATTCAATATTATTTTTAATACGCTCTGTGTTTTTGTTGTATCTATCTATCCATCGAATTTCTTGAGCTTGCTCTCTTTGATTGATAGATGGATATTTAATTAAATCAGTATTTATTTTTTCTTTATTTGTTATTTCTATATTTAATTGTGTTGGATTTTCCGATGTCGGGTTATCCGTAATCGGGTTATCCGATATTGGATTTTCCGAACACGGGTTTTCCAATATCGGCTGCTCCGTGATTGGATTTTCCAAACGCGACTGCGGCTGCTCGTAAATTGTATATTCTATCGCTGCCATTTTGCCAAACTCGTCACGCCCCTGCTTTCGAGTAATATATCCGGCTTCTTCAAGCTCCAAAACTGCCGTCCGTATTGCATCAATCTTTTCCTTATTGATACGAGCAAGACCTTTTAGGGTGTAGTCCCAATCGTCAGGCAATGATAACATCTGCGACAAAAGTCCTTTTGCTTTCAAGGACAAATCCTTGTTACGCAGATGATGATTTGACATAACCGTGTAATTTTTGTTTTTCTCAATTCTGAATACTGACATCGTAAACCTCCTTTCCTCGATGCTTTTTCTTACCATCTTGTTCTCGCTCTAATTTTCCAAACAGTTTATGACCGTCTGCATTTGTTAAACAAGAGAACCAATCCGAGAGGAAAAAACATTTAATTTCGTTTCTGATCGACACGGATTTTGACCGCCTGTAATCTTTTGCTGCTTGAACAATAATTGCATCGGCAAGCAGTTCATAATTTTTATCGTACATTTTCTTTACCTCCGTCCCGAAATTGGGCAACAAAAAAGCGTGTCCACATTAGCTCGCAATGAGCAAAGTAAACACGCTT
>JBJEPH010000061.1:0-11951 GCA_051881135.1 Eubacterium sp.
CCTGCCTTAATGAGCCTATTCACCGTTTTTTCAACATCTAAATCTTCATTCGATTTTATTGTAAAGCTTCTGTCTCTAAGCGCTTCGGGCGGCATAGTCATTTGACAGGCGGCGGCAACGGATGCCACAACCACGGAATATTCGCCCTTAATAATTTTTGAAAGTGTACCGAGTCGGATTTGCTCAAATTCGCGGCTTATGCCCTCAACCTCCAAAAAGGTGAATTCGCGCCTCGGATATAGCAGAACGCCCTCCTGCAAAACAGATAAATCCTCAAAAAATTTTACTGCGCTTGCTTCATCGGGTGTGATAACAAATGCCTTTTTGCCAAGCTCCTCACACATCGAATGAATAATATGCACCTTGTTTATGTCGGGAAGACCGATAGCACCCACGGGAAACCCACGGGTGCTTACTGCGTTTTGAAGATTAACATATTCTTCACTCTTATAAAGAATTTTTGAAAAACAACTCATACTATCACTAACTGTTATACAAATTCATTGCCCCGTCAATATCGCCGTTTACCATAAGCTCAACTGCCTTTGACGCGTTTTCAATAGCCTTTTCCAAATCGTCCCTTTGCTCCTTCGGAAATTCGCCCAAAACCCATTTAATAAGGTCGTAATTTGCATTAGGCTTTTTCCCCACGCCTATTTTTACACGCGGAAAGTCCTCACTGCCAAGGCAGGAAATAATGCTTTTTATGCCATTATGTCCGCCTGCACTGCCCTTGCGTCTTATTCTTGTTTTGCCAACATCAAGGCTGATGTCGTCATACAAAACAATAATGTTTTCGTCCGGAATATCATAATACGACGCAGCCTCATATATAGCCTCGCCCGAATTGTTCATCATCGTCTGCGGCTTCATAACAAGGCATCTTTTTCCGCCTATCATCGTGTCGGCAATAAGCGAGCTGAACTTTGATTTTTTAACCTCAAAGCCGTGCTCCCTTGCAAGCCTGTTAATAGCCATAAAGCCTGCGTTATGTCTTGTGTTTGCATATTTAGGTCCGGGATTTCCGAGTCCTGCTACAATATATTCAATTTTTCCTCGTTTAATGAAATTAAACATTGTCCTTTTCCTCGTTTACAGTAATTCTAACCTTTTCGGCTCTGTGTCCCTCAACCTCAACAACCTCGATATGAAGCCTGTCGTAATCGAAGCAGTCGTTAATTTCGGGTATTTTATCGGTATTCTCCATAACCCAGCCGTTAACCGTTGTAACATCGCTGTCCTCAACGCTTATATCAAAATATTCTGCCACTCTGTCAAGGCTTGCCATACCATCTACAAGATAATTGCTTTCATCAATTTCCTGTATATCAAGCTCAACCTCGTCGTGCTCGTCCCAAATTTCGCCGACAAGCTCCTCCAAAATGTCCTCAAGGGTTACTATGCCCTCGGTGCCTCCGAATTCGTCAACCACAACTGCAAGGTGGGTTTTGTTTTTCTGAAAAATACGAAGCATTTTTGAAATTTTAGTATCGGGAGAAACATTGGGCACGGGCTTGATAATGGTTCTTAAGGATTTCAAGCCTCTCGCATAAATATCCTCAAAATCCCAACGGTGAATAACGCCCACAATATTGTCGATATCGCCTATATAAACAGGAAGCCTTGAATAATTTGTAGCCTTGAAAAGCTTTTCTATTTCGCTGAGCTTTTCATATTTATCAACAGCCTCAACATCAATTCTCGGGGTTAAAATGTCGCTTGCATAAAGGTCGTCAAACTCGATGGATGAGCGAATAAGCTCGCTTTCGTTTTCGTCAATCTCTCCGCCCGTATGCGCTTCGTCAACATAGGTTTTTAGCTCTTCTTCGGTTACGGTGTCGTATTTTCCTAGACCGAAAATTTTGTTTAAAACAAGCTTCCATCCCCTAAACACAAGATTTAGCGGATAGAAAATAATCACGAAAAGCTTTACGATAGGAGTGATTATAACAGCGTAGCTCTCTGCCTTTTCCTTTGCTATGGTTTTAGGCGTTATTTCTCCGAAAATCAAAACAACCACGGTCATAACAACAGTGCTGACGGTTGCGCCGAGGTCGCTGTTATCGCCCAAAATCCCCGTAAAAAACAGAGTTGCAATAGAGGTTGACGCAATATTAACTATATTATTACCTATCAGTATGGTTGACAGCACCATATCGTAATTATCTGCAAGTGATAAGGTTTTTTGAATTTTATCAGCGCTTTTGTCCGTTTCCATAGACTTAAGCTTAACCTTGTTAAGTGATGAAAAGGCTGTTTCGGCGCTCGAGAAAAAAGCCGAAAACAAAACCAATATTATCATCACAATTAATAAATTCGTGTTCATTTTACTCCTTTATAAATGTCTAATAAGGGCATATCAGTAAGATATGCCCCCTAAACCGTAATTATTACTCTGTCTTTGTGAACTCTTCAAAATCTCTTTCGGAATCGTCCTTTTCATAGTTGTACATATTTTCGTCCTTAACATGCTTTGCAATGTACTCGTTTCTGTCGAACAGCTCATCAGCCTTAACCTTCCAAGCCTTAGCTGCTTCGATAGTTTTATCAAACAATGCGTTTGCACTTTCGGGATGCTCCATTTCTGTGGAATATGCGCCTGTTTCGGCAACCATCTTGCTGATGGCGCCCGGATTATCAAGCACCGGACAAGGACGGAGCATATTGTTGTTGAACGGCTGATTTTTCTTATAAGCCATAAACAGAGGACTCTGCAATGCCTCAAGAACAGAATGCTCCTTAATATTAACATTTGAATAGTGAACAAATGCACAAGGCTCACAGTCACCGTTTGAGTTGATATGGAAATAGTGACGTCCGCCTGCAATACAGCCCTGTACATACTCGCCGTCGTTCCAGAAGTCGAGCGCAAAAATAGGCTTAGTGTGACGCCATTCGTGCATTTTCTTATACATAAGCGCTCTCTGCTCGGGGGTAGCCATAAGGTCAACTACCGCGCCGTTACCTGTCGGCATATATGTGAAAAACCACGCAAACTTAACGCCCTGCTCAATGAGCCAATCCATATACTCGTCGGAGGCAAGAACCTCTGTGTTTTTGCTTGTATAGCACAGAGAAGCACCAAACGGAACACCTCTGTCCTTTAAACGCTTCATAGCGCCCGTGCATCTTTTGAATGTGCCTTCGCCGCGGCGGAAATCGTTTTCTGCCTCATATCCCTCAATAGAAAATGCAGGATAGAAATTGCCCACCTCTTTGATTTCATCGGCAAAGCTGTCATCAATAAGAGTACCGTTTGTGAAGCTTAAGAAAGCACAATCCGGATTTTCACGGCAAAGACGCATTAGGTCGGCTCTTCTCATAGTAGGCTCGCCGCCGGTATAAAGGTACATATATGTACCAAGCTCCTTGCCTTCCTTGATAATTCTTGCAAGGTCATCATAGGAAAGGCTTGAAGAATGTCCGTATTCGGCAGCCCAACAGCCTGTGCATTTTAGGTTGCAGGCAGCGGTCGGGTCCATAAGAATAGCCCACGGAACATTACATCCATATTTTTCAATGCTTGCCATTCTCTTTGAATAGCTGTTAATAGCAATATTCATAAGAGGCGGTATAAGCTTTTCAAGAACATGCTCGTCTGTGTTGCAAACCAAATCTCTTGCAAATCTCATCCAGTTGTTATTTGGATCATCCATTACCTTGTGAAGACCTGCATAGGTTGAACGGTTGACACGCTTGATATCTGTCTTTTCCATCAAGGAAAGAATTTTCGGAGCATTTTTGTCAAAATCTTTTCTCGCATACTTTACAGCACGGCTAACGGCTGCAGATGCTACCATTTCTTTAAGTGACATAATTTCCCTCTTTCGTGCAATACTATGATGCACCTTCGTTGATATAATAATATTTGCTTTAATAAAATATAATACTACTTAACCGATTTGTCAAGTTAAAAAAGTATTAACTAAAATCTAATTTGAAACTTGAGCCTGTATGTCTTGTCGGTTTTGTTTTTGTACTTCTCGTTGCAATGTGCGCCCCAGCTGTCGTAGCCGCCTACGCCCTGCTGACGAGCGATAACTCTTACAACGGTTTTGTCGTATTCGCCAAGGTCCTTTTGATGCCAAGCATTTTCAATCTCCTTAGGCAAATAATGGCTTATATTAAGCTCGCAAACAGGGTCTGCAATAATGCCGAATACCTTTTTATCGCCATATACGGTAGCATATCTTACGCCTGTTCTGTTGCCGCATTCCTGTGGCTTTAGATAGTTAACCCAAAGGTCGTTTACGGTGGTGTTGTACAGGCCGATTTTTGCAGCGCATTTTCTGTCGATATAGTTTTCTTCGGGACCTGCGCCGAGATATGTTACATTTTCAAAATCCTTCGGAAGCTCAAACAACAGGCTAACCTCGGGAATTTCGGGCAGACTGCTGTCCGGCTTGAATTCAAGCTCAATTTCCATACCCTTTGAGGTTATGGTGTAAATAATCAGCGCCTTGGATTCCGGCTGTGTGCATACGGTTGCGCCCGATACAACAACAACCTTTTTACCGCCGTCCAAAATTTTATAATTTTCAATTCCCCATCTGGTATTGTTAAAGATGCCAGGTGTGTCGCCTGCATCTCTCCAGCAACCCAGACGGCTGCCTGCTCTCGAGCCTCTGTCGTTATCCGTCAGCGCTCTCCAGAAATTAAGGCGCATAGGCTGCTGAAGCAAATCCTGACCGTTAACCTTGATGGAATAAAGCTGATTACGCTCTCTTCTTTCAAATCTTACATCAATATCATCGCTGATAACCCTGATTGTACCGTAGGTATCGGTTACAAGAAGCTCTGCATCCTCCTCAAGCTCGCTGTATGTATTTTCAAACTCGTTGATGATGAACTGCTCCTCGGCAACGATATGACCTGCCTCGCAATATGCCGTGTCGTCCCTTTCACGAAGCTCTAAATTAAGATAGCATTCGCTGTTTGACACCTTTCCGAGTTCTAAATCAATAACCGTCTTTTCCTGCGGAGCAAGGTCTATAATCTCCGTGCCCTCACGGAACACACCCCTGTCGGAGCACTGACACCAGTAAAGCTCATATTTGTTAAGGTTTGTAAACAAAAACTTGTTTTTAATTTCAATGACGCCCTTTTCTGCATCAATTGCGTCAAAATCCACATTTTGATACAGCTTCTTAATCTCGGCAAGCTTCGGAGTAACGGTTCTGTCGCCAAACAGCAAGCCGTTTCCGCAGAAATGACCGTCGTGCGGATTTTCACCGAAATCACCGCCGTAGGCAAGATATTCTACGCCGTTTTCATCGGTTGTGAGTATGCTTTGGTCAACCCAATCCCACACAAATCCGCCCTGCAGGCACGGATATTTGTCCCAAAGAGTTGTATATTCGTCTGTTGAGCCGCAGGAATTGCCCATAGCGTGAGTATATTCGCAAAGAATATACGGCCTGCCGTCCCTGCCTGTTACTGCATATTCTTCGCAGTCCCAAGGCTTTGGATACATCTTGCTCATAACATCGGAAAGCTGTGCTTCGTCGGGGGCCCTGTCGCACTCAAAATGCACAAATCTGCTCTTATCTGCTTCCTTCAGATATTTATACATTTTCTTAGGTGTTTCGCCGCCAAGCGATTCGTTACCCATCGACCAGCAAACAACGCAGGTGCAGTTTTTATCTCTCTCGTATAAATTCTTAACTCTCTCAAGGCATGCCTTTTCCCACTCGGGACGGGAGGCGGGAAGCTGAGGACAGCCGATTATGGTTGACCAGCCCGTGCCGTGAGTTTCCATATTATTTTCATCAATAACATATAATCCGTATTCGTCGCAAAGCTCATACCAGCGAGGACAATTAGGATAGTGAGAGGTACGAACAGCGTTGATGTTACTGCGCTTCATAATTTCTATATCCCTGCGCATAACCTCCTCGCTGATATATCTTCCCGTATGACAGTCAAATTCGTGACGGTTTGTGCCCTTAAAAACAACTCTCTGTCCGTTAATGCGGATAATTCCGTCCCTGATTTCTACCGTTCTGAAGCCCACCTTTACGGAAATGTACTCAATCGGAGTGCCGTTATTCTTTAATGTGATAACAACCGTGTAAAGATTTGGGCTTTCGGCAGACCAGGGCTTAACATTTGTAACAATGGTTTTAAGCTCGGTTATATGGTCCTCGCTTGCATATTTGCTGTCAAGCGCAACAACAACTCCGCTGTCGTCGATAACATCCATATCAAGCGAAAGTCCCTCATAAGCACCGTTTGTCTTAACCTTAACATTAAGATAGCCGTCGTGAAGCTGTGAATCAGGCTCGGCAAGCACCGTGAAATCACGGATATATTCCTTTTCCGTAGTATAGATATAAACATCTCTGAAGATACCGCCCAAGCGCCACATATCCTGACACTCAAGCCAGCTTCCCGTACACCAACGATAAACCTCAACGCCGATAACATTGGAGCCTTCAACAAGATAGCGTGTGATATCAAATTCCGCACGGTTAAAGGTGGACTCACTGTATCCCACTCTTTCGCCGTTAACATACAGATAGAAAGCAGATTCTACGCCCTCAAAGCATAAAACAACTCTCTTTGACAATACTGTTTGGTTTATATGTATTCTCTTTAAATAACAGCCTACGGGATTATGCTTAACGGGAGCGTTGGGAGGACAGATATCCTCGCTTCCCTCCCACGGATAGCGCACATTGCAATACTGTGCCTGGTCGTAGCCCTGCATCTGCCACGAGCAAGGAATAATGACAGAATCCCAGTTATGAGAATCATACTGAGGCTGTGCAAAATCGGTAGGACGGTATGCATAATTTTTGTATAGCTTAAACTTCCATTTTCCGTTGAGAAGCTTACAGCGTGATGAAGCATACCTGTCTGCCTTCTTTGCCTCCTCGTAATTCTCATAAGGCATAAAGGTTGCGTGCTGCGGTAATTTGTTTACGGCAACAATCTCGGGATTTGACTGCCATTCGGTATATCCGTCAATAAAATTTCTTTCCATAATCCGTACTCCAAAATAGTTTTATATTTATCTCTTGTGGAATTTGCCCTCGTGGAAGCCCTCCTGCTTTAGACATACTCCGAACGAACGAAGCAGAATAATCAAATCAAGCTTTAAGCTCCATTTATCGCAATATTCCTTATCAAGACGCATCTTTCTCATAAGAGTTATGTCGTCGCGTCCGTTAATCTGTGCCCAGCCCGTTAAGCCCGGTCTGAAACGATACACACCGTATTCCAGCCTTAATCTGTGCGCTCTAATCTCGCTTGAAATAAGAGGTCTCGGACCTACAAAGCTCATATCGCCTTTTAGTATATTCCAAAGCTGAGGGAGCTCATCAAGGCTTGTTTTTCTTAAAAAAGCACCTATTTTGGTAATATACTGCTCGGGATGCTCAAGCTCGTTTGTAGGACAGTTAGGCGCACTGTTTTTCATTGTTTGGAACTTGTAAATTCTAAACGGCTTACCCTTTCTTCCCCGTCTTTCGTGGGAAAAGAAAACCTTACAGTCGGGAGTAAACCAAATACAAATAATAATGACCAAAAACAACGGCGACAATATAATTAATGCAAACAGCGAAACAACTATGTCAAAGAGCCGTTTCCACTTTGTCGGGCCGAAATATTTGTGTAAAAGCTTTTTCATATATTCTTCCTTTTTTCACGAAACAAAGGCAAAGTATTGTTTCGATAATCCACAACAAAATGTGTTTTATTTTTCCAAAAAACGCTATATATTGATAATATAGTGGTCAATCGTAGTGATTATATCACACTATTTTAAAAAAAGCAATTAATATTTTTTTAACTTAATTAAAATAGTACTACACATTTTTTGGGTTTTGTGTTAGAATAGGAAAAAATGCAAATAATAAGGAGCATAAATATGAAAAAAGCCGTATCTGTTATACTCGCCGTGGCGATTGCCTTTTGTATGGCATTTTCCCTGTCCTCCTGTTCAAAAACAAGCAACGAAATGACAGAGGAAAACATAAACGCAACCGTCGAAATTGTTGCAACAGCGCTAAAGGAATTTGATGTTGACACGCTTAACAAATATGTTGATTCCGACACCCTCGACTACATTTTAAAATTTGCAGAGGACCACGACCAATACATCACCTTGGGCAAGGCAATTTTTGCAAATATGGAAATAAAGGTTGACAGCATAGATATAAACAATAAGACGGTGACCGTTACCGTAAGCAACAAAATGTTAAAATATGCTGCAAGCGATTTTGCAAACAGGCTGTTGTCAAAATATTCAACCTTCCAGCTTCTCGGCAAGCTTGAGGACGAAAAATTTCTTAACGATTCCTTAAGTGAGCTTGTGGCGCTTATCGAAAAAAGCACAATTTCCACCGAGGCAACCGTTGAGCTTAATATCAAGCAGGGTGATAAAAATTTGGTATTGTCATTTGACGAGAACGCAGAGGACGCCGTATCCGGAGGCGCATTGTCGGCAATTACAGGTCTGTTTTAGCTAAAATATATACTGTCGGCTCAGCAGTCGGCAGTATTTTTTGTTATATGAAACTATTTTGGTATATTTTGTTATATATATTAAATATCAAATTGACAATTAGGTTTTATTATGTTATTATATTGTGGCATATGAATTACTATATTCGGGTATATTCAGAAAAATCCTATTTTTGAGGTGGAAAAATGGCAAACAAATTTGTAACAGCTATTTTCGGAGACTACTCTAAAAAAGAGGTAAAGAAGCTCCAGAAAACAGTTGACAAAATTCTTGAACTTGAAGAAAAGTATCAAGCAATGGATGATAAAGAGCTATCATCACAAACAAAACTATTTAAAGAAAGGCTTGCAGACGGAGAAACTCTTGACGATATTCTTCCCGAGGCATTTGCGGTATGCCGTGAAGCAGGTGACCGTGTTCTCGGAATGAAGCACTTCCCTGTTCAGCTCATAGGCGGTATTGTTCTTCATCAGGGCAGAATTGCCGAAATGAAGACAGGTGAGGGTAAAACTCTTGTTGCTACACTCCCTGCATACTTAAATGCGCTTACAGGCAACGGCGTACATATCGTAACCGTAAACGACTATCTTGCAAAGCGTGACTCCGAATGGATGGGCAAGCTTTATCGCTTCCTCGGTCTTTCAGTTGGTCTTATCATTCACGAAAAGAACAACGCAGAGCGTCAGGAAGCATATAACTGCGACATCACATACGGCACCAACAACGAGATGGGCTTCGACTATCTTCGTGACAATATGGTTCAGTATAAGGAGCAGAAGGTACAGAGAGGTCATGTGTTCGCTATCGTCGATGAGGTTGACTCAATTCTTATCGATGAGGCTCGTACTCCGCTTATCATCAGCGGTAAGGGCGACCAGTCAACCGACCTTTACCGTCAGGCTAACATCTTTGCGAAAACTCTTAAAATGGTTAAGGTTGCAAAGACCGACGACAAGCAGGATACAGAGGAAAACTACGACGGCGACTACGTTGTAGATGAAAAGGCAAAAACAGCAACCCTCCTTAAGAGCGGTATCGAAAAGGCTGAAAAGTTCTTTGCTGTTGATGACCTTATGGACATTGAAAACACTACTCTTCGTCACCATATCGACCAGGCTATCAAGGCTCACGGTATTATGACAAGAGATATCGACTATGTTGTAAAAGACGGTCAGGTAAAAATCGTTGACGAATTTACAGGTCGTATTATGGAGGGCCGTAGATATAACGAGGGTCTTCACCAGGCTCTTGAGGCAAAGGAAAATGTAAAGGTTGAGCACGAAAGCAAAACTCTTGCAACCATCACCTTCCAAAACTACTTCCGTCTTTACAAAAAGCTTTCCGGTATGACAGGTACTGCCGCTACCGAAGCAAATGAATTTGACGAAATCTACAAGCTTGATGTTGTTGAAATTCCTACAAACAAGCCGCTTATTCGTGAGGATAAGCCGGATGTTATCTTCCAAACCGAAAAGGGCAAGTATGCAAACATCATTGAGCAAATTAAGGAATGTCACGAAAAGGGACAACCTGTGCTTGTAGGTACAATCAGCATTGAAAAATCAGAGCATTTGTCAAAGCTTCTTAAAAAGGAAGGTATTCCTCATAATGTTCTTAATGCAAAGAATCACGAAAAGGAAGCTGAAATCGTTGCTCAGGCAGGTAAGTTCGGCGCTGTAACCATCGCTACAAATATGGCAGGCCGTGGTACCGACATTATGCTCGGCGGTAACGCAGAGTTCCTTGCAAAGGCACAAATGAAGAAAATGAAGTTCACAAATGAGCTTATTTATGAAGCAACAGGCTTTGCCGAAACCGACGACGAGGAGGTTTTGAACGCCCGTAAGACATTTGTTGAGCTTGAGGCTAAATTTAAGGAAGAAATCCAAGAGGAAGCCGATAAGGTTAGAGAAGCAGGTGGCTTGTTCATTCTCGGCACAGAGCGTCACGACGCTCGCCGTATTGATAACCAGCTCCGCGGTCGTTCGGGCCGTCAGGGAGATCCGGGCGCAAGCCAGTTCTATCTCTCCTGCGAGGACGACCTTATGCGTCTGTTCGGCGGCGACAAGATGCAAAAAATGATGAGCAGGCTCACAGATGACGAGAATATGCCTGTTCCGTCAAAGCTTGTTTCCAAAACCATCGAATCCTCACAGCAAAAGGTTGAGGGCAGAAACTTTGCTATCCGTAAGAATACGCTTCAGTACGACGATGTTATGAACCGTCAGAGAGAGCTTATCTACTCACAGCGTGATCAGGTTCTTGACGGCATAGACCTTAAAGAAACCATCAACAAGATGCTCGACCAAAACATCGAGGATAATGTAAACAACTACTTTGCAGGCGACAAGAAGGAAGACTGGAATGTTGAAGGCCTTAAAGAGAAGTTTAAGAGCTGGATGATTGTTGACGACGATGATTTTACAGATGTTGACGACTTACAGATTGCCGACACAATTGAGCTTCTTCAGGATCGCGGACGCAAGAGATTGGAAGAAAAAGAAAAGATTCTCGGCGAGGAAATGTTCCAGGAATTCGAGAGAATGGTTCTTCTCAGAAATGTTGACACATATTGGATGGATCATATCGACGCTATGGAGGATCTCAAGAAGGGTATCCACCTAAGGTCCTATGCACAAAGAGATCCGGTTGTTGCTTTCCGTATGGAATCCTTTGATATGTTTGACGAAATGACAGCTGCTATCCGTGAGGATACAGTAAAGATGATGTTAACTCTTATGCCAAGACATAAGGCTGATGTTCAGCGTAAGGCTGTTGCAAGAGTTACTGCAACATCTTCAAGCGAGGAAGAAACAAACGCAAAGCAGGTAACCATCCGCAAGGAAAAGAAGATTGGTCCTAACGACCCGTGCCCATGCGGAAGCGGTAAGAAATACAAGAAGTGCTGCGGCGCTCCGGGTAAGGCTGCCGAAGAAAAGAAAAGCAAGTAATCAAAAGGCTCGTCATAGACGAGCCTTCAGACTGTCGATAAAGCGGTCTGAACCACGCAAAAATAAAACCAAACAAGCCTTATTATGCCTACCTTGTTAAAGTGAGGTAGCAGCACAAGGTGCTGACGGAAGTATTGAAAAACGGAATTGGACATAGAATCCAATTCCGTTTTTGCGTTTATCGTTTTTTGCTCAGTCGAGGTACCATCGTACATCTTCCTTCGCAAGAAAACGATATTCAGTTCCGTTTCTCGAAGTCTGCTACTATAATAATGTATAATAATTATAAGATGTCTAAAATATTGACATAATAATAAATAAGTGTTATTATTGTCAAAACGAGGTAATGGCTATGAATAATCTAATTGCAAAAGTGAATAGCTTTGCACAGCCGAAGCAGCCGAAGCATTATGCTTGGGCTTATTTGCGTTGTGTTCAAAGGCAGTTGTATTAGATTATTTTATATTATTTTATACAATAAACCAAACTGCTGATGAACATTAATGTTTGTCAGCAGTTATTTTTTTGGAGGT
>JBJEPH010000062.1:0-39103 GCA_051881135.1 Eubacterium sp.
ATACAATCGGAATAGTGTGATTTTTCACACTATTCTCCTAAATAGATACTTTAAAACAATTATAGCATAAGTGATGCTTTATTACAACCTTATATTAGTAGGCAGAAGAAAAGCTGACACTGATGCTTCCTATTCCGCCGCTTAATTTAATTCTGTTAAAGCCGTTTCCTACCGTCGCGTTGTCGCCTACGCTTTGACCGTTTATCGTAACATCGCCGAGTCCCTTATCAACATTAATGCAGTAATCATCTGCATTTCCCCTGATATTCAAATTAAGCTCTCCTACACCGCAGTCAATCTCGCAAAAGCCTGTTAGCTCTGCGTTGATTTCAACCCTGCCGACTCCGCATTCCATATCAAGATTATTGATTTTTCCGTTATTTATTGTAAAGCTTCCTGCGCCTGTGTCAATATCGGCGGCGGAAGCAACATTCATATCATTGATGCTGATATTTCCTGCGCCTAATTCTAAATCAATTACATTTGCGCGAAGGGCTTCTATCTCAACATTTCCTGCACCGCTGTCAAGCGAAAATTCGGAATATACGGCATTTTCAGGCAATGTAATTGTTAGTTTAGTTTTGGCTGTTTTGTTTAGATTATGCTTTTGCTCAATTATTGATACGCCGTTGGGTGTTTCCGAAGCAGTGATATATTTATTATTCGTTGAATACGAAAATTTTTCACCGCTGATAATTTTTACATCAATAGCCTCAAGGTCTAATTTCAGCCGTGTAAATTCACCCTTATCAGCGAATTCCTGCATCTGCTCGGAGGCAGAGGAGTTATCCTTATCGTGATAATCAAAGATATCTCCGAAAACTCCGAAGCATACATTAACTATACCGCAAATAATTGAAACAATTAAAAATACGGCAAAAATCCTTGCAAGCTTATTTATTGTTTTGTGTACTGAGTTATTCATTTTATGTCCGTGCCTCCGAAAATGTTTTGAGAATTAACAAACAAAGTAGGTAGCTCGGGCGGTAAGTTTTTATTTGTTTTATCGGTAACTCCGCCGAACAGGCTGTTTGACTTTGACACAACATTAATATTCGGCGGTACCAAAATATCTATTCCCCCGAAGGTTGCGTTTGCATTAATAACGGAATTGGGAACAATTCGTGCATTTCTTAAATCAATTTTAATTCCGCCGAAGGCAGCCGTGAAATCTCCGCCTGCAAAATCGTCATTGAAAACGAAATTCTGACCGGAGAATGTTGCAAAATACTCCTGTCTTTGACCGTTGTCCTGCATCGGCTGAGCCTGAGTGACGGTTGTATTAAAGCCATCTGCATCCTTTTTACGCTTTGGAAGCAATGTGTTGGCAACAATTACGATACCTACTGCAACAACAACGGCAGGAAAAACATAATCCTCGTATTTTGACAAATCTACATACCTGCTTGCAAGCAAAGCACATCCGACAGTAAGACCGATTATGCTTCCTGTTTTGTTTTTGTCGGTAAATACACCAATTAAGCTCGGAATAATGATGAACAAGGTCCACCAGCCGTCAAAGAAAATATCTATGCTTGCTATTCCGATTTCGTTAATTCCCCATATTACACCTAAGGCTATAATAACTACGCCCCAGATAAGTCCCTTTGCCTTTTTCATAGCATTTCTCCTTTATATCAATCAATAAAATTTGTCATTATTCTTCGTTCTCTTTCCGGCTTGGGTATGTCCTTTGAATTTTCAAGGCACTTTAAAATATATGCCATATTTCTTCCGAGAACTCTCATAGTTTGCATACCCTCCTCATCCTGCTTTACCTCGTCGGGAGTGAAGCCGTGAACCATATTCCAATACTGTGAGCCGACAACAAACATATTTGAAATTGTAAGATATTTCATCAAATCGTCAATGGCGCAGGTTGTGCCGGCGCGTCTTGCAGAAACCACTACTGCCCCCGGCTTTAGCGCAAATATTCTGCTTCCCGCAAAGAAGGCTCTGTCCATAACAGAACAAATCCTGCCGTTTGCGTGACCGTAATAAACAGGAGAGCCGAGAACAATTCCGTCAGCCTCATCGGCTTTTTCAAGAAATACATTTACGATATCGTCCTTCATAACACATCTGTTTTTTCGTTCTCTCGCACAGCCGCCGCAATTTATACAATCGTTTATCGGCTTGTTACCCAGCCACATAATTTCCGTTTCTATGCCGGCTTCATTAAGAGTTGATGCCACCTCGCACAGCGCAGTATATGTGCATCCGTTTTTCTCAGGGCTGCCGTTTACCATTAATACCTTCATATTACACCTCTGTGAGCTTATATATTGTAATAAAATTATAAAGTAAATGTCCGTCCGTGTCAAGAAAAGGTAATATCTGAAAAAATACACCTAAAACATAATTTATGCATAAGATGAAATACAGGTGAAAAAATAAAACCGAATGATAAATATGCTGTGTAATTGATTTTTTCCGAATTTATACGCTTTATCATTAATTTCCTTGAAAATGCAGTTAAGATTTGGTAGTATATTCTCTATGAAAAGATTAAACTATAAACACACATTAAGAGCCTGCTTCATAGCGTATATGGTTCAGGCTATTGTATGCAACTTTGCTCCCCTGCTTTTTGTAGGGTGGAACAATGAATTTAATATCGGGTTTCCTCAGCTTACAACTATTATAACCCTAACATTTTTCACTCAAATGGTTGTTGACCTGGCATCTGCTAAGTTCGCAGAGCAGATAGGCTATAAAAGGTGCCTTATTATTTCGCATCTTTGCTCAAGCCTTGGATTTTTGCTTCTCGGCATTTTGCCTTATATAATGAAAAATGCATATGCGGGAATTGTTATATCCGTTATGCTTTACTCTGTGGGCAGCGGACTTCTTGAGGTTTTGATTTCACCTGTTGTAGAATCGTGTCCTACGGACAACAAGGCAGCCGTTATGAGCCTGCTTCATTCGTATTACTGCTGGGGAACGGTTGTAGTAATAGGCTTCAGCACGCTTTACTTTGTATTATTCGGCAGAGAGAGCTGGAAATACCTTTCTTTTATTTGGGCAATTTTTTCAATTTTGAACGGAATATATTTTCTTTTCGTGCCCGTTATCGAGCCAAAGGAGGAAAAGAAAAGCAAGCAGGAAAAAACCG
Organism: Eubacterium sp.; assembly: GCA_051881135.1. GTDB lineage: Bacteria > Bacillota > Clostridia > Oscillospirales > Acutalibacteraceae > Eubacterium_R. The sequence goes on from JBJEPH010000062.1 coordinate 3,116, forward strand.
TTTTCAAAAACAGGTTTTTCTATGCTGCAATTCTGTTGATGATTTGCTCGGGTGCCGCTGAGCTTGCTATGAGCCAATGGGCGTCCACCTTTGCCGAAACGGGACTTAATGTTTCAAAGGCAGTCGGCGACCTTGCGGGACCTATGGCATTTGCTGTGCTTATGGGTGCAGGCAGGGTGCTGTTCAGCAGAATGAGCACAAGGGTGTCAATAGAAAATTATCTTGCCTTTTCTGCGGTGCTCTGCGTAGCATCCTATTTGTTAGCATGTCTGTCCCCAAGCCCCGTGCTGTCGCTTATAGGCTGTGCCGTATGCGGCTTCTCCGTATCTGCTATGTGGCCGGGAACAATAAGCCTGACTACAAAAATAACCAAAAGCACATCAACCGTTATGTTTGCGTTTTTGGCTTTATCGGGCGATATCGGCTGTACAATAGGTCCCACGGCTATCGGTTGGATTACCAACGCACTCGGAGCCGATTTAAAAAGAGGCTTGGTATTCAGCATAATCTTTCCTATAATAATTCTCGTAGTATTAATATCAATAAAAAACAGCAGATTTACATCAAAGCAGTAATCTGCCGTAAATCAGCAAAATACACCCGCTGATCAGTAGTAAATTCAAATGAATTTTGTATAAATCTGCCAAATACACAAATAGTGCTTGTACTTTGGCACTTTAACTTGTTGAAATTTTACAAAATTTACTGGTTATTATTGACAAGAAAAAAATATGGGTGTAGAATTTAATCGTAGTAAGAACAAGGGCGTTCCACTTTTATAGGCGGAATGTCCTCTTTTTTATTACTTCCCTCTCTGTATCGGTGCTTTTTGACATAAAAAGCACCGATTTGTAAAGGATTCATTTTGCACAATGGAGTGCGAATGCAGTAAAGCTGTCTGCATTTGCACTCTTTTTTGTTTCTGTTTATAACAAATTGTAGGAGGTAAGGAAAAATGACAGATTCAATTTTGACAGCCATATCCGAAAATGTATTCGGCGTCTGGTTCCTCATAGGTGCGGCGTTGGTATTTTTCATGCAATGTGGCTTTGCTATGGTTGAAAGCGGCTTCACCAGAGCAAAAAATGCGGGCAACATCATTATGAAAAATCTTATGGATTTTTGTATAGGTGCCGTAATGTTTATCTTCATAGGCTACGGTCTTATGTTCGGCGAGGACTATATCGCCGGATTGTTCGGATTACCGAACTTAGGTTTAATTAACAATTATTTAGGCTCAAGCGCCGATTGGTCAAACTTTGTGTTTAACCTTGTTTTCTGCGCAACGGCGGCTACCATCGTATCAGGCGCAATGGCAGAGAGAACTAAATTTTCATCATACTGTATCTATTCCGCAGTTATTTCGGCAGTTGTTTATCCTATCGAAGCAGGCTGGATTTGGAATTCAAACGGCTGGCTTGCAAAAATGGGCTTCCACGATTATGCAGGCTCAACCGCCATTCATATGGTAGGCGGTATTGCGGCGCTCATCGGTGCAATCTTCCTCGGTCCGAGAATCGGTAAGTATGCAATAGACAAAAAAACAGGCAAGAAAAAGGCTAAGGCAATACCCGGTCACTCGCTGACCCTCGGCGCATTGGGTGTTTTCATTCTTTGGTTTGGCTGGTACGGCTTCAACGGCGCAGCCGCAACCGATATCGACACGCTTGCGTCAATATTCCTGACAACAACAATGGCTCCTGCCGTTGCTACCTGCACAACAATGATTTTCACCTGGATAAAGGACGGCAAGCCCGATGTTTCAATGTCGCTTAACGCTTCACTTGCAGGTCTTGTTGCAATTACTGCCCCCTGCGATTGCGTTGACGCACTCGGCTCTATTATCATAGGTTTTGTTTCGGGCATACTTGTAGTGGTTGTTGTTGAGCTTCTTGACAAAAAACTTCATATCGACGATCCGGTAGGTGCTGTCGGCGTTCATATGGCAAACGGTATTTGGGGCACTGTTGCAGTAGGTCTGTTCTCTACGGGCTATGACGGAGTAGGCAAGGGACTGTTCTACGGCGGCGGCTTCAAGCAGCTCGGTATTCAGCTTTTAGGCTTCGCCTCAGTTGCCGCTTGGACAACAGTGACAATGATTATTGTATTTGCACTAATTAAGAAAACAAACGGTCTTCGCGTTTCGGCAGAGGAAGAAATCAAGGGACTTGACGCAACAGAGCATAATCTGCCCTCGGCATATGCAGATTTCGTTCCTGCAAACGCACTTATTTCTGCAAGCACAGCGCCTGCTTCTCCGGTTGAAAAGGCTGTTCCCGTTGAAACCTTTACAACAAAGACGGACGCTACGCTGACAAAGGTTGTAATGATTTTCAATCCTGCAAAGTTTGAGGAAATGAAGGAAGCAATGAACGCTATCGGCGTAACAGGTATGACGGTTACAAATGTTATGGGCTGTGGCGTTCAGAAGGGACATATAAGAAAATACCGTGGTGTTGAAATTGAAGAAATGAGCCTGCATCCGAAAATGAAGCTTGAAATGGTTATTTCAGCCGTGCCTGTTAAGAGCGTTATTGAAACGGCAAGAAAGGTGCTTTACACAGGAAATATCGGCGACGGAAAAATCTTTGTTTACGATGTTGACGATGTTATCAAGGTTCGCACGGGCGAGCACGGATACGACGCTTTACAGGGCGTTGACGACGAATAAAATGTGAGTTATTGCTCACCTAATTTATTGTTATATTTTATAAAAATTTTCATCAATATTTTTGATTTTTTTGTATTGCTACAAAGTTTTATTCATAGCATTGAATAATAAAAAAGCGTGGTGTATTATTTTAGCGTATTAAAGTAATACACCACAACAAATATTTAGGAGAGATTTGTATGTTAAGAGAGGGACAGGTACGAATTCCGTCCGGCTGTGCGATTGCGGCAATCATTGACAGAAAGGGCGAAAAAATAAACGGCTCTGAAATCATTAAATCTATCGCACTTATGCACGACAGGTCAAACGGTCTCGGCGGCGGCTTTGCGGCTTACGGCATATATCCCGAGCACAAGCACGAATACGCAATTCATGTATTCTACGACACCGCAGAGGCGAAAAAGGCCTGTGAGGAATTCTTGTTTAAGCATTTCAACATTGATGTTGCCGAAAGGATACCCACAAAGCAGGTTCCGAGCATCGAAAACGGACCTGACATTTGGCGTTATTTCGGAAAAGCAAACAGAGTCAGAATGAAAAGCGCAAGACTTGACGAGCTTGAGTATGTTGCACAATGTGTAACAAGCGTTAACAATTCCATTGACGGAGCCTATATTTTTTCAAGCGGTAAAAATATGGGCTGCTTTAAGGCAGTAGGATATCCCGAGGATGTCGGCGAATTTTATATGCTCGACCAATACGACGCATATATTTGGACGGCTCACGGAAGATTTCCTACAAACACACCGGGCTGGTGGGGAGGCTCTCACCCGTTCAATATTCTCGACTGGTCCATAGTTCACAACGGCGAGATTTCGTCCTATGATGCAAACAGAAGATATATAGAGCAATTCGGTTATATTTGCACAATGCAAACGGATACGGAGGTTATTACATACCTTTTCGACCATTTACTGCGTCATCATAATTTACCCATCGAGGTTGCCGCCGATGTTTTGACAGCACCCGAATGGGACGAAATTGACAGAATGGACGACGACAGAAAAGAGTATTTCACTAACCTACGCTCCATTTACAGCGGTGCATTGGTTAACGGACCGTTTTCGGTTATTTTAGGCTCAAACAAAGGCTTGTTGGCTATCAACGACAGGCTTAAGCTTCGTTCGCTTACTGCGGCTACGAAGGGCAACCGAGCATACTTTGCGAGCGAAGAATCCGCTATAAGAATCATATGTCCTAATCCGGATAAGGTTTGGTCCGTATCCGGTGCAGAGCCTGTGTTCATCCCGCTTGAAATTGACGAAGAGGAGGATGAGGACTGATGATTAATTATATTCCGAGAAGATTTACTATCGTTCGTGACAAGGAGCTTTGCATAAATTGCGGCTGCTGTGTTCGTCAATGCGCTAACGAATGTCACTACTATGCAGACGACGAAAAAACGGTTTTAGCAAATTCCAACACCTGCGTTGCATGTCACAGATGCGTTGACCTGTGTCCGACAGGTGCGTTAAGAATTGAAAAATATGTTTGCGACTATCGTGATAATGCAAACTGGACTGCACAGTATCAGCAGGAAATCTGCCGTCAGGCAAACACCGGCTCAACACTGCTTTCGGCAATGGGTAACCCAAAGCCATATCCAATCTATTGGGATAAAATTCTGCTTAATGCCTCGCAGGTTACAAACCCGTCCATAGACCCTCTGCGTGAGCCTATGGAAATACGCACAATACTCGGCAGAAAGCCCGATAGGCTTGAGGTTGAGAAAAAAGGAAAATCCGTAACAGCTATGCCGCCGCAGGTTATGATTGAAACACCTATTATGTTTTCGGCCATGAGCTTCGGCTCCATCAGCCTTAATGCGCAAAAATCGCTTGCAATGGCTGCCAAAAATCTCGGCACGCTGTTTAACACGGGTGAAGGCGGTCTGCATCCCGATTTGGAAGACTACGGCAACTATGCAGTTGTTCAGGTTGCTTCGGGAAGATTCGGCGTTCACAAGGGCTATCTTGAAAATTCTAAATTTATTGAAATAAAAATCGGACAGGGTGCAAAGCCGGGTATAGGCGGACATCTTCCGGGCGAAAAGGTTAATGTTGAGGTTTCCAACGCCCGTATGATACCCGAGGGCTCAGACGCTATCTCCCCTGCTCCGCATCACGATATATACTCTATTGAGGACCTGCGTCAGCTTATATGGAGCTTAAAGCAGGCAACCGACGGTAAAAAGCCTGTATCCGTAAAAATTGCCGCCGTTCATAATGTTGCGGCTATTGCGTCGGGATGCGCAAGAGCAGGCGCAGACATTGTTGTTATTGACGGCTTTAGAGGCGGTACGGGCGCCGCACCTACAAGGATAAGAGATAATGTAGGTATTCCTATTGAGCTTGCATTAGCGGCAGCCGATCAGCGTCTTCGTGACGAGGGCATCCGTTCAACAGTTTCACTTGTTGCCGCAGGCTCGTTTAGATGCTCTGCCGACATAGTTAAGGCTATTGCGCTCGGAGCCGACGCCTGCTATGTTGCTTCCGCTGCATTGATTGCAATGGGATGTCATATGTGCCAAACCTGTAATACGGGCAAGTGCAACTGGGGTATTGCAACACAGCGTCCCGATTTAACAAGACGGCTTAATCCCGAAATTGCTCATCAGAGAGTTGAAAATCTTATTAATGCATGGAACCACGAAATCAAGGAAATAATGGGTGGTATGGGCATCAACTCCATCGACTCACTTCGCGGTAACAGACTTATGCTCAGAGGTATAGGCTTAACGGAAAAGGAGCTTGAAATACTCGGCATAAAGCATGCAGGAGAATAAGGGGGTAGTTATATGAAAAAGGTATTCGCAAGAGAAGAGCTTTGCATAAACTGCCGTCTGTGTGAGGTTTATTGCAAAACTGCTCATTCACAATCAAAGGATGTATTAAAAGCAAATAAATATGAAAATCCGGCACCTGTATCAAGAGTAACCGTTTACGGAGATAAAACGGCATCCGTTGCCGTAAACTGCCGTCACTGCGACGACCCTGCCTGTGTTAAGGCTTGCATTGCAGGTGCTATGACAAAGGATAAGAAAACGGGAATTGTTTCTGTGAACGAGGACAAATGCATAGGCTGTATGACCTGTCTTGCCGTTTGTCCGATAGGCTGTATCAAAACAGGCAAGGCTGCCGTAAAATGTGACCTTTGTCAAGGCGAGGATATGCCTGCCTGCGTAAAGAATTGTCCGAACAGGGCGCTTGTATATCTTGAAGTGGGAGGTAACGATTAATGAAGAAATATCTTATTATCGGTGCTTCTGCTGCAGGACTTGCTGCTGCCGAAGCGATAAGAAGGGCTGATGGCAACGGAGAGATTACCGTTCTTACAAGAGAGGAATATCTCCCCTATTCACGCCCTTCAATAAGCTACTATCTAAAGGGCAAGGTCAGCGAAAGCGGTATGTATCTTCGCAAGCCTAATTTCTATAAAGCAAACAATATCAACATAGTTACAGGCTGTGATGTTAAGTCAATCGACGCAAAATCTAAAACCGTAAAGGCAGGCAGAAGGACATATCATTATGACAGGCTTTGCCTTGCAACAGGCTCAAAGCCCTTTGTTCCGCCTATGGAAAATGTTGAGGGCAAGGACAATGTATTTACATTTCTTGATTTAGCATCTGCTAAAAGAGTTAAGGAAAAGGCTGACAAAAGCACAAGAGCCGTTGTCATCGGCGGCGGTCTTATAGGTATGAAGGCGGCTGAGGGTCTTTCAAAAATTTGTAAAAGCGTTGATGTTGTTGAATTTGCGCCGAGAATTTTGCCGTCCATACTTGACGCAAAATCTGCAAAAAGCGTAAAAAAATATATTGCTGAAAAGGGCGGTATAAGATTTCATCTTGAAAACACAATTACAAAAGCAAAATCAAAGGGCAAGCATATCACCTCCGTTATTTTGAAGAACGGACAGGAGCTTAAATGCGATATGCTTATAGTAGCCGTTGGCGTGCGCCCCGAAACATCGCTTGCAGAGAGCGCCGGACTTGAGGTTAACCGCGGCATTATCACAAATGATGCAACCATGCAGACCTCCGATAAGGATATTTATGCCTGCGGCGACTGCTGTGTATCAACGGATATGCTTGACGGCTCAAGAAAGATTATTGCGCTGTGGCCTAATGCAGTTGAGCAAGGCAGGGCTGCAGGCTCGCAGATGGCAGGCGGAGATGAGATTATAAGCTCAACATACGCTGTTAACGCAATAGATTTTTACGGTCTGCGTATTTGCACCTGCGGACTTATTAATGCTCAGGGCGAGCAATACAGCGACAGAATTAAGCAAAACGGCGATGAATACAAGCGCCTTATATTTGAGGGCAACAGGCTTGTGGGCTTTGTGCTTATTAACTCAAGCGCAAATGCAGGAGTATATACAAGCCTTATAGCCAACAAAACAGATTTGAATACGCTTGACGGCGATATTATGGATACGCCGAGCTTGTTCCTGTTTGACAAAAAAATAAGAACACAAAAGCTTACGGGAAATGCAGAGGGGGTTAGGTTATGATTGAAGCAGGTCTTAGAAGATACGAGGAAATTAACGATGAAATCAAAGCCGAGCTCCAAAGGAAAAGCAAGTGCATAGTTAAGGATGTAAACGGACAGCGTTATATCGGCTGTGCGCTTGACAACGGCAAAAAAATTGAGATTTACGGTACACCCGGAAACGATATGGCTTGCTATCTTAACGGCGGCACGGTTGAGGTTTTCGGCAACTGTCAGGACGCTGTCGGCAACACAATGAACGGCGGTGAAATTATCGTACACGGTCACAGCGGTGACGCTATGGGCTACGGTATGCGTGACGGCCAGATTTATATTAAGGATAATGTTGCGTGCCGAGGCGGAATTCATATGAAGGAATTCAGGGAGATGCGCCCTGTTCTTGTTATCGGTCAAAGCGCAGGCTCCTTTCTCGGCGAATATATGGCGGGCGGAACCATCGTTTTGCTCGGACTTAATATGAAGCGAGGCGAAAAGCTTTTCGGCACACACTGCGCTTCCGGTATGCACGGCGGAAAAATATTTGTTCGCGGAAGCTTTCCTAAGGAGAACTTAAGCAGTAATATCAAGGTTGTTAATCTTGACGATGAGGATATGAAGGAGCTTACTTCATATGTAAAGAAATACTGCAAATATTTTGACGCTGATTACAAGCTTATTATGTCAAAGGGCTTTAAGAAATTAGTGCCTGCTACTTCTCGCCCTTATGCCAACCTATACACACCTAACTAAAGCACAAAAGCACCCTGCCATCAGGGTGCTTTAAATATTGGAGGGAAACTTTATGTTTAATTCATTACACGAGGAATGCGGCGTTTTCGGTATATTCGAAAACAAAACAACCTATGTTGCACAATCCGTTTATCTTGCGCTTTACGCCTTACAGCACAGAGGCCAGGAAAGCTGTGGCATAGCCGTCAACGACGACGGAGTTTTTACTCATCATAAGGGTGACGGGCTTGTTCCCGATGTTTTCACAAAGGACAGGCTTGAGCATCTCGGTATGGGCAATATGGCAATAGGCCATGTAAGATATTCCACAACCGGAGGCAAAAACATAAACAATATTCAGCCTCTTGTTATAAGGCATATAAAGGGTAATCTTGCTGTGGCGCACAACGGAAATTTGGTTAACGCAAGCGATATACGAAAAGCATTTGAGCTTAACGGCGGAATTTTTCACGGCACAAGCGATACGGAATCCATCGCATATACCATTGTGTCAAACCGTCTGTATTCAAAAAGCACGGAGGAGGCAATCGAAAAAACAATGCCGCATCTAAAGGGCGCTTATTCCTGTATAGTAATGACGGCTACAAAAATGATAGCCTTTCGCGACCCTAACGGCTTCAGACCTCTCTGCATAGGAAAAACCGCTGACGGAGCGTGGTGCGTAAGCAGTGAAAGCTGTGCACTTGATACCTTGGGTGCAAAATTTGTAAGAGATGTGTTGCCGGGCGAAATAGTGACAATAGACGCAAACGGTATTCATTCCAACAAAACACACTGCAAAAGCAAGGGAACGCTTTGCGTGTTTGAATATATCTATTTTGCAAGGCCCGACAGCGTTATAGACAGCGCGTCTGTTGAGCATGCCCGTATGAGAGCAGGTGCTTTTCTTGCAAAGGAAAGTCCTGTTGACGCCGACATAGTTATAGGCGTTCCCGACAGCGGCTTGGATGCGGCTCTCGGATATGCAAACGAAAGCGGAATACCGTACGGAATAGGATTTATTAAAAACAGATACATCGGCAGAAGCTTTATTCAGCCAAGTCAAAATCAGCGCGAGGACGCCGTTAGAATTAAGCTAAATGCCATAAAGAAAAATATCGAGGGTAAAAGAGTTATTATGATTGACGACTCCATTGTTCGCGGAACGACCTGCGCAAGAATTGTTAATCTGCTTCGCGAAGCAGGTGCAACAGAGGTGCATATGAGGGTGTCCTCCCCTCCCTTTAAGCATCCCTGCTATTTCGGAACGGATGTTGACAGTCAGGAAAACCTGATAGCCTGCAAATATGATACGGTTGAAAAAATCGCTGAGGTTATCGGCGTTGACTCGCTTGCATATCTTTCGGTTGAAGCAACCCACAGGCTTGCCGAAAATGCCACGGTTGGCTTTTGTGACGGATGCTTTACGGGCAAATATCCCATCGAGGTTCCTAAGGAACAGCCAAAGGATAAGTTTGAAGAAAAAATGAATAATTTTTCGGCATACTATCAGGTACTCGATTGATGGGAATAAATCATTTGACATTTTGACATTGTTATGATAAAATCACATTAACTCTTTGCACTGCAAATCATCTACAGTACAAACTGAACAGGCCGGAGCTTCGGCTCGGAGCCGGGTTACGAAAGTAACAGTGGTCAATTCGCCCACGGGACAGTAAGCTACATTGCTGGTTTCGTGGGCTTTATGTTTGTATATCCCGCAAACCATAATATGATTTAAAGAGTAATCATACATTATTATGTAGGGGGTACGAATATGAAAAACGAAGAATGTAATTCAATCAGGCAGGACTTTGAAAAAACTGCAATAAAGGTTTCAAATGTCAGCATTATAGGTAATATTATCTTGGCGCTTTTGAAGCTACTTGCAGGCATAATTGCTCATTCTGCCGCAATGATATCCGACGCTGTTCATTCTGCATCCGATGTGTTCAGCAGTATTATTGTTATTATCGGGGTAAAGCTTTCCTCAAAGGATTCCGACAGGGAGCATCCGTACGGTCACGAAAGATTAGAGTCGGTTGCAGCCATAGTGCTTGCAATAATTTTAGGCGTAACAGGACTGTTTATAGGACACAGAGCGGTTGAAAATTTAACCTCGCACGCTTATGAAGCAATGCAGGCTCCCGGACTGCTTGCGATGATAGCGGCAATTGTTTCCATTATATGTAAGGAAGCTATGTATTGGTACACAAGGCACTACGCAAGGGAGCTTGACAGCGGAGCGCTAATGGCAGACGCATGGCATCACAGAAGCGATGCACTTTCATCCATCGGCTCGCTGATAGGCGTAGTGGGTGCAAGGATGGGATATGAGTGGTTTGACCCTGCGGCAAGCTTGGTAATTTGCGCATTTATTCTTAAAGCGGCATACGATGTTTTTGTTGACGCAATAAAAAAGATGGTTGACCATTCCTGCAGTGAGGATATCGAAAACGAAATTGTTGAATGTGCAAAGAAAAATCCAAACGCCTTGGGTATAGAGCATATTCAAACAAGAGAATTCGGAAACAAAATTTATGTTGACTTAAAGGTATTGGCTGACGAAAGCATAACCTTGGCTGAAAGCGACAAAATTGCAGAGGAAATACACGATTGCATCGAACGGGAATTTCCTAAAATTAAGCATATTGCAATTATGATGAAGCCAGCCCGAGCTATCAAAGAGGCGGAAAATACGCAATAAATCATAAAAATTACTTATTTTAGGGTAACGGTAGTAATCCGAACCACAGTTTACCGTTACCCTATGCAATTGCAACCAAAGGTTGCGAAATAAAAAAGGCTTTGTAAACTAAAGTTTGTAGCAATTTTTTGTTTTATGGTGTAAGTTGTAGTTGTGGTTAGGCAATCACAAAATTTATCAAAAACACATTTAGGAGAATAAAGAATGAAGCAAAACTTAACTGTAAAAAATCAAGAGCATTTTGGAATAGCACGAAAAATTGTATCAAATATGACAAGCGAGAGCTGGGAAACAATTCCTCACGCTGTTGTAACATACAATCCTGAGGTAACAGGACTTTTAAAGATTCTTGAAGAAATAAATAAAAATTCTTCAAAGGAAACAAAAATAAGCATTAATACCGTTATGCTTCGCATTATTGTTGAGGGCTTAAAGGCCTGTCCTGTTATGAACTCACATATCGAATTTAACAGAAAATTGGTTAGAGGCAATGTTAAAACAATAGATGAAATTAATATCTCAATGCCAATGATACTTAAAACCGGCGAAATGATGACAATTAATATGCACAATATGCATAATAAATCAATGAGCCAAATGCGTGACTCCGTTGCCGACGCTGTAAGGAGAGCAAACAATTCCGATATGAACGAGGTTATGTTTGAGGTTTCCTTGGATAACACCTTAACCGGATTAAAGAACGGAAAAATAATTCAGACAATTAACAGGCTTGTCGGCTCAAAAACAGGAAAGCATAAGGTAAAAACCTTAAAGGGCAAGGCAAAAAAGGATTATTATTCAATTCCCGAGACAGACAGATTAACAAAAAGCGATATTGAACAAGGAACCATTACAGTTTCAAATTTAGGTTCAATATGCCGCGACTGGAACGGAGATTGCACTCTGCTTGAAATAATACCGCCGCAGGTGTGTGCAATAGCCATCGGCTCAATTCAAAGGGTTGCCGTTGTAAACGACGACGATACTGTTACGGCAGGCAAAAAGCTTCCGTTGACTATTGCTTTTGACCATAGAGCACTTGATATGGGCGATATTACACCGTTTATAAACAGGCTTAATGAAATCTTCAAAAACCCTCAAATAATAAAAGAATGGATATAATAAAACAATTTATATATTGAAAGGAAATAAAAATATGGATTTAATGACAGCAAACAGATTGCAGCAATTAAGAAAAGCAAACGGTTACAGTCAGGATGTTTTGGCAGAGAAATTAGGAATCAGCCGTCAGGCTGTTTCAAAATGGGAGAGGGCTGAATCCTCACCGAGCGTTGATAACCTAATAGATTTGGCAAAGCTTTACGGCATTTCAGTTGATGAAATGCTTAACACCGATAACGACAAGGTTGTTATTAAGACGCAAAGCAATACCAAGAAGGATATTAAGGGTAAAATAAAATCCATACTGTCTAAAGCCAACGATTTCGGACTTTATCCGGAATTGACTAAAAAAATGCTTAAATTCCCCTTCCCTATTCTTATAACAATTCTTTATGTAGGACTTGGATTTTTACTTGATGCCTGGCATCCGTCGTGGATAGTATTTTTAACAATTCCCATTTACTACCGTTTTGCCATTGCCTGCAAGGGCGGAACAAAACGAGCATTCAGATTACTTTTGCCGATACCGGAAATAATTGTATCCGTATTTTTAATAATCGGATTTTATACAGGCGCGTGGAAATATGCTTGGATACTGTTTTTAATTATCCCAATATATTATTGGATTGCCGCATTAAGCAATAAATAAATTCCAAGATATGCGAAGCCGTTTCGGCGAATATTTATACATTTAATATATTTCTTTACATAAAACAATCCCCTTAGTGCAGTATTGAGGCTTTTTCGAGCACCTAGGGGGATTTATTTGTTTTTTAATAATATCATTGCAATTTTTATTATTTGATGTATTATATAAAATAATATGGGAAAAATCTCAATTCGAGGTGATAAGCTGATATGAAGGAAAACGATTATAAATCCGCCAAAAAGGTTGACATTTATGATGTTGCAATTATCGGCGCAGGTCCTGCCGGACTTTCCGCCGCATTAACGCTTAATGTCCACAACAAAAGCATCGTTTGGTTTGGCACAAACGCACTAAGCGACAAGGTTGAAAAAAGCGAAAAAATTGCAAACTATGCAGGCTTTGAATTGATTTCTGGCAAAGAGCTTAACGACAGGTTTAGAAATCAAATTAAATCCTCAGGCTTGGAGCTAACCGATAAAATGGTAACTCAAATCAGTAAATTGGGTAATGATTTTATGGTGCTTGCCAATAATGATATTTACAAGGCTAAAGCAGTTCTTTTGACTATCGGCGCTGTGTCCGGCAAGGGCATTAAAAACGAGCTTGAGCTTTTAGGTCACGGCGTCAGCTATTGTGCAACCTGTGACGGCTTTCTATATAAGGGTAAGAGCATTGCCGTTTTCTGCGGCAACGAAAGATATGAGCACGAGGTTAAATATCTTGCAGAGATTGCCGATAAGGTTTATCTTTTTGCTAATTATGATGATGTTGATGTTAAGGCAGAGAATGTTGAAATTTTAGATAAGCCTATGAAGGCAGTTGTCGGCGAAAATAAGGTTTTAGGTATTGAATTAACCGATGGCAGAATAATAAATGTTGACGGTGCGTTTTTTCTTCGAAGCGCCGTTGCACCTGCAACAATACTAAACGGACTTGAAACGGACGATGCACATATCGCGGTTAACCGTAATTGCGAAACAAATATAGCAGGCTGCTTTGCGGCAGGCGACTGCACGGGCAGACCGTATCAAATCGCAAAGGCAGTGGGCGAGGGAAATGTTGCGGCACACAGTATAACAAAATATTTAGCAGAGTAAAAATAAGGCAGGCTCAGGGAGCAAAATCCCTGAGCCTATTCTGTTTATTTTCAAATTAAATTCAAAGCGAAAGCATAAGCTTAGGACAATTACCGAATTGTAAATTTACTCAAAGTGTTGAAATAATTAAGCCGCCTGCAAACTACAATTTGTGACGGATAACGCTTATTTCCTTTTGCTTTGATTTTCTGTATGCCGCAGGGGTAATTCCCAAGCATTCCTTAAATATTCTGTTAAAATGGCTTAGGCTTGCATAACCGAGTATGCTTGAAATGTCGATAATGGGGGTATCGGTGTTTTTCAAAAGCTCACAAGCCTTGTTCATTTTAATGCTTTTGAGATATTCAACAACAGTTTTCCCCGTGTGCTTTTTAAATTGCTCAATCACAACAGGCGGTGAAAAGCCTGCAAGCTTATAAACATCATTTGCTGAGCAGTCGCAATATTTCGGAGAATGAATTTTGTCGAGTATATCTGTAAACCAATCAGGACAGTCAAGCCCCGACGAAGCCGTATTTTTATAAAAAATACAAACGGCTTCAACAATCATTTCGCAAACGAGCACACGAAATTTTTCATCAGCGTTGAAGTGGAGCAGGCTGATTCTTTCGGCTATTTTGATAAAGTATTCAAGCTCGCTTACAGATAAATTTGTAACAGCCTCAGCGTTTTCAATAAGCTCGGCAAGCGAAATATCAAGCGCTGTGCAAATCGTCTCAAGCTTATCGGGAGTTACGCTGATATTTATGTGGGTGCATTTTTTTGACGGTGAGGATACAATTCTGTGGCTGTCCTTGGGTTGAATAAGCTGCAGCGTTCCCTTGTGCAGCTTTCGGTGTTCCCCGTTTATTTCGTGAACTGCTTCACCGCTTGTCACGATAAAAAATTCATAAAAATTATGGTAATGCAGTGATGTGGCTTCGGAATTCCACCAATGACACGCAACACCGTATCTGTTTAGGGATTTATTGTTGTGATAATCCACCAATATTGCCAAATTATTATCTCTTTCATTTGAATTTATGTTCAATTTGCACACACCCTCTCACCCCATCATTATAATGAAATCTTATCATTTTATATGTAATTTTGTCAACAATATATAAAAAAGTTAAAAAAATCACCTGTTTTTCTTAAATTATAGCAAGAATTAAGCATTGATATATTATATAATAAAATCAGAAAAATCTTATGAAGGGGTGATATTATTGATACTCCGTCACCACATTTCAAATGACAGAGAGGGTACATATTATACCATACCCTTTGACGTGCCTGATAATGTTGAGAAAATTACAATCACCTATGATTATTTTCGTAAGGGCAAAGGATTTCTTTCGGACCTAAAGCCGTCGAACACGGTTGATATAGGCATTGAGGATGAAAGAGGTAATTTTCTCGGATGGTCGGGAAGCGCTCACAAATCCGTAAGCGTTGGTGAATATAATTCTTCGCCCGGATATTTGTGTCAGCCCATTAACTCGGGAAAATGGAAAATCATTATCGGTGCATATCATATAATGCCCGAGGGCGTTGATGTTACATATGATATTGATTTTAAGCTTAAAGGAGAACGGCTCCTTTTCGGAGATTTGCATATCCACACAACCGCATCGGACGGTAAGCTAAGCGCCTACGAGGCAGGCAAGCTTGCTAAAGACATGGGACTTGATTTCATTGCCCTTGCAAATCATAATAATTTCTCGGAAAACCTATGTCTGCCGCATATTGACGGCTTGACATTTATTCCGGCGGTTGAATGGACCCATTATAAAGGTCATATGAACTTTTTCGGAGTGCCAAATCCCTTTGAAAGCTCTTTTGTTGCAAATACAAAGGAGGATATGCAGACACTTATTTCAAATGCGCGTTCAAAGGGCGCCGTTATTTCGGTAAATCATCCGAAATGCAGATTTTGTCCGTATATTTGGGACGATGATGAAGCCTTTGATATGGTTGAAATCTGGAACGGGCCAATGCGCAAAACAAATACGGACGCAATAAAATGGTGGACCGATATGCTTTGCAACGGCAGAAGGCTTCCCATCGTGGGAGGCAGTGATTTTCATAAGCCTAAAAGCTTTGCAAGGCTTGGTAATCCCGTAACAGGCGTATATGCAAAATCGCCTGCACCCGAGGATATTTTAGACGCTGTAAAAGGAGGAAGGGCTTTTGTAAGCGAAGGAGTTGACGGTGTGCGCCTTAACCTGAAATACGGAAAATTTTCAATGGGTGACACTGCCGAATACAGCTCTGATATTCCCATTATCGCAGAGAGTAATGCAGGCGGCTTAGTGCTTGTTACAGACAAGGGAGAAAAAAGCATTAAGCTTGACAACGGCAAAGCAGAGGTTAAGCTTGAAAAGGTAAGGTTTGCATATATAAAAGCATTAAAGGGAATCGGAAAAGCAAAAATGATTACCGCAATTTCAAACCCGATTTATTTTAGATAGGAGAATACAATTATGCCAAAAAATACAACGCTAAAAAAAACAACGCCGTTTAGATACGGCATAGGTATGTTCGGAACCTCAATGCCGATTAATATGTTCAAGTCATTTGCCGCCATCTTCTATGTTGATATGCTTGGACTTGAAATGGATAAATACGCAGCTATTCTGCTTATCTATACATTTGTTGATGCAATAGATAACCCTGTTTACGGATTTTTGTCCGACAGAACACGCACAAAATGGGGCAGGCGCAGACCCTGGCTGATTATCGGTGCGCCGTTGTTGGTGCTTTGCTTTATACTGTTTTATAATGTTCCATCATTTGTTGAAAGCGAAAAAGGAATGCTATTCATCTATATGCTTTTGATGTATATACTCACCGGAACCCTTGATTCGCTTGTAAATGCAAACTACGGTGCATTGTTTCCCGAGCTTTTCCAAAGCGATAACGAAAGAGCAAAAACAAACGGCATACGCCAAATATGTCAGCTTTTTGCAATGGCTATCAGTATTGCGCTTACACCTATGATTACCGAAAAAATCGGATATCGTTTAACCTCTCTCATTTACGGTGTGCTTGCAATTGCAGTTATGATGTACTGCTTCTTAGGCTGTCGTGAGAGCACCGATTACGAGGAGCTTGAAAAGCCGAGAATTATCGACAGTATTATTGCGCTTATCAAAAATCCGCATTTCTGGATTTTTGGCTTTGCAGGTGCATTTTATTCTTCAGCCTTTGCCCTTATTTCACAGGCATTGCCGTTTTATGTTAAATACACTCTCGGACTCGGCGGAAGCTCAACAACCGTTATGCTCGGCATAGTTTTGGGCGTTGCGGTTATAGGTATATTGGTTTGGTCAAGAATTTCTAAAAAGCTGCCTGTAATGACAATTTGGAGAACGGGCTTTATAGTTATGGCCGTGGGCTTTATTCCGCTTTATTTTGCAAAGATACTGCCTGTTGCAATTGCAGTTGCGGCAGTTATGGGCTTCGGCATTGCCGCCTGTCTTACCACAATGGATTGCATCGGTGCAAAAATAATTGATGACGATTATCAGCGAAACGGTGTTAAAAGAGAGGGCATAATTAACAGCCTTATGGGCGTTATGAACAGGCTTAACGGCCTTTATACCTCCCTGGCATTCTTTGTTGCATCCAAATGCTTCGGCTTTGTAAGCGGTGACGAACCCGGCGACAACCCTGCCCTTGCCGCAAAGGTTTTGCTTTGCGTATTTCCGTTTGTGGCTATGATATTGGCAAGTGTTGTATCATTTTTCTTAAAACTGCCGGAGCGTAAAGAAAATGAGTAAATTCCTTATTATTAATGCTGACGATTTCGGATACAACCGTCAGCAAAACAGTGCAATAATTGAACTGTTGGAAAATAATCTTATCACATCAACCTCCTTGCTTGCCGTTGCGCCCTATGCAAAGGACGCTGTTGAATATTCAAAGAAAAGCAATATTGATGTCGGCGTTCACCTTACTATCAATTCGGATGACGAAAATAAAAAATGGCAAAGCCTTTCAAACGGAAAATCATTTGAAAACGGCTTGCCGCATAATCAAAAGGATTTAGTTTTTAAAGCTAAAAGAAAGGATGTAAGGCAGGAGCTCGAGGAGCAATATCGTTTTATAACCGATAACGGCGGTACAGTTGACCACGCAGATAATCACTGTGCAACGCTATACGGAATTAACGGCAGAAGGTTTTATCTCGATGCATTTAATTTCTGTGAAGAGCATAAGCTGCCTTACAGATTTCCGAAAACAAGCGGTTTTCTTGAAAGACAGCTTGGAAGAAATGTTCCGCAAATTATAAAAAGATATCAGCAAATGATTGTACGCTCAGGCGAAAAAAGAGGTGTAAAAATGCTTGATGACCTTGTTTCAAACCCTTGGTCCATAAGCAGAATAGGCAGCCGCAACACGCTTGAAAAATATTATCTTGACGCTGTTGATAACTGCATTGACGGCGTTACCGAAATGTTTTTGCATCCTGCGCTCCCCATTGACGACGCTCAGGGCGAATGGCAAAAAAGAGTTTTTGAATACCAAATACTTAAAAGCGGATGTCTGCTTGAGAGAGCGAAGCAAAGGGGCGTAACCGTAGTTAGCTGGAAGGTATTTGACCTGCTGTAAGGGAAATCGCCCTTTGACTCTGATTATTGGGTTGCAATATATGATTATTGATTTAAGTCTATGCATTCCAAAACATTGCTTTCACCTGTTACGAGATTGAAAACAAGGCTTTTTGCTTCGCCGTTTTCGGTAAAGCTCAGTTGGATATCATCCTTTCCGACATATTCGGCAAGGGTAACCTTATATTCCTTATCCTTAAAAAAGTTTTTAAGGGTAAGGATTTTTTTATCATCAAAATCGCCGGCATTATCGGAAACAAAAAGTACATTTCCGCAAACGGAATTAATCTTGCCGTGAAGCAGCTTTTGATTTTCGTTGTAGCCGATATTAATATCACGCAAAAAGAATACATCGGGGTCGTTGCAAAATGCTCTGCCATCAAGATGATTTCTGAAGACCGTGTTAATTATTGCATTTTGTGATGATGGGATTTCTGCATTTATTTTAAACAGATTTAACAGCGCGCTTGTGCTGACTCCGTTTTTGACGCTGAATTTCCAGTCCTTGTTTGCGTCACAGCTGATACGGCAGGCGTCGAAAATACCCATACACGCACCGATAGGCACACCGCAGCCGAGTATCCATTTGTCACCGCAGGCCTCGCGCAGCAAATCAACGCCGTCGCACATAATCTCACCACGGGTTTTTCCGTTTCTCGGCTCAATGCATTGGCTGTACAAAAAGTCAAGCTTAACCATATCAAAGCCCCATTCGTTAAGAACGGTATCAAACACCTTCTTGATGTAAGCTCTTGCTTCGGCGTTATAAATATCAAGCGTATATGCACCGCCCCAGCCTTGACAACCGAGCATTTTTTTACCGTTACGATTGTGTCTTAACAGCCAGTCGGGGTGCTTACTTGCGATCTCGGACTTAACCTGTGCGCTAAAGGGCGCAAGCCAAATTCCCGCCTTGTAGCCCTTTTCGTGAATTTTATCTGCAATGTATTTCATTCCGTTAGGGAATTTTGATTTATCGGTGATAAGCCAATCTCCCACAGCCTGCTGATAGCCGTCATCAACCTGGAAAATATTTACCTCGTCGGAGGCTCTGTCCAATCCGTTAAGGTCACGCAGAATAATATCCTCGTTGATGTTTTGAAAATAGTTGTACCAAGAGGTATAGCCTGAAAGATGATTTATGGCAGGCTTTTTGCATCCCACAAAGTCAAAGAAATATTTGTCCATAACCTCATCCATATCACCGCTGATGACGGCAATATCAAACATTTCGTATTTCTGACCTTCTTTAAGAGAGAGACCCTCAACATCCTTTTTGATGTTAAATATACCATTTGGCATATCAACCTCAAATACAGTAAAGCCCTTTCGTTCACTTTTTGAACCGTAAAGAGTAATATCTCTTTTGCCTTTTTCACGAAAATAGCAATATGTGTACGAATGGAATTTACCAATCTCGCCATAGCTTTCAAAATGATAATCGCCCGAAAGTCCTGCAAAATGCTTTAGGGCTTTTGTTATTTTAGCCGCATTAATCAAGCCGTTAAGCTTATCGTTTTTGGAAAACTCTCTTGATGTAGTCCAAGCCTGATAACCGTTAGCATAAAACAGCTCATTATCTGCAAATTCTCTTTTACCTTTGAGAATGAGCTTTGACATAGTTATATCCTTTTTTGCGGTAAATACGGCATTTATGCTATCGTTTGTTTTCTTTAACTCAAGGATGAAATACTCATTATCAAAGGAGTTAAGTGAAATCGGCGAGCCTTGAGCGCTCAATTCCGTATAAATATCAAGCATAGCGGCAATGACCTCCTAAAGCATATATATTTTTGAACTATAATATCACAGATTGGCTGTCAGTTCAAGCACAAAACCCTTTCGAAAAGCATATACTGGGTAACGATAGTAATCGGTACCCTACCTAAATACAAATTTTACATCCTGATGGTCTTGCATATATAAGCTTAAGGCAGCAAGCTCTGAATCCTGCGGAGTAAAGCTTAGCTGTAAAAAATTATTCATTGCAGTTTGTTCATCTAAAGCGGTATAAAGCATTCCTTCAAGTTTAAAGGTTGTTTCTTTTAAACCTTTTATGGTTACATTTCCGGATGTTCCGCCATTGTAACCGAATTCCTGTTCGCCGCCGATATACGGCCTCAAATCATAGCTGTACATACTAAAAGGATTGATTAACCAATTATGTGCAGTAACCTCTACATCATAACGGTATCCTACTTCTTGCGGTGTGTCTATTTGCGTTAGATACACGGTATCAATTTCGTATAATACCAAATGCCGTCTGCCCCAATATGCAAACCATCCAATATAGACAGTTGATATAATAACGGCAAGAATCAGCATAACTGATATAATTGCCTTGATTGTATTTTTCTTACCGGTTTTTTCTGTGCTTTTGATAGCTTGAACAACAGCTTCGTTTTCTTCCTTTACATCATTAATAATTCTTTTGCCGTTAAGTATTTCCGTAACAGAAACCTCTAATATGTCTGCAAGCGGAATTAAATTTGAAACATCCGGCGCTCCCTTCCCGGTTTCCCACTTTGATATAGCTTTATCGGTGATATTCAATTTTTTTGCCAATTCTTTTTGACTCATTTGCTTTTCTTTTCTGATCGCAGAAATGAATTTTCCAATATTTTCATTATTCATAGCATATTCCCTCCGCTATAATAATTATAGTATATGAAAAGACATTTGTCATCCTACGAATAGTAGATTACCCTAAAATATATCGTCATTAAACAATATATCTTTACAAAACGACGAAAGCTATCATTTTATTTGGCAAAATATAGGGATTTATCTAATAGCATAAATTGTATTAAGCTCTAAAAAACATATTGACAAATGTGAATGTATCGCATATAATACACATAGACAATTATCTATGGAAGTGTTAAAATGAATATTGATGAAAAGAAAACTGCACTTATTTTTAAAGCCTTGTGCGATGAAAATAGGGTGAAAATTTTAAAGCTTCTTTGCAGTGGTGAAAAATGTGCCTGTAAAATTCTTGAGGAATTGAATATAACTCAGCCGACTCTTTCACATCATATGAAAATATTGTGCGACAGCGGAATCGTTGTGGGTAGAAAAGAGGGCAAATGGATGCACTATTCAATTTCCGTAAGCGGTGCTAATCAAGCAAAGAAAATTTTAAATGAACTAACCGCGGTCAATGGTACGGATTGCAGCTGTTGCGAATAAATCGTGTAAATAGCACGATTTATTTTAAAGGTAATATATCGATATATTTCAATTTGTATATATGAAAGGATGATGCTGATGCAAATTATAAGAAGCATTTGGGATTTTATTCAAAATCAAATACTTGGTATGCAATGGCTTTATGAGGTTATTTCAAAGCTGTTAGTATTAATCGGCTTGGATATTGAAAGTAAAATCGGCGGCAGTATTCGTTTTTTTATTTACGATACCATAAAAATTATGGTTCTCTTGGGAATTTTGATTTTGATTATCTCGTACATTCAAAGCTATTTTCCGCCTGAGAGGACAAAAAGAATACTCGGCAGATTTCACGGAATAGGAGCAAATATTGTTGCCGCACTGCTTGGTACGGTAACACCCTTTTGCTCCTGCTCGTCTATTCCGTTGTTTATAGGCTTTACAAGTGCAGGGCTCCCCCTTGGCGTTACCTTTTCATTTCTAATTTCCTCGCCTATGGTTGACCTCGGAAGCCTTGTGCTTTTAATGAGCGTTTTCGGCTGGAAGGTAGCAGTTATTTATGTTGTACTCGGACTTGTAATTGCAGTTTTAGGTGGAACGCTGATTGAAAAACTGCACCTTGAAAATCAAGTTGAGGAATTTATTAGAAACGGACACTCCATTGATATTCCTCAGGAGAAATTGCATTTTAAAGACCGTCTTAAATACTCGTGGGAACAGGTGCTTTCAACTGCAAAAAAGGTTTTTCCGTATGTGCTTATCGGTGTAGGAATCGGAGCAATTATTCATAACTGGATACCCGAAGAATTTATCGTAAAGGTCCTTGGAAACGATAATCCGTTCGGCGTTATCCTTGCGACTATTGCAGGTGTTCCTATGTATGCCGATATATTCGGCACAATTCCCATTGCAGAGGCTCTGCTTGCTAAGGGTGCATTACTCGGCGTGGTGCTTTCATTTATGATGGGTGTTACAACGCTTTCCCTGCCGTCAATGATTATGCTGCGCAAAGCAGTAAAACCAAAGCTGCTTGGTATTTTCATTGCAATTTGTACGGTTGGAATTATAATTGTCGGATATTGCTTTAACCTTATTCAACCGCTTATATTATAATTTTTTGGAGGTAATTCATTATGTCATTATTTAATTTTGGAAAGAAAAAGGAAGAAAAAAAGACTCCTGCGTGCACTTGCAATTGCGGTTGCCCTACAAGTGAAGTCAGCGAAATTACAAATGATTGCCGTCCTGAAGCAAAAGACGGTATTTGCTGTATAAAGGTCTTGGGTGCGGGGTGCAAATCCTGTCACGAAATGTATGAAAACATAAAGTATGCAGTCAAAAATCTTGGCTTGAACATTGAGGTTGAATATATCACCGATATGCAAAAGGTTATGGAATACGGCGTTATGAGTATGCCTGCACTTGTGGTCAATGAAAAGGTTGTTTCACAGGGCAAGGTGTTGAAAGCAACTGATGCAGAAAAGCTTTTGCATAGATTTTCTGCATAGCAAATACCCCTCAACCGAGTAATTGGTTGAGGGGTATTGTTTTTGACGGGTTTGGAATGCTACCGTTAAGCAAGCTTCTATTTTAAAACAACGATGTATCCGATTTGCTCGGGGATATTGAGATGCAGTTTATTGCTGTTGATGGGAATATCCCTTATATATTCATTGCCGTTTTCGGATATACGGTAAATCTCTGCCGTTGCTTTATCGGCTTCTGTAATGCTCCAATCACGGCAGTCGCCGTTTTTACTGTATGCAATGTAGGTGCTGTCCTTTTGAACAACAGGCATAAAAAGAGTGTCGCCGTCTTTAATGATTTTTCCGTTTTGCGTGATTATTCTGCCTTTAGCATAGGAAACGATTCCGTCGGAAAATTCGCAATATTTATTACTCCCTTTGCCTTTTATGGCAAGCCTTTTGTGTGTGTTGAGAAAATGGCACGGAACCTGATATGTGGCAAAACGATATATAAAATCATTTGCCCAATCAGGATTGCTTTTTGTTACAATGTCCTCGCCGTGCATATTGCCGTAGAAAATATTGTTTAGAATTTTCTCTCTGAATTCCCCACCGCAGTAAATTTGGGGAGGATACTCAAGCAATTCATCATCGGTCATACGGTAGCACCACCAGCTAAGCGGTATCAAGCCTACCGTATCCATTGAAGAAGATTTGAAATGGTCTCTCGGCAATCCAAATATAGGTCTGTTAGGCAATCTTTCGCTTTCCTTGTATGTAAATTCCGAGGTGATGTCAATGCCCTTTGATTTTACATATTCTATCATTTTGCGCCTTGCGTTTTGCATTTCCTTGATGCTGACAAAGGGCGCATAATTTTTGTAGCACTGAAAATTATCTACATGAATTGTGCCTGCTTCGGCAATAAACGGGAATGTATCAACGAATCGGTCAAGTTGTCTTTTAAACAGTCCCGATTCCCAATAAGCCTTGTGGCAGGTTTTGTAGCATTTTCTGCCGTTGTATTTTTCAATAGCGTGGGGCTTGCCGTTTTTCTTTCTTATCAAAGCACCTGCCTTCACAAAATCGTCAAAGGACGGGGCGTTATCGTAAGCGTCGTTAAAATTGATATGAACGCTTATAACGGAATGATATTTTTTAGCCTCATCCGAAAGCCACTTAAAGCTATCCCAAGCAGTTTCGTCCTGCTCTCTTTTCAGTGCTTCGTTGACCTCAAAGAAATCGGGATATTTATCATCGTGGCCGAGATACTGCCAGCCTACAAGATAGTATATTTTTGTTATTTCCTGCGTGATATTATCAATCTTTTTAATGTATTCAAGTGCTTCCTCAAAGGTAAGGAGCACCTTGCTTTTGCCCACATTTTCTCTGTCGGGAAAAGCCATTCCTAATTTCATAACCATACATTCAGAATAGTCGTAATTGAATTTCAAGGGTGTATTCATTGAATAATTCTCCTTTATGTGCTATGCTTTAATTATAGCATAAATATTTCCTTTTCCTTTAGAAATTCTGCCTGATAGTTTAGAAATACAATCACAGAAAACAGCAGATTTTCTAAACTTTACAGCATATTTTCTTAATTTTTTACTTTTCACAGGTAGTAAAATAAAAATATAAAGATGACATAAAGGAGTATTTAAAATGAACCCCCATAAGATACTTATAGCCACTATTGCTGTTGTCGGCTCTGTTTCCGTTGCATTATTATCACTTTCCTCCTGCAAAAAGGAGAAAAAGGTTGAAGCAGATGCGCAATATCTGCAAAAGGTTTCGCAATATCCTTTTTGGACTAATACAGTTGATACATCCATTCCCGAATATCAGACATATAACCACATTCACGATTTCCTTGACGAATGTGATATTATTAACGGCAAGGCAGTTGCCCCTAACGGAAAGGTACGCAAGGTTTTGTTTGTTGGCTTTGACGGTATGCGTGCAGATGCTCTGCCCTACGTTCTTGACAGTGCCGATAATTCTAAAACCGGCGTCAGCGGTATTGACGAGTTACGGAAAAAAGGCGGTGTTTATCTTGCCTACTGCGGTGGCGAAGCAGGAACTGATACACAACAAACAACATCAACTTCTTCGTGCTGGACCTCTCATTTTACGGGTGTTTGGGGCAATAAACACGGAATAATTACTAATGACGATTCGAAAAACCTGCAGTACAAAACCTTTATGCTTGAATATGCAGAAAAAGGTTTAAATACTGCCGTTGCATTTGACTGGGACCAGTATTTTGATGTAAACTTAAAGGAAGAGGTAAGGCTCGTTATGCACAAAAATCTTCCTATGCATATTTGTGATATCGACCGTGTAAAAAAGGATAAGCTGAAAAGAACAAAGGCCGACTCACTTGAGCTTTATAATTTCATTGCGCCGGAAGCACCGTCAGCATCAGCGCCCTATGATACTGGTATGCGTGATTACATACTTGAAAGAATGGAGGCAGGCGACGATATCATATGCGGTATTTTTCATAATATTGATACGGCAGGTCATAATTTCGGATTTGGTGCAAGCACGGAATATACAGGTGCAGTAATCAATTGTGATATGTATGCTTATTCTGTTTTACAGGCTGTTGCCGAAAGAGAAAAGAATAATAATGAGGAATGGCTTGTTATTTTTGCAAATGACCACGGCGGTATCGGTAAAGGCCACGGCGAGCAAAGCCTTGAAGAAAGAACCACCTGGATAGCAACGAATATCCCCTTTGATGAAAAATATTATTCACGGGGATATGACGGTTATAATGTAAAATAAGGAGAAAATAAGATGACAAAGAAAAAGAGAATTTTGAAAGCTATAAGAATTTGTATTTGCATTTTGCTTACAATTATTTTGATAGTTGCAGGGGTGCTGTTTTTTCCTTTAACAGGCGAAAAGCACACGCAGATATGGAGCGCAGGTGATGAATTTGATATTTCAAAAATTCAAACAGTTGCAAAGGAGCGTGAGGATTTCAAAATTCTGATGTTTACGGATACTCAATTGTGGTCGGATTTGGGTGAAAACAAAAAATGCTATGAGCAAATGGACGCACTTGTTGAAAAGACACAGCCGGATTTAATCGTGTTGCCCGGTGATAATCTTTCCGCCCTTGCAAGCAGATTTTCAATAAACAATTTCATTAAGCATATGGACGGCTATAAAATTCCGTGGGCAACCGCTTTCGGCAATCACGACAGCGAAATACCCACCACAAGCCGAAACTGGCAGGCGGATAAATATATGAAATCCGAATACTGCCTTATGGAAAAGGGTCCGTCAAATCTCTACGGCTGCGGAAATTATGTTATCAACATAACGGAAAACAGCGAACCCGTTTATTCTCTTTTTCTTTTTGACAACGGCGAATATATCAAATACGACAACGGCGACACAAAAGAGGTGTATATGGGCTATGAGCAGATAGCCTGGTATGAATGGAATATTAAGGGTATTGAAAAATCGGCAGGCAGAACTGTACCGTCAATGACATTTTCTCATTTTGCACAACCTGAGTTTAGAGAGGCTGTTGAAAAATACGGAATTGCTAACGAGGACGGAAGCTATACAATACCCGAAGAATACGGCTTCGGTATATGCGATTATCTTCCGAGTGCCTCCCCTGTTAATTCGGGATTTATTGAAAAATGCAAGGAGCTTGGCTCAACAAAATATGTTTTCTGCGGTCACGACCACGAAAATAATGCAAGCATAACCTATGACGGAATAACATATACATACGGACTTAAAACAGGTCCGTCGCCTGTACCATGGAACTTTGCAGAGGAAACAGGAGGAACCCTCATTACGATAAACGGCAAAGCTGATAATCAAAATGTAAATATTGAAAACATTGTAATAGACTGAGGTGCGGTATGTTTGGAAATAAGAAATACATAAATTCAGTTAACGCAAAGGGAATATTTGATAATACCTATGAAACGAGAATGGCGCAAACGGTTATTTCAAAGGCTATACTTGGTCATTTTGAAAAGTCGAAGAAAAACCCTAAATGTCTTTTTATCGGCTGGGACGGATGCAGAGCAGATGCAATGAAATATTTGATTAAAAGCGACGATGAGAAGGTCAGCGGCGCTAACGATACGGCTGTTTACAGTGCTGTTTCAGCATTAAAAGAAAACGGCGGTCTGTATATCACATATGTCGGCGGTGAAGAAAATGACCCACAGGAAACGAGCACGGCTCAGGGCTGGGCGTCTGCCCTTTGCGGAAAATGGATGAAAAATCCTTGGAAGCAGGGCATTGAATGGTCGCTTGACGAGGATTATCCAACCGTGTTAAAAGCATTATCTGTCAAAGGCTATCAAACCTCCTTCAGTGCAATTTGGCCCATACATTTTGACAACACATATAAAAACGAAATAGAATTTGCACAAAGCAAAGGATTAAATCAGTTTTACTTTAAATTTGAAACAGACGAAGAACTGTTTAATAATTTAAAGGAAAGAATACAAAGCGCTGATGATTTCATTTTCGGTATTTTTGAAAATCCCGATATAAACGGACACGGCACAGGCTTCGGTGACGGTAATTACAGATATGTATCGGGAGTATGCAACCTTGACAGACTTTCATATAAGCTGCTTAAGGAAATTAAAAGCAGAAAGACCTTTGAGGAAGAGGACTGGCTTGTTGTTATTGCATCCGACCACGGCGGTCATTCAACACGCCACGGCACACAGAGCATCACGGACAGGACAACATTTCTTGCATTATCAAAACGCGCAGAGGAATTACTTAAATGATAAAATATACATTAGACGACATTAAAAAAAGCAGACTCATTGTTATAGCCTTGTGGGTTATATATGCGTCTGCGTATTTCGGCAGAACCTGCTATTCTGCTGCTATCGCTTCGGTAGTAAGCGACGGTATATACACTAAAGGTCAGATAGGACTTGTGGGAACAGCCTTTTTTATCTGCTACGGTGCAGGTCAGATTATAAGCGGTATCGCAGGCGACAGAGTAAATCCCTTTGCAATGGTTTTGCTTGGCGCCTTAGGTAGCTCTGTCTGCTGCTTTTCGATGGCATTTACAAAATCGCTTGTGCTTATGGCAGTAATATGGGGAGCAAACGGCATTTTTCAATCAATGCTTTGGGCTCCGCTTTTGCGTGTGTTTTCGCAAACAATAAACAGTAAGCTGCGCGAAAAGGCTGTGCTTAATATTGCACTCTCTTTGCCTGTGGGTACCGTGTGTGCCTACCTTTGCTCAACAATTATAATAAAATATTCAAGCTGGAATAATATTTTCATCTGCGGCGGTGCAGTTATTTTAGCAGCGTTTCTATTTGGACTTTTGTCTGTGCTTTCCTCAGAGAAATCAATGACAAGGTCTTCTGTAAAAAATGAAAAAAGAGACGAAAATGCAAGGTCGGGATTTCTGCCTGTTATTGTATCGTCGGGACTTTTGATAATTATTATACCGTCCTTCCTACACGGAATGATGAGGGACGGCATAACAAACTGGGTGCCTACAATGATAACGGAGGAATACGGTGTTTTGCCGTCATTTTCGGTGTTTTTAACAGTTGTGCTTCCGATATTTAACGCTTTCGGAGCATACATAATCACACCGCTTTACAAAAAGCTCGGCTGTAATGAAATGAAAACGGCAGGAATTTGTGCAATATTTGCGCTTATTCCGATGATACTGTTACTATTCATCGGCAAAATTCCCGTTACTGCTTCAATAATTCTTTTGGCATTAACAACAATGTCAATGTATTCTCTGAATTATCTTATAATTTCCCGTGTGCCTGTTAGATTTGCCGAAAACGGACACACCTCAAGTGCAACAGGATTGCTTAATTCATTTGCATATATCGGATGTGCCGTGTCGTCCTACGGCTTCGGTGCAGTTTCTCAAAAAGCAGGCTGGAATGCAGTTATAGTAATTTGGATAATTTCCGCATTATTAACATCGCTTTTTGCATTTTCGGCAAATAGAAAATGGAAAAGCTTTATTAAATAGGTGCTGATATGAAAATAGAAATTAACGCAAAGCCCAAAGAGGTTAAAGCAGGAAGCTTTAATTATTCAAATATCGAGAGTTCTTACGGTGTAAACACGCAGTATTTCACTAAAAACGGCAAGCCTTATACTGTCATTGCAGGTGAACTGCATTTTTCAAGACTGCCGAGAGAACGGTGGAGAGAAACGCTTCTCAAAATGCGTGAGTGCGGTATCAATACCGTATCTACGTATGTGTTTTGGAATTACCACGAGGAGATAAAAGGGCAGTTTGACTTTTCGGGTAATAATGATATTTCTGCATTTCTGTCAATTTGCAGGGATATTGATATGCCCTGTATTCTGCGTATAGGTCCCTGGTGTCACGGCGAGGTTATCCGTGGCGGTTTCCCTAAACACATAAACAAAATGGCAAAGAAGAGGTGTGACAATCCAAAATATCTTGCCGAGGTTAAGGATTTTTGGCAAGGGTTATACAAAGAGGTTGAGCCTTATCTTGACGGTGAAACGGTAATCGGTATTCAGCTTGAAAATGAATACACCGGCTCAACTGAGCATATAAGAACTCTCCGCAAAATCGCAGAAGAAATCGGATTTAAGACACCGTTTTTCACTATGACTGCATGGCCGTCGGGCAAGCCTGATAATGACTTTTTGCCCTTGATGGGCGGTTATCCCGACGCACCGTGGACTCACGGCAAAACCGCACTTAAGCCTAACAACCGCTTTGCCATAACTCCTGCAAAAACAGAGGGAGAAATCGGCGGAGATTTGTTCAAAAGCAATGCAGAGGTAAAGGGCGCTTACGATGATGTTCCTTATGCCTCCTGCGAAACAGGACCGGGCAATCAGGTAACACAGCACCGCAGACCGTATATAAGCGAAAAGGACGGCTACGGCGTTGGCTTTGCAAAGTTTGCAAGCGGTGTAAACTGGCTTGGCTACTATATGTTCTGCGGCGGTGCAAACCCTAACGACAGGCTTATGCAGGAAAACCGATTAACAGGTTATCCGAATAATTACCCGATTATTGACTACGATTTTCAGGCACCTATCAGCCGTTACGGTGTGTGTCGTTCTCACGGTGACAGGCTACGGCTTATGCACCTGTTTATCAGCGAATTTGATAATGAAATCTGCACAAAGCAGGCATATTTTCCAAAATGGCAAAGCAGTAATCCGGCTGATATTTCATTCCTAAAATGCTCCGTCAGAGCAGATGAGAATACAAGCGGATATTTCTTTGCAAGCGCATACGAAAAAGGCTTGAAATATAAGGATTTCAAGGATGTAAATGTTACTTTTACAATCAACGATAAAACTGTTAACCTACCGAGCATTGATATAAAAGCCGGTACTATGTTTTTCTATCCGTTTAACATAAAGCTCGGTTCGGTGAATTTTGACTATATTCTTGCACAGCCCATTGCTAAAACGGTAGCTGACGGTAAGACTGTTTGCTATTTTGCCGAATGTGAGGGTATTAGCCCTAAATGCTCCGTTGACGGAAAGGAAATTCCCCTTGATTTCAGTGAAAACGCAACAGTTATTGATGATGTTAAAATCATCGTTATCCCTTATGAAAAAGCAACGCAGTTTCATTTTATTGACGGAAAACCATATTTCCTTAACGGCACGGTTCACTGCGATAACGGTAAAATTATTTGCGAGCAGATAACCGATACCGACCTAATAAATGAAATTACATTGACAAAAACAAGCAATCAAAAATTACCTTACAATTATTTCCTTTATTCCACAGGCAAACGCAGTTATTATGAACTGAAAATACCTAAGGATATACTTAAAAACCGTTTTGATGTGGTGCTTGAATTTGATTTTGATGGGCTTAATTTGCAGGTGTTCAGTGGTAAAACGCTTATCAACGATTACTTTAACATTGACCGAAAATTTGTTATGCATTTGAGAGATTATAAGCAGTATATTGAAAGCAATTCAACCTTAATTATCCGCACGGCACCTAAAACGAAATTCGGTATTTCAAATGTATATAACGAGATTCCTGTACCTCTTTATTCAGATAGACTGTCAATAAAATCTGCTAAAGCAGTTGAAAATATGTTTATATAATTTTATGGTGATTTTATGGATAAAATTGTAACAGGCTTTTTAGAAAGAAATTTACGAAAATTCAAAAATGATATCATCGTTTCCTTTGAAAGCAGAGAAAAGGATTATTATGCCGTAACAGCCGAAGACGGCAGGCTGTATGTTAAGGCAAACAACTATATCTCTGCCTTTCACGGTATATATGAATATCTTAAAAAATATTGCAATGTTCAATTATCCTGGTGTGCAAATACAGAGATAAATATTGAAAGCCTTGTTATGTTTGAGGGTGAATTTTCAAAAACTATCGAGCAGAAATACCGTGTATATATGAACTACTGCACACTTGATTATTCAATGTGCTGGTGGAATTTTGACCGTTGGGAAAAGGAAATTGACTTTATGGCAATGAACGGTATCAATATGCCCCTTGCCGTTGTTGGCACGGAGGCTGTTTGGTACGAAGCATTGCTTGAATTCGGCTTTACCAAGGAGGAAGCTTTAAATTCTGTTTCGGGACCTGCCTTTTGGGCTTGGCAGTTGATGACAAATATCGAGGGCTATCTTCCCCCAAGTGATGAAAAATATATTTATGAACGCTTAGAGCTTGGCAGAAAAATTTTAAACAGAAACATAGAATTAGGTATGTACCCTATTCAGCAGGGCTTTTCGGGGCACGTTCCCGTTCTGCTAAAAAAGAAATTTCCAAAGGCAAAAATCCTTATGCAAAGAGGCTGGTGCGGTTATCCTAAAACCGCTCAGCTTGACCCTCTTGACCCTTTGTTTAAAGAATTCGGAACTGTTTATCTGCAAACGATGGACAGACTTTTCGGCAATCATCATTTCATTGCCTGCGATCCGTTTCACGAGGGCACTCCTCCTAAAAAGACCGCTAAATATCTTAACGAGGTAGGCAGGGCAATTAACAATTTGTATGAAAGCTTTGACAAAAGCTCCATATGGGTTATGCAGGCTTGGACAATGCGTGAGGGTATTGTTCGTGCCGTGCCGAAGGACAGACTGTTGATTTTGGATTTGAACAGTGAAAAAACGCCTAAGACAGATAATTGCTGGGGTTATCCGGTTGTATCGGGTATGCTACACGATTTCGGCGGTAAAAACTCAATGCAGGGCAAGCTTGAAAAGCACAGCAGGAATGTCTATAAAGCCCTTAAAGATAATGGTGCAAATGTTGTAGGCACGGGTATGTTTATGGAGGGAATTGAACAAAATCCCGTTGTGTATGATTTGCAGTTTGAACTGCTGACCTCCTCAAGTGACATTGACATTGACAAATGGCTTGACAACTATATTCTCCGCCGTTACGGCAAATACGATGAAACGCTTAGAAAGGCTTGGAATATTCTGCTTGAAACCTGCTACAAAAGCGACGGATATGAAGAAAACGAGGTAGGCTCTGCAGTTGCGGCAAGACCGCAGATGATACCTGTTAAAACAGGTCCCTGTTGTGTTGTGAAGCCATATTACAATACCGATAATTTTGAAAAAGCAGTTGATATGTTTTTGTCAGTAAGCAATGATTTTGAAAGCTCCGACGCCTATCAGTATGACCTTTGCGACCTTGTAAGACAGGCAATGAGCAACCGTTTTTATAACCGACAGCTTGATTTTGCAAAAGCATATAAAGCAAAAGACATTTCATCAGTCAAAAAAATTGCAAAAGAGCAATTAGAACTCCTTGATGATATAGATAATCTGTTATCACATAGAAAGGAATTTTGCCTTTCACGGTGGATAAACGACGCTCACGCACTTGCAACAGATGAGCAGGAAAGAAAATATTTTGACCTGAACGCAAGAACCCTGCTCACCCAATGGGGCGACATAAACGGTACAACATACGCTCTTTATGATTACGCCTGGCGTGAGTGGAGCGGACTTATAAAAGAGTACTATTATGTTCGCTGGAGTAAATTCTACTAAAAAGCATTCTATTGCCTTGAACATAAACGGATATTTTTTATAAGAAAAGGTAACGGATATGCCGGCAGGAGCAGATACCGCTCATACAAATTCGGCAGAGAGCTTAACGAATTTGAGCTGAAATGGCTAAGGGATTATAAAGAATATCCAAATCCCGAAACAAGTGATGTTATTGATACGGCAAAGCAAATTTTAGAAAAATGGGAAATTTAAAAGGAGCAATATATGAATTTCAAATCACCGTATATTTTAGACAGTAACGGCATAAAAACACCTGCCGATTTCAAAATTAACGAAGAAAACGGATCATACAGCTTTTCTTTTTCAGTAAGTAATAAGGCAAAAATTAAGGAGACTGTACTGTTCAGCAGTGAACACGGTTTTGCACCGAATACTGCGTTTTACGGCGACGGCTATCAGAAGCTTACACAGTATAGAGGTACTTTTGGAAGCTTTGATGCCTTTACAGGCTATTCGGATAAGGGTCATTACAAAATGCCTCAAACAAACGGTTATGAAACTGTTTATAACTACGCCCTCATTGGTTCAGGCAAAAATACTGTTTTAATCGGTGCGGCAAGCTGTAATCGTTTTCGCACGGAAATCCGTGTAAACAGTACGCAAATGCAGATTGTGCAATGCCTTGAAAATCTCGAATTAAACGCAGGAGAAGAAATCGCCCTTGAGGATATGGTTATTCTTAAAGGTGAAAGAAATGAGATTTTAGAAAAATTTGCACAGATAATAAGCAAAAATCATCCTGTAAAAAAATACTGTGAAATGCCTGTTGGCTGGTGCTCCTGGTACTGCATAGGTCCCGATATTTCGGAAAAGGATATTTTTGATAATCTAAAGGTTATAAAGGAAAAAGCTCCGGAGCTTAAATACATACAAATTGACGACGGCTTTCAGCCATTTATGGGTGACTGGCTTGAAACGAGTGACAAATTTGACCGTCCTATGAAGGATATCTGTAACGATATAAGAAAAGCGGGCTTTGAGCCTGCCATATGGCTTGCACCATTCATTGCGTCGCAAAAAAGCAGGCTTTTAAAGGAGCATCCCGATTACTTTGTTAAGGACGAAAACGGTAATCCCCTTTGCTGTGAGGGTGTTACCTTTAGAGGCTGGCGTGACGCCCCTTGGTATATGCTTGACGGAACAAATCCCGATACACAAAGGTTCATTTATGATACTGTGCGTGAGATTTATAATAATTGGGGCGTAAAATATTACAAGCTTGATGCAAATGTGTGGGGTGCCCTGCCCTTTGGCAATCGTTATGATAAAAATGCTACGGCAGTCGAGGCATACCGCAGAGGTATGGAAGCATTCTGGAAAGCAACGGGAGATAATGCATTCATTCTCGGCTGTAATGCACCGATGTGGCCATCGCTCGGCTTGGTTACGGGAATGAGAGTAACAAACGATGTTGTCAGAAATGTCGGGCATATGGCAAATCTTTCCGAGCAGTGCTTCAGCCGTAACTGGATGCACAAAAAACTGTGGATAAACGACCCTGACTGCTTAATTATGACCGGTGCAAATGCTAAAATAATGGACCCTGCCGGAATAAGAAGCAAATCCCCTTCAAAGAAAAAATTTTATAAGCTTAATAATATCTATATCCGTGCAAGCGGAGGTATGGTGCTTTCGGGTGATTATGTCAGCAAATATTCCAATGCCGAAATTGACAGACTGCACAGAATTTTAGATACGGATTATGAGCCTGCACAGTTTGATGATGCCCTTGAAATCGGCAAAAAGGAAACAAAAAACGGTACGGAATATTTTATTTTTAACCGCAGTAATCATTTTAAAAAATATGAAATTCCCGTACCGCAGGGATGCAGTGCAATTGATTTATTTAACAACAGACAAATAAAAATCAAGAACGGACAAATCAACTTTTATTTGACCAAATATGATTGTGCATGGATATTAATTAAGAGGTAATTATGGGTTATTCATTAAAAAAGAGTGAGTTTGACAAATCAAAGCAGGGTGCCGAATTTACATATTTCAGCGAAGAAGATTGGAACAGCTATCCCTTTGCATGTGATGAGGATACAAAGTGGTTTCGTGAGGCGAGGTACGGCTTGTTTCTCCACGTAGGCATTTCCGCAATCGGCATGGTAGATATCAGCTGGACAAGAACTACAAAAAAACTGCCGGATCCGTCATTTTGGGCGGGCGGTATTCCCGACGAGGAATATGACGGTTGGGCAAAGAAAATTGCTTTTCCAAAATTTAATGCAAGGGAATGGGCAGATATAGCCAAGCAAAGCGGATTTAAATATGTTGTTATTATCGCAAAGCACCACGACGGCTTTCATATGTGGGACACGGCATATTCAGACTATAAAATCACAAATTCACCCTTTGGCAGAGATTATCTTAAAGAGCTTATTAATGCGTTTCGTGACGCAGGACTGAAAATCGGTGTTTACTACTCAAAGCGTGACTGGACTCACCCCGATTATGAGCCTGTTCCCGTTGCAGACGCTGTTGCAACAAAATCGGCACCATATTACAAAATGAAGGACGGCAAGGAATGGTATCTTACAGAAAAGCATAAGCGTTATCAGGAATATATGTTTAATACCGTTCGTGAGCTAATGACAAATTACGGCAAAATTGATTTGCTTTGGTGGGATGCGGAATACAACGGCGGAATGTTCACAAAGGAAATGTGGAATTCCGTGGAGCTTGAAAAAACGGTAAGAGAGCTTCAACCCCACATAATTATAAATAACCGTGCAGGCCTGCCGGGAGATTATGACACTCCCGAGGGACACACAGGCTTTTTCCAAAACACAAGAATGTGGGAAACCTGTATGCCGCTTGGCAAGTATTGGGCATATTCGCAGAATAAAATAAAAAGCGAAAAGCAGATAATTACACAGCTTGTTAACTGCACAGGCGGTGACGGAAACTACCTTTTGAGCATCGGCTGTAAGCCTGACGGCAGTATTGCCGAAAATGAGGCACAGCGAATGAAAGAGGTAGGCACTTGGCTGAAAAAATACGGCGAAAGCGTTTATGCAACACATGGCGGAATATGGAAGCCGACAAAAAAATATGCCTCCTGCTTTAAGGGTGATACAGTTTATCTGCACATATTAAAGGGTATGCCTGTAACATATTTATCCTTACCACTGAAAAATAACACCTTTGAATCCTGCACCTGCTTAACAGGCGAAAAGATAAAGGCAAAGGTTAAAAGAGGAAGACTTTATATTACCGTTCTCGGCAGAAA
>JBJEPH010000063.1:0-11860 GCA_051881135.1 Eubacterium sp.
TAAGGTGTCGGGAATTATTTATATACTATTTGTAGCCGGAAAGGCTATGGGAATTATTATGAAAAACCGTAAAAGCTTTTTTTCGATTATTTTGTCATTAGTTGTCGTTATATGCTCTCTAAGCGCTTTTCCCATAAAAAGCACACCTGCGCAAACCATCGAGGAGCAAAGGCAGGAGCTTGAGCAAAGGCTTGAGCAAACCGAAAAAAAGCTTAAGGAAATAGGAAAAGAAAAAAAGGACACTGAGGAATATTTGAGCGTTCTTGACCAAAAGCTCGATTTGTTAAAGCACGAATTTGAGCTTGCACAGGAGGAAGCCGACGAGATTACAACAAGAATTTCCACGCTCGAAAAAAACATCGTTACAAACAAGGCGACGATAGAGCAGATTAATCAAGCCATAGCGGAATACACTGTGGAGCTTGACAGCCTGAACGGCAGGTTTAACGAAACCTATAAGGCTTATTGCGCAAGACTCAGAGCCATTTATATCAGCGGCGAAACCGACAGTACACTTGCTTTTTTGTTTAAGAGCGACGGCATTGAAAACCTGCTTACACGACTTCAAATGATTTATTCAATTTCAAAGCGTGACACGGAACTTTTAAACAGCGTAAAGGCGCAGACAGACGAAATTATTTCCACACAGAAAAGGCTGTCCGAAAAGCAGGAGGAGCTTATAAAAACGCAAAAAATTCTTGCCTCCGACAAAAACAATCTCAATATTCAAAAGACAAATCTAATTGAAAAGGAAAATGATGTTGAGGAAAAGAGGCTTGTGATTGAGCAACAGCAAAAGGAAGCAAATAAGCTTTTGCAGGAGCTAAACGACAAGAGCCTTGAATACGGAGAATTTAGGGATATAACAAAGGAGGAGCTTGACGCCATCGACGCCGCTATTGCCGAAGCCGATAAAAAGTATCCTCAGGCAACAACTACTACGACTACCACTACAACTACTGCAACTACCGCTACAACCACAACAAAGCATACGGAAAATAACGGTCAGGAAGCAACAAAGCCCTCCACCACCGTTACCACAACCACTACTACAACAAAAAAGCCGACATCAAAATATATCAGCCTAACATATCCGTGTCCGAGCTATCCGCACATCACCTGTGCCTTCGGCGCATACAGCGGTCATACGGGCTGTGACTTTTCAACAAAGGGTAACGAGGACCAAAGGATAGTTGCCGCAGAGTCGGGTACGGTAATTTTGTCAACCGATATTCACTGCAACAGAAGCACCTGTAAAAAATCATATCACGGCAGAGGCTATTGCAGCTACGGAAGATATATTGTTATCCGTCACGACAAAACAACCTCCAAGGGCGAGGTTGTATATACGCTTTATGCGCACAACAATACGAGGGTTGCAAGCGAAGGCTCTCATGTAAATAAGGGCGACCTTATTGCATATTCCGGCTCAACAGGAAATTCTTCGGGACCGCATCTCCATTTTGAAGTTAGAGTCGGCGGCTCAACCCAATCTCACGCAGTTGACCCTGCAAATTATTTACCATAGAAGAAGGAATTAATTTTGAAATCACGCAAAGCTTTATCAGTTATATTAGCCATCTGCTTAACCGCTTCCCTGTTAGGAATAAGCGCTTATGCAGATGAGCCTGCAAGCGAGGCAGTCAGCGAGTCCGTATCCGAAACAACCACAATGACGGAGGAGGAGGCGCAGCAGCTTCTCGAAAATCAAAAAAAGGAGCTTGAGCTGAAGCTTCAGCAAAGCGAGCAAAAGCTGTCGGAATTTGAGGACGCGGCAAAAACGACTGCCGAATACATAGAAACGCTTGACGAAAAAATAGGATATTTAAACGAGGAGCTTAACCTACTCGACAGCGAGGTTAAATCTGCACAGGCAAAGGTTACCGAGCTGGATAAGCAAATTACAACGCTTGAAGCAGAGCTGACGGAGGTTCGGGAAAAATATAATAGCGCTGTTGATAATTTGGCAAAGCTTCAGAGCAAATTTGAAACAACCTATAACGCATATTGTCTTCGTCTGCGTGCGATGTACATATCGGGAAGCGACAGCATTTTGGTTGCGCTTATTACAAGCCGTGACCTGTCCCAGCTTTTCAACCGTTACGAGATGATAAAGGCTGTTGCAAAAAGCGATACCGCCCTTTTAAAAGAGGTAAATCGGCGAATGGATGATATTACCGAGCAAAAGGGAGTTATCGAGGAAGAAAAAAACAGGCTTGAGATTGACGCAAAATCGCTTGATAACAAACGAATTCAGCTTGCAAACGAACGGGATAAAATAGAACGCAATCAAGAAAAAATTGCACAAAAGAAAATAACTCTGGCTCAGGACAGAGCCGAGAGTGACGCTCTTTATGCACAATATACACAGCAGACGCAAATGTATTCCGAATACAAATACGAGGACGAGGAGCTTATCGCACAGGTTGACAAAGAAATCGACGATCTGTTAAACGGACTGAAGGCTCCCGACGAGGTTACAACGGCTAATGCAGACAGCGTGGAGCATAAAAAGGATACCACCTCAATCAATTTTGACGACGGCTCGCTTTATGCAAACTCAAACGCAGTTTTAAACCTCACATATCCTGCACCCGGACATTATGCCGTATCCCAAAGCTACGGACATTACAGAAACGGCAAGCCTCATACGGGTATTGACTTTCCTTACCCGACAGGCTCGAAGGTTGTTGCCGCGCAAAAGGGCATTGTTGTTAAGGTTAAGCGTCTTAATTACTCCTATGGCTACTATGTTATGATTTACCACGGAACAGACGCAAAGGGCAGAAAGGTTGTTACCCTTTATGCGCATAATTCCTCTATTTTGGTCAGCGTGGGACAAAGCGTTAAAAAGGGACAGCAAATTGCCAAGGGAGGCTCTACGGGAAATTCAACAGGACCGCATTGCCACTTTGAGCTGATTATCGACGGAGCAAAGGTAAACCCTGCAAATTATCTGAGTAAGTAATATGAACAAAATTAACTATCAAAGGGAGCTTGACAAAATAATAGAAGGCTTAAACGGATATGTGCCGAAGCTTCTGTTACATTCCTGCTGTGCTCCCTGCTCGAGCTATACGCTTGAATATTTGTCAAACTATTTTGATATAACGGTTTTCTATTATAACCCGAATATATCACCGAAATCGGAATTTGAAAAAAGATATCTTGAGCAAAAAAGGCTCATAGAAAGCCTGCCTGCAAAGCATAAAATCAAGCTTGTTAAGGGCGAATACCGATATGACGATTTTCTTGAAATCGCAAAGGGCTTGGAGCAGGCAAGGGAGGGCGGCGAGCGATGCTTTAAATGCTATCGTATGCGCCTTGAGAAAACAGCCCGTCTTGCAAGGGAGCAGGGCTTTGATTACTTCTGCACCACGCTGTCAATCAGTCCGCTTAAAAATTCGCAGAAGATTAACGAAATCGGCATTGAAACGGCAAAGGAGCTTGGCATAGCGTGGCTTCCGTCCGATTTTAAGAAAAAGGAAGGCTATAAGCGTTCCATAGAACTAAGCAGAGAATATAATCTGTATCGGCAGAATTTCTGCGGATGCGTTTTTTCGAGGGAGAGCTCTGATGAATAATCCTTTAGCAGACAGAATAAGACCAAAGGAGCTTAGCGATGTGGTAGGTCAAAGGCACCTGCTCAGCGAGGGCAAGGCTCTTTACAATATGATAGAAAACGGCGAGATACCAAACCTTATCTTTTACGGTCCGTCGGGTGTGGGCAAAACAACGGTTGCTTCAATTATTGCAAACAAAACAAATCGCTCGTTAAGAAAGCTCAACGGCACCTCCGCTTCAACAAAGGACATAAAGGAAATTGTTGCAGAGCTTGACACCTTTTCTGCACCAAACGGTATTTTGCTTTATCTTGACGAGATACAGTATTTTAACAAAAGACAACAGCAGTCGCTCTTGGAATACATAGAAAACGGCAAAATAACGCTTATTGCTTCAACAACGGAAAACCCGTATTTTTATGTTTATTCCGCTATACTAAGCCGTTCAACCGTGTTTGAATTTAAGGCTGTTGAGGCACAGGATATTATTCCTGCCGTGCAACGCGGATTTGATTTTTTGGCTAACGAAAACGGTCTTAAAATCGAATACGACGAGGAGGTGCTCAGCAGGATAGCAAACGGCTGCGGAGGAGATGTAAGAAAGGCGCTGAACAGCGTGGAAAACTGCTATCTTGCAACTCCTGCAAGGGACGGCAAAAAAATAATTTTACCGCAAACGGCACAGGAGCTTACTCAAAAATCGGCTATGCGATATGACAGGGACGGCGACGAGCATTACGACATCGTTTCGGCATATCAAAAAAGCATGCGCGGCTCCGACCCCGACGCAGCGCTTCATTATCTTGCAAGGCTTCTTGAAGCGGGCGACCTCCCCTCTGCCTGCCGACGACTGATGGTTTGTGCGTGTGAGGATGTGGGGCTTGCTTATCCGCAAATTATCCCCATAGTTAAAGCCGCCGTTGACGCGGCTATGATGGTTGGCTTGCCGGAGGCAAGAATACCGCTTGCCGACGCAGTTATTATGGTTGCAACCTCGCCGAAATCCAACAGCGGCGAAGCGGCGATAGACGCCGCGCTTGCAGATGTACGTTCGGGAAAAACAGGTCCTATCCCACGAAGCCTGCAAAACAAGCATTTTGACGGTGACGATGTTAAGGATAAGGGACAGCATTATCTGTATCCTCATTCGTATCAAAACCACTGGTGCCCTCAGCAATATCTGCCCGATATAATTAAGGACGCCAAATATTACGAATACGGCAAAAACAAAAACGAGCAAAGCCATAAGGAATACTGGGAAAAAATAAAAGGAACAGAGCTATGACAAAAAAAGAGAGGGCATTGTTTGCCGTCGAAGTATTAAAAAAAGAATATCCCGAAGCCATATGCTCGCTCAACGCCTCAGGTCCGTTTGAGCTTTTGGTGGCAGTAAGGCTGTCGGCGCAATGCACGGACGCAAGAGTAAATACCGTAACGCCTGCGCTTTTTGAAAAATACAAAACCCTTGACGATTATTGCAACGCAAATGTTGAGGATATAGAGGATATCATACGCTCGTGCGGATTTTTCAGAAGCAAGGCGGCATCCATAATTGATATGGCAAAGGGAGTTAGGGACAGGTTCGGCGGAATTGTGCCCGACAACATAGAGGACTTAATTACCCTTAACGGAGTGGGCAGAAAAACGGCAAATCTCATCGTCGGTGATATATACGGCAAGGAGAGCATTGTTGTTGACACGCATATGATACGCATATCAAATCGTATCGGCTTGGTTAGCGAAAAGGACCCGAAGAAGATAGAATTTGCCCTAAAAAAGATTATTCCAAAGGACGAGGGCTCGGATTTTTGCCACAGGATAGTGATGTTCGGCAGAGATATTTGCACGGCTCGCAAGCCGAAATGCAGTGAATGTCCTATGCTTGAGGGCTGTAAAAGAGTTGGTGTGAAGCAGTGAACAGGCAAAATGTAATTTTAATAGGAATGCCGGGAAGCGGCAAATCAACCTGCGGTGTGCTTGCTGCAAAGGCAATGCTGAAAAACTTTTTTGATACCGACCTTTTGCTTCAGGGAATCGAGGAGCGCCGATTGCAGGACATTATCGACAGCGACGGCATAGATTATTTTCTTAAATGCGAGGAGCAGGTTGTTTCAGAGTTGGATATAAGCGCTACCGTTATTGCGACGGGAGGCTCG
The DNA here is from genome assembly GCA_051881135.1 of Eubacterium sp. Lineage (GTDB taxonomy): Bacteria > Bacillota > Clostridia > Oscillospirales > Acutalibacteraceae > Eubacterium_R. The sequence continues at coordinate 5,720 of JBJEPH010000063.1, forward strand.
GTTGTTTATTCCGACAGGGCCATGAAGCACCTTAAGGAAAGCGGAACCGTTGTTTATCTGCACCTAAGCTATGAAACAATGGTAAGCCGAATTAAAAACATAACTACAAGGGGAGTTGTTTTAAAGAAAGGCGACTCGCTTTTGGATATGTACAACAAAAGGCTTCCGCTTTATGAAAAATGGGCGGATATAACCATAGACTGCGATTCAAACACGGTTGAACAAACCGTAAGTCAGATTGTAGAAAAACTGGAGAAAGAGAACAATGAAAAAATTTAAAAAAGCAATATCTGTTGTTTTATCAATAATTATGGTAAGCACTGTTTTTGCTCCGGCATTTTCTGCCATTGCAAAGGATATACAGTATATACCCATAGCAGAATTCAGTCCGCTTGCCGCAAGCGTCAGTATGCCTACGCTGAAGGTTGCAAGCGTAACAACTCCGTCAGGCAAATACAGCTATAACGGTAAAACCTATTATACCGACGGCAAGGAATTGTATAAAATCATTAGAAATAACGGAATGGCAAGAAAAACAAGCTTTAGGCTCAGGCTTGCAAGCAAAAAAAAGCTTACCAATGTCGGTATTCGCAATACCCTGCTTGATTGCGTTACGGCGGCGGCCTCCGACGAATTTTCTTCCTCGAGTACGGACGGCGACTATCTTTATTGGCATTTGGCATCCTTTGGCTTAAAGGAGCTTCCGAGCTATGTTTTAAAAAACGGTGTATATCTTTATGATATGGATATGGTATTAGCCTATCGTGACACTGCAAGCGAGGAAAAGCAGGTTGATTCGGTTGTTGCAAGCTTTGTAAGCTCGCTGAAAACCTCGGGAAAATCCGATTATGAGATAATCAAAGCCGTTCACGACTTTATCTGCGATAATGCAACCTACGACTACAACGCCCTAAGGTATATGAACAGCAGTAATATAGAAAAATACAATTATGCGTTCACCTCATACGGCGCATTGGTAAAAGGCAAAACCGTATGTCAGGGATATGCGCTTGCGTTTTACAGAATATGCAGGGAATTGGGCTACAAGGTTCGCTTTGTTTCCTCCGACCCTAACGAGGGCTGTCACGCTTGGAACATTGTTGAGCTGAATAAGAAGTATTATTTTGTAGATTGCACCTGGAATGACGAGGCAGAAAACTACGATTTGTTTTTGGTTGATTATGAAACCATTCGAAGCAAGGATTCCTTTGACAGACAGCATTATCTCGACGAAGACTGTTACGAAAACGATTATTTCAACACAAATTACAGAGATAATTTTGCCCAAGAGGATTATGACGAAACCGACGAAACGCTTTTGTCAAACTGCACGGTTAAGCTTCAGGCTACAAGCTATACCTATGACGGAGCAAAGAAAACACCGTCCGTTACGGTTACAGCACCTGACGGAAGTGCTGTTGCTTCAACGGAATATTCGGTTACATATTACAACAACACCGATTCCGGCGAGGGCAAGGTTAGGCTAAGCGGCAGGGACGAATATGCAGGCTCCGTTGCACACAGAAAATTTAAAATTACGCCCAAAAAGGCAACAGGCTTTACTGTTAAGTCGGGAAGCAGAGCTTCAAACTCAATTACACTTCAATGGGACAAAACTACATCTGCTGCCGACGGCTATTATATCTATCGTGAAACCTCGGACGGATACAAATTTGTGGCAAATATAAGCAGTCCGTCAACTACAACATATAAGGTCGATAATCTGTCCTCCAGCACAACCTACAACTATAAAATCAAGGAATATGCCCTTGTAAACAAAAGAAAGATTTTCGGAAATACTTGGACATATCTAACAACAACCACGGCGCCCAAAACACCCTCCGTAAGCTTAACGGCTTCAAAGGGAGCATTAACGGCAAAGTGGAAAAGCGTAAAATGCACGGGCTACATTCTTCAATATTCCACAAAAAAGAATATGTCCGGTGCAAAAAGCATAAACCTTTCCTCATCGGCAACCTCAAAGAAAATTACCAAGCTTAAAAAGGGCAAAAAATATTATGTCAGATTAAGGGCAAAATATGTAAAAACCTATTCAAACGGTAAAACCTCCACATATATGTCAAAATGGAGTAAGGTTAAATCCGTTACCGTTAAATAAAAATAGAAAAAATACTTGATATAAAATAACTAAAGTGTTATGATAGTAAAAATATTTTTAAAGTGGGAGGTTTTATATGAAAGCATATAATGAAAAGTTCGTTAAAGAAGGCTTGACCTTTGATGATGTTCTTCTGATTCCGGCAGAGTCGGATGTAACACCGGATAAGGTTTCACTGCAAACAAAGCTGACAAAGGATATCACACTTAACATACCCTTGATGACAGCGGCTATGGACACGGTTACCGAATCAAAAATGGCTATTGCCATTGCCCGTGAAGGCGGTATCGGTGTTATTCATAAAAATATGACCATCGAGGAGCAGGCTACCGAGGTAGATAAGGTTAAGAGAAGTGAAAACGGCGTTATCACAAATCCGTTTTACCTTTCTCCTCAGCATAGTGTAAAGGATGCCGATATGCTTATGGGTAAATATAAAATAAGCGGCGTACCCATTTGCGAGGAAAACGGCACTCTGGTTGGAATTTTAACAAACAGAGACCTTCGCTTTATGACTGATTTTGATGTTAAAATCGCTGATGTTATGACTCCGAGAAGCGAGCTTGTTACTGCTATGGCAGGCACAACGCTTGAAGAAGCAAAGGCTATTTTGATGAAATCGAAGGTTGAAAAGCTTCCTCTCGTTGACACAGACGGCAAGCTGACAGGTCTTGTAACAATTAAGGATATCGAAAAAGCAGTTAAGTATCCTAATACAGCCCGTGACAAGAAGGACAGACTTTTGTGTGCGGCGGCTCTCGGCGTAACCGATGATGTTCTCATTCGTGCACAGGCTTTGTATGACGCAGGCGTTGACGCATTTGTTCTCGACTCTGCTCACGGCCATTCGGCAAATATTATAAACAATGTAACAAAGGTTAAAAACGCATTCCCGGATGTATCACTCATCGCAGGTAACGTTGCAACTGCCGAAGCAACCGAAGCGCTAATCAAGGCAGGCGCAGACGCAGTTAAAATCGGTATCGGTCCCGGCTCAATTTGTACAACCCGTGTTGTTGCAGGTATCGGAGTTCCGCAAATTACCGCTATTTATGATTCTGCCGAAATGGCAGACAAGTACGGTATTCCCGTTATCGCAGACGGCGGTATCAAATACAGCGGTGAAATTGTTAAGGCTCTTGCCGCAGGCGGAAGCGTGGTTATGGTTGGCTCGCTTGTTGCAGGCTGTGAGGAATCACCGGGCGAAACAGAAATTTGGCAGGGACGTCAGTTTAAGGTTTATCGCGGTATGGGCTCTCTCGGCGCAATGAATCACGGCTCGGCAGACAGATATTTCCAAAAGGGCTCAAAGAAGTTTGTACCGGAGGGCGTTGAAGGTCGTGTACCTTACAAGGGATCTCTGTCCGACACAGTATTCCAAATGATGGGCGGCTTGCGCTCAGGTATGGGATATGTAGGCTGTCACACAATTCAGGAGCTTCGCGACAAGGCACAATTCATCAGAATTACAGGTGCCGGTCTTGTTGAATCTCACCCTCATGACGTTTATATAACCAAGGAAGCTCCAAACTATTCAGGTAATAAGTAAGATTAAGTTCGGCAGGTGAATTTATGGCAGAACAGCTCACTAAAATGCAAAAGTTCAAAAGGTTTGTTAAGCGAAACGCGACACCTACTTGGGCAAAGCGATTTAGTTATCAGGTTATTTCGTTTCTGCTTAGCGTTGCTCTCGTGGCAGGCGTTATCACCTACGCTTTCAATAAATCCTATGTGGAGAGGAAGTTGTATTTAGTGAAGGGCTTTACAATTACTGCACATTCGGGCGCCTTTAACACTCCCGACAATTCTATGGATTATATCAATAAGGCTATTGAGCAAAAGGTTGATATACTCGAAATTGATGTTCGTCAAAGGCCTAACGGAACCTTGGTTATGGGACACGACATCGTTATTACAAACAAGGACGGCGTCGAGGTTGAAGAGGTTTTCAAAAAGGTTAAGGACACGAGAATACTCATTAATTTAGATATAAAGGAAGTCAGAACGCTTAAGGCTCTGCGCGAGCTTGTTGAAAAATACGATTTGCTTGAAACCGTATTTTTGACAGGCATCAACATACTTGAGGTTGACGCAGTAAAGAAGGATTTTCCGCAGGTTGCGTATTATTTAAACTATTCGCCGTCAAGAATAAAGATTTTTACAGAGGACTATCAAACAAAGCTTCTAAAGCTTCTTGACGACACGGGTGCAATAGGCATTAACTGCTCTTATCAGTATGCCTCCCAAACGCTTTCCGAGGTTTTGCACAAAAACGGCTATAAGCTTTCCGTGTGGACGGTCGATCAAAAGCGACATATGATAAGAACACTGTCAATTCATCCCGACAACATCACTACGCATAATGTAACCGAGCTAAATCAGCTTATAGACAATTGGAAAAAATAAAATAAATCCCGATATTAAACCCACAGTCAACGAATTTTAAGGCTTTACTGTACAGGGTTTATGTCGGGGTTTTGCTTATTCGTCAAAATTTTGACATTATTTTATTTTTTACTTGAACATAGAAGCATATTTGGTTATAATATATACGGTAAATTTTATAAAAATTTATTTAGAAGTTAAAAGTAAGGAGTTATGAAAATGGTTTACTCACACGAAGTTGAAACAATGTGTCCTGTGGCACAGGGCGTTGCTCACGGTGCTGCTCCTATTCCGGAGGAAGCAAAGTGGGTTAAGGCAAAGGAAATTACCGACATTTCCGGCTTTACACACGGTGTAGGCTGGTGCGCTCCTCAGCAGGGTACTTGCAAATTAACACTTAATGTTAAAAACGGTATAATTGAAGAAGCTCTTGTTGAAACAATCGGTTGCTCAGGTATGACTCATTCTGCGGCTATGGCTTCCGAAATTCTTCCGGGCAGAACAATTCTTGAAGCTCTTAATACAGACCTTGTTTGCGACGCAATCAATACTGCTATGAGAGAGCTTTTCCTGCAAATCGTTTACGGTCGTACACAGAGTGCTTTCTCTGATGATGGTCTTGTAATCGGCGCAGGTCTTGAGGACCTCGGTAAAGGTCTTCGCTCTCAGGTTGGTACAATGTACGGCACACGCAAGGCAGGTCCCCGTTATCTTGAAATGACAGACGGCTATGTTACAGGTATTGCTCTTGATGCCGACAATGAAATCATTGGCTATAAGTTTGTAAACTTCGGCAAGATGATGGACTTCATCAAGGCCGGCGACGATGCTAATACAGCATTTGAAAAGGCTCAGGGTCAATACGGCCGTGTTGCTGACGCTGTTAAGGTTATCGACCCAAGAAAAGAATAAGATAGGGAGGATATTATAATGGCTTTATTTGAATCATATGAAAGAAGAGAAAAGCAAATCCTTGCTGTTCTTGAAAAATACGATATTAAATCAATCGAGGAATGCAGAGAAATCTGTCAGGCAAAGGGCTTTGACCCATATAAAATCGTTGAAGGCATTCAGCCAATCTGCTTTGAAAATGCAAAATGGGCTTACACAGTAGGCTGTGCTATCGCTCTTAAGAAGGGTGTTACAAACGCTGCTGACGCTGCTGCTGCAATCGGTGAGGGCTTACAGTCCTTCTGTATTCCCGGCTCTGTTGCCGATCAGCGTAAGGTAGGTCTCGGCCACGGTAATCTCGGCAAGATGCTTCTTGAGGAGGAAACCGAGTGCTTCGCATTCCTTGCAGGTCACGAATCATTTGCTGCCGCAGAGGGTGCTATCGGTATCGCTGAAAAGGCAAACAAGGTTAGAAAGCAGCCTTTAAGAGTTATCCTTAACGGTCTTGGCAAGGACGCTGCTCAAATCATTGCAAGAATTAACGGCTTCACATATGTTGAAACCGAAATGGATTATTACACAGGCGAGGTTAAGGAGGTATTCCGTAAGGCATATTCCGACGGGCTTCGTGCAAAGGTTAACTGCTACGGTGCAAATGATGTAACCGAGGGCGTTGCTATTATGTGGAAGGAGGGCGTTGACGTTTCTATCACAGGTAACTCAACAAACCCAACAAGATTCCAGCA
>JBJEPH010000064.1:0-11476 GCA_051881135.1 Eubacterium sp.
AATTCATTCATAAGAAAAAATAACATATGCACAGAGAACCGTCCCCTGTGCATATGATATCTCATAGTGGTAAAGGAGGTAATCTGTATTATTCAAATAGTGTTACAGATGCAAATGGTAATATAATTCCTTTATTTTATTACCATTTACCTGGATACGATAATCCAAATTGGAAATACTTAAATTCTTCATATACAAAAGAGGAAATGTTTTATTTAGCAACCAAAAATCTAATAAACGATTTTCTAAAAATTGTAGTAAAAAAAGGATTTTAAATATGAAAAAGTCTATAAAAAGAGATTGCATTATATCAATTATTTACATAGCCTTAACGGCAATTTTGTTTTACATTTCATCACGCATTAACGGTTTAAGCCGACAAGTATTAGACTATGACAATATTGAATACTTTACATTTAATTCATCATACAAAATTAAGCTTATAGTTTTTATATTAAGCACTGTTTTGCTCATTGCAACAGGGATTATATTAGGAATAAAAAAGAATTATTTAACTCTATTTTCAATTGTTATTTTTCTTTCTCTGTTTAAAATCAGCATTATTATATTTGATTTTATAAACGAAAGCCTGTCGAATTTGTTATGGGGCGTTTATCTTTCGCCAATTTGTTTATTAAGTGATAGCCTTGACATATTGGTATGGGTTTTCTACGAGATTCTTTTGATAATTCCTTTCGTGGCTTGTGTATTATTAAAGCAGTTTACGGCAAAGAAAAGGAATGCATAACTGGTATTATGGTTAACACAGGGTAACACAGGGTAACACAGGGGACGGTTCCTTGTGTTGACTAAACAAAGGGGTGGATAACCCCACCCCTAAAGCTTAAATCAGTTTTGCGAAATTTGTCAAACCGCGCTCACCTATGACAATATAGGCAATGTGCTTACATACGGCAATATGTCATACGAATGGGAAAGCGGAAGGAATTTAAAACAGATTACCGAAGGCGAAAATACATATTCGTATGTATATAACAAGTACGGCTATCGCACAAGCAAAACCGTAAACGGCGTTACGACCTGCTTTAATGTTAACGAAAACGGCTTGGTGGTTGACCAAACGGACGGCACTGACATACTTTTCTTTGAGTACGATAATTACGGAAGGCCTTTAGGCTTTGTGCGCGATTATATTCAGTATTTCTATAACACAGGGGACGGTTCCTTGTGTTGACAAGATTATGGAAAAATGATAGAATAACCTTGGTGATGAATATGCCAAGACAGGCAAGACAAAAAAGTGAAAGCGGAATATATCATATTATGATTCGCGGAATCAATAAGCAACAAATTTTTCAGGAAAATGAGGATTATCAGAAGTTTCTAAATGTTGTAAAAGATTGTAAAGAAATCAGCGGTTTCGAATTGTTTGCTTATTGCCTTATGAGCAATCACGCTCATTTACTATTAAAAGAGGGTAATGAAAATCTTGATTTAATAGTTAAAAGGATAGGGAGCAGGTATGTATATTGGTACAACACGAAATATAAAAGAACGGGGCATCTGTTTCAAGACAGATACAAAAGTGAGCCGATAAACAATGATGAATACTTATTGTCAGCAATAAGATATATACATCAAAATCCTGTAAAGGCAGGAATTGTTGAGCGTTGTGAAAACTACAAATACAGTAGTTATAATGCTTATATTAGCAATAATGGCTTTGTTGATTCAAGTGAAATACTTGAAATACTTCCTTTAAGTGAGTTTTCGAGATTTCATTGTGAATCGGAAACAAATAGTCATATAGATTTTTACGAAACAAAATTAGTTAGATTAACAGACGAAGAAGCAAAAAGAATAATTGAAAAAATTTCCGGTTGTAAAACAGTGGAGGAATATCAAAAACTTCCACAAAAAAAGCAGATAGGATTTATATCTGAATTTAGAAGTAAAAATATTTCGATAAGACAGATAAATAGATTGACGGGACTATCTATCGGAATTGTAAGAAAATATTGAACACAAGGAACCGTCCCCTGTGCAATTATCGTTTGAACAAAATATCCTACCGAAAAAACGAAAACAAATTCAAATATACAAAGCTATGCTATGTTTATTATGTAAAGGAAAATTAAAAATGCACAGAGAACCGTCCCCTGTGCATATAAACCGTCAGAGTAAAACTCGGTTTGTTAATAAGATCAGTTTAATCTTAAAGGAGAAATAGTGTGAAAAATCACACTATTTCGATTGTATCCCAGTTGCGGTACCCAAAATTCCAATAGGAATTTTGACCGCTGCCAGTTCTTTTTGCTTCCTTCATCTCGCACTGCGAGCGGTCGCAAACGAACCCATCAAAATTTGCCTGTGGCATAATTTTGATATGGCTAAATTCCCATTATACGCCTTATCCGGCTACAATAAGGTGTTAGGGATTTTTTATAAACTATTGGTAGCCGGAAAGGCTATGGGAATTAATATGAAAAATGCATTAAAACTTGTGCTTTCAAACTTAATATTTTCTTTGATTTATTTAGCCGGACATTTTATATTTTCAATGATAGCTCACGATACGACGCTTTTTGATATGCTATATCTTTTTATGTCGGTTTGCTATATTGTAATTTCTTTTGTTATGTTTATACTTTTCGGAAGATTATTCAAATTTGAAAATAAAAATGATTATTTAAAATGTTATTTGACATTTTGTGCTGTAAGTATAATTTTTTGGATCTTGCTTGCAATATTTGATACTAATTTATTTGTCATATTTAATACAGCCCCGTTATTTTTCGATTTTGAATTATTGGCGCTCTTTTTCCCAATCATAGATGAATTAGAGTTGTCAGCATTGTTTATTATGTTGATAGAAAACGCGGTGAAAATATCGGCTTTATATTTAGGTTCAAAAGTAAATTTCGGTGTCACAAAAAATAATACAGAAAATAAATCTTAATGTTAAAAATCAAGGGGTGACCCGGTAACTGCGATGCATAGGGGACGGTTCCTTGATTGACCAAGAGAGCACATAAGGACGGTGCATCGTTTTGACAAAAACAGGTGCGGTAACCCACTTCTAATATCAGTTTTACACAAAAAATAGGGCAGTTCATTTGAACTGCCCTTAACTTTGTTTGTTTATTCTTCTGTCATATCAATTGCTTCGTATGTGTCCGGAATTGTAAGTCCGAGAGCTGTTGCTCTATCAGCAACATATTTGTTTGTAAGCTCCTCTGCGTAAGCAATTTCCATTGTTGATGGGTCCTTGCCGTCTCTGAGGATTTCAACAGCCATTTGACCTGCCTTGTAGCCGATTGAGTAGTAGCTGATTGAAAGTGTAGCAACGCCGCAACCCTTTGCAATGCCTTCCTCACCTGCGATAACAGGCTTGTTAGCCTTAGATGTGATAGGCTCGATTGTTCCTGTTGCAGAAGCCATTGTGTTATCGGTCGGGATGTAAATAACGTCGGTCTCGTCGCAAGCCTTTTGTGTTACTGATGCGATATCGTTTGTGTCAGCTGCTGTATAAGCAGTTGCTTCAATGCCTAACTTCTTAAGCTCTTCAGTTACAACATTTGCCTGATATACGGAGTTAGCCTCAGCAGAGCAGTAAAGGATACCTACTGTCTTGGCATCAGGACAAAGCTCTTTAATCATTTTAGCTTGTTCTGCAAGAGGAGCAAGGTCGGATGTACCAGTAATGTTCATACCGGTTGTGCCCTTCCACTCGTCCTTAATTTCAAGTGCTGTTGCATAGTCTGTTACGGATGTACCGATAATCGGAATTGTTGATGTAGCAGTCATTGCAGCCTGAAGTGCAGGAGTTGCGTTTGCCATAATCAAATCAACCTGATCAGCAACAAAGCCGTTGCAGATGGTAGCGCATGTAGCAGAATCGCCGGCAGCGTTATCTTCCTTTATTGTTACCTTGTCGCCAAGCTCAGCCTGAAGCGCTTCCTTGAAGCCTCTTGTTGCTTCGTCAAGAGCAGGGTGCTGTACCAACTGGCAGATACCAACTGTGTAGGTTTTGTTTTCGTCAGCAGCAGGAGCGTCTGTTGCTTCCTTATTTGTTGCTGCAGAACAGCCTGCCAATGCTCCGGCAACCATAACTGCCGAAAGAGCAACTGCAGTAATTTTTTTTGCAAATTTTGTCATTTTGTTTACTTCCTTCCTTGGAGAATTACTCCAATGTTATTTAATTGCAATATGAGTTTAGCACTTTTAAGCGTTAAAGTCAATATAATTTTTACAAATTTATGAATTTTTATTCCAAAAAAATTCCTGCGTTCATATTGATATAGCTGTGTCAGTGTGATAAAATGGGTATAACGAATTATATTGCGGGGAAGAATAATGAAAAAAATAATTGCTTTGCTGATTGCTTCGGCACTAATCATTTGCCTGTCTGCTTGCTCAAATACAGAGCAGAAAACAGAAACAACAACCGAAAAGACAACCGTTTCCACAACCACAAGATTGGCTACGGATAAGGCTGTTATTAAAGAAAGTGAAGCAATAGAGCTTATTAAAGGCTATTCTGCAAAGGAACTCGGCTTAACCGAGGATGAAAAAAAGGAATGCTCGTTTATGGTTGCTAAATACGGAGAAGAGATTGACGGCAAAAAATATGTTAAGGTCGTTGCAACCGTTAAAACCGAGGCGGAGACTGACGGTGAAATAACCTATACCTTAAAAAATAAGGGCGAGTATTATATAGGATTTGACGGTAAAGAAATTCTTTCCAAGGATTTGAGCAACGGCTCATATTCAAATCTTGAACTGAAGCAGTAGTTATGTATATAGTATAGTAGATTTTTTGTTAGGGTAACGGTATTAATCCGAACCCGTCAAAAATGCAGTATTAAAGCGATATTTGTCGCTTTCGCTGTTGCCTTGCGTCAGCAAGGCTGCCATCTCAAGACAACAAATCTCATCTTTACTACAAGTATTTTTGATGCTTTGCAGTTTATCGTGTGCAGATTTGGTCTTAATTGAGGCAAAAACGCAGTTAATCCTTTCGGATTAACGAGTATTTTAACGAAGAGTAAGGGCAATATCTGCCACGATAAACCGTGGTTCGAATTATTACCGTTACCCTAATATTTCATTCTGTAACATATATTAAAGTGAGGGGATTATTATGAAAAAGATATTATCTGTTTTTCTTGCTGTTGTTATGGCAATGTCTTTAGCTATCTCAATATCGGCAAATGCCGCAAGCCAAAAGACTGTGTCAGGAAAATGCAATTACAGCTATGCAACCGAGGTTTTAAACCTTATTAATAAAGAAAGAGCGGCAAAGGGCCTGTCTAATCTTAAGCTTACCTCCGGCCTAACGAAGTCTGCCATGATTCGCGGTGCAGAGCTTACGGTCAGCTTTTCGCACACCTGTCCTAATGGCGACGATTGCTTCAAGGCATTTGACTATGAAAAGACCGCCGGTGAAAATATAGCGTACGGTCAAACATCGCCTAGTCAGGTTGTTAATGCGTGGATGAACTCAAGCGGTCATAAGGCAAACATTTTAAATTCTTCGTTTAAAACCATAGGAATCGGCTGCTTTTATTACAACGGATTATATTATTGGGTGCAGTGCTTCAGCGGAGGTACAACCACATCGTCATATGCTCCGAGCGGTACAAAGTCCGTAACCGTTAATGTCAGCTTAACCAAAGGCGTTAGGTCAACGATGCAGACCTCAACTGCAACTACTACCGTTGCAAAGCCTAAGGCAACCAAAATTACGTCCTTAACAGCAAAATCAAAGGGCTTTTTGGTTAAGTGGAGCAAGGTTTCGGGAATTAAGGGCTATCAAATAAGATATTCACGAAATAAAGATATGTCAAACGCAAAAACCATAACTGTAACGAGCGCAAAAACCTTGTCTAAAACAGTTAAAAACTTAAAGCCTAAAAAGACATATTATGTTAAGGTAAGAACATATAAGGTTGTTAATTCCAAAAAATATTATTCGTCTTGGACAGCAAAGAAAGCCGTTAAAACCAAGGCATAACCAAGGCATATTTATATGGCAGGTCGTATATTCTGCGGCTTGCCTTTTTTCGTTTATTGTGCTAATATTAAAAAAATATTTTTACAGGAGTGCATTATGTTATGGTAAAAAAGAAATCCTTTAAAATTATAATTCCTATAATTATACTTGCGCTGATAATCTGTGCGTTCTTCGGCTTGCGGTTTTACAGGGCGATATCCGACGATATAAACGGAAAAAACCAAAAAAATACCGATTATACTCTGATAATAGAGTCAAAGGACTTTGAGTACGAGGTGGCAGAAAAGCTTTTAGATAATAAAATCATTGTGTCAACTACGGCGTGGACCTCTTGGCTTCATAAGAATTATCCCGATTTGGAATATATAAACGGCGAATATAATATTAACGCTTCTATGTCCTACGATGAGCTTGCAAATAAGCTGATGAATCCGGATATATCGCATAAGATTATTAAGGTTTGTATTCCCGAGGGTACAAACTGTATGGAAATTGCAGATATTTTGGAGAAGAATGAAATCTGCAGTGCAGATGCCTTTTTGGAGGTTTGCAAAAGCACGGACGGCTTCGATTACGACTTTTTGGAAACCGTTCCCGACAATCCGCTGATTGCCTATAAATTAGAGGGCTTTTTGTTTCCTGCAACCTACGATTTGGGTATGAACAGCGATCCTCACGAGGTAGCCGACGCAATGCTCGATGCCTTTGATTTGCGCATAACCGACGAAATGGAAAGCTTTTGCAACGAAAACTATATGACCTTGTTCGAGCTTATCACACTTGCCTCCGTTGTTCAGGAGGAGGCGCTCGGTCAAACCTCAGCAAAAAATATAGCCTCCGTTTTTATGAACAGGCTTAATAACGGCGCAAAGCTTCAATCGGATGTAACATATTTTTACGCAAGAGATTTACGGGATGAAAAAGGCTTTTCGCAGGAGGTATATGATGCATATTATACCTATCGCTGTGACGGCTTGCCGGCAGGACCTATAAGCAATTCGGGTGCGGATATTGTCGCCGCAACCGTAAACTATCCCCAAACGGATTATCTCTATTTTTATTCCGATTTGAATAAGGAGTTCCATTTCGCAAAAACCTACGAGGAATTTGTCAGCCTTCAGAAAAAATACCCGTGGAAGTGATTATAAAATGCAATAGGTGAGTTGATATTCACCTATTGCATTATTTATTTTTTGTGCTATAATATATGTGTATAATTATGTATAAGCAGGTGATTTTTATGAAAAAAACCTTTAAAAGAATAACAGCAGTTTTAATGTCAGTGATGTTGGCTGCTACAACATTTTTGTTTGGAGGCGTAAGCTCGCTTGGCGCTGTTACAACCTATGAGGCGGGGCCTAATATTACGGCGTCGTTTGACAGCTCAACGGGAACCTTAACCTTTACGGGAACGGGCGCTACATATGATTTCAGAAATACAACTTCTCCAACTTTGGGAACCAAGCAGACGCCATGGAGCTCTGTAAAGCCTAATATAACCTCAGTTGTAGTAGGTGAGGGCATTACAACAATCGGCGATTATTGCTTCTATAACTGTACTGCGCTTACAAGCGTGTCACTGCCGTCAACCCTTAAAGCCATAAACGGCTCGGGTACACGCGACGGTCAAACCACATCCTTCGGCGCGTTTAGAGATTGTACTGCATTAACAAGCATAACCTTCCCCGAGGGCCTCGAAACCATCGGAACCGTTGCTTTTAGGGGATGTACTGCGCTTTCAAGCGTAACCTTCCCCGACTCTGTTACCTCTATCGGAGCCGCTTCGTTTACGGGCTGTACAAGTCTTCGCACCGTCACCTTTGGCTCGGGCATCACAGAGGTGCCTCTTGAAGCCTTTTATAACGACACAAATATCAAATACATTAACTGGGGCGAAAATATCACAACCATAGGCGAATGGGCTTTCTATAACTGCGGTATGACCGAGGTTGATATCCCCGACTCAATTACAACTATTTCGGCTCGTGGCTTTGCCGATTGCTATTTCCTGCTTAAAGCTACAATACATAATATTCAATGCAGTATTGCAACGCTTTCGTTTAATAATACCAAGCTGACAGCATCACAGGATTTTACTGTTGTAGGCCATACAGGCTCAACCGCACAAACCTTTGCAGAGGACAGGGGATACACCTTTATATCTCTTGACGATTGCACCCATTCAAGCACAACCGTTAACACGGTTATTCAGGCTACCTGTACGGAAAAGGGCAAAACTGAAACTGTTTGTAATGATTGCGGACAGCTTGTGTCCTGGAGTGAGGTTGCCGCATTAGGACACGATTATCAAACTGTTTCAACCTCCGATGATACAGCGGTTGACGGTCATATCCGCACATATACAAAATGCTCAAGATGCAGTGATGAAAAGACAAATATCACCCATGCCGAAACAGAAGAAAGCACAACCCTCAGAAAGAAATATGTATGGGTTGACGGCTTCTATACCACAAGCTCTCGCGGTAACTGTCAAACAGGTGTTATTACAACTTATTCCTGCAGCGTTGAGGGCTGTAATGCAGTTCAGGTTATGGACGCCGTAACAAGCGGTCATACCGTTGAGTCTTGGACTGTTACCAAGGAGCCAACCTGTACCGAAACCGGCTCAAAAACAGGACATTGTACAAAATGTGATACGGATGTTGTTGAGGATATTCCTGCAACAGGCCACGAATATGCAGATGTCTATATCGATATTGTAGATAAAACCGAGGAAGACGGACATGTTTACAGATACTATCCCTGTAATAACTGCGATGCCGTAAATGTTGTTCCTGAGCACAGGGACTGGGTGGAATTGATGTACACACCTAATGTTGTTCTTTCACCTACCTGTACCACCGGCGGACGCCGTGTAGATACCTGTGATATCTGCGGCGAGCAGAGAACGATTGACCTTCCTAATAACGGCGGACACGATTGGGTTGAAACCTCTCACGAGGACGCAACCTGTACAGCAAAGGGACAAACAAACTATCAGTGCTCAAAATGCTCACTTACCAAAAAGGAAAACACGGACGCATTAGGTCACGACCTAATTAAAACAGAGGGTGGCTCAAAGCTACCGACCTGCACGGAGGACGGCTACAACAGCTATGAATGCTCTCGTTGTTCTTATTCAAATCAAGAGGTAGTTCCTGCTTTGGGACACGAATCCGATCCCAATGCATACAAGCTTGTTGTACCACCAACCTGTGAAGAAGGCGGCTCAGCGGCTTCAACCTGTACGGTATGTAAGGAAAATTATACTATTGATGTTGACCCGTTAGGTCACGATTATCAAACGGTTAATACACAGATTGAGGAGCAGCCGGGACATTATCTTGCAACGCCGACCTGTACAAGATGCGGCGCTGTTCAGTCAGCGGAAAAGCTTCATGTGGAGTGGATTGACGGCTATTACGAATCAAATGTTATCAATGAAGCAAACTGTGTAACAGGTCAAAATATTCAGGATACCTGTACTCTGTGCGGAACAACCCGTGTGCGTACGGAGGGCGCTGGTCTCGGACACGAGCTTCAGTATTTAAGACTTGTTAATACAACAGGTACTATTACCTATACCTGTAAGCATTGCGCTTTGGTTTCAACTGCTAAGGCGGCTGACGTATATTTGATGTGGGACGATGCTTTCTATAACACGGTTCCTTCGGGAAGAGTGCTGGAAAACGATTCAACCTATCTCGATGTCAACGGCGATAATTTTATAAATGCAAAGGATTTTGCATTGCTTCGTAATTTGTATAAGAAGTCACTCGAACCCGAAACTCCTACCGATTCGACTGAGGAAGGTACGGACACTTCGGAATCAACAACCGAAGATACAACAGGGGAAGCAACCGAAGATACAACGGGAAATGAAACCGTTGAAGAGGTTGCAAGCACATTGAGCAAATTCAATTAACATAAGCCTCCGTATTTACGGAGGCTTATGTTTTTATATGCTTTTGTTACCACTTTGTAACCTGTTTTTAATAAAATCCACTTTACTTTATTTATTAATTATATTATTATATATGGGAAATATAAAATACGGAGGATTCCTATATGAGCATTGCATATAAGAGAATTTTACTTAAGCTAAGCGGCGAGGTCCTTGCAGGAGCCGCCGGTAAGGGTATTGATAATGAAACCGTGTTAAGCATTTGCAAATCTGTAAAAAAGGTTGCAGATGCAGGCGTCGAGGTTGCTATTGTTGTCGGCGGAGGAAATTTTTGGCGCGGAAGAACAAGCGAGCATATGGACAGAACTCGTGCCGACCATATCGGTATGCTGGCAACGGCAATGAATTCGCTTGCATTGTGTGATGCTCTTGAGCAGCTCGGTGCAGATGTAAGAGTACAAACTGCCATCGAGATGCGTCAAATCGCAGAGCCTTATATTCGCAACAGAGCTATAAGGCATTTCGAAAAGGGAAGAATTGTTATCTTCGGTTGCGGTACAGGATCGCCCTTCTTTTCAACCGATACTGCGGCGGCTCTGCGCAGCGTAGAAATTAATGCAGACGCTTTGTTAAAGGCAACTAATGTTGACGGTGTATATGATAAGGATCCAAACAAGTTCGACGATGCCGTTAAGTTTGACGAGGTTAGCTTCCAGGAGGTTATTACACGCGACCTTAAGGTTATGGATTCAACAGCATTTTCGCTTTGTAAGGACAACGATATGCCTATCATAGTATTTAATCTTAACGACCCGGATAATATTCTTCGTGCTGTTTCAGGCGAGAAGATAGGCACAACAGTTAAAAATTAATTTTGAGAGGGATATATTATGGAAACAATTTTTGAAAAAACAACTCAAAGAATGGAAAAATGTCTTGACTCGTTAGACAGAGATTTTTCTACTATCCGTGCAGGCAGAGCCAATCCTAACATTCTTAACAATGTAATGGTTGATTACTACGGCACTCCCACACCGGTTGGTCAGATGGCTGCTATATCGGTTCCCGAGCCGAGACTTCTTGTTATTCAGCCTTGGGACGCTTCAACTCTTAAGGATATCGAAAAGGCTATCAATGTTGCCGAAATCGGCATTAATCCTCAAAATGACGGCAAGGTTATCCGTTTGACATTCCCACAGCTTACAGAGGAGCACAGAAAGGCTCTTGTAAAGGATGTTTCAAAGCGCGGTGAGGAAGCAAAGGTTGCTGTTCGTAATGTTCGCCGTGACTCAATGGACGATATCAAAAAGCTCAAGAAGGCTAACGAAATCACAGAGGACGAGCAAAAGGACGGAGAAAAGAAGCTTCAGGACCTTACAGACAGCTATATCAAAAATGTAGAAGCTATGACAAAGAAGAAGGAAGACGAAATTCTTTCCATCTGATTAACTCAGCATTATATCGTTATGGGCGACGCGCAGGCTTCGCCCTATAACTGTTTTTAAGCAAGCCGTTTTAGGCTTGTTCAAATTATTACCGTTAGGGTAACGGTAGTAATCCGAACCCGTCAAAAATGCAGTATTAAAGCGATATTT
>JBJEPH010000065.1:0-11247 GCA_051881135.1 Eubacterium sp.
TATGCAAGGTTGAAATACAGGCAAAAAAGCATTATAATATAGCCTATAAAGGAGGATGTAATATGTCTGACAGTAAAACTAACAAGGGCGGCGTTTGGCAATTTATCAAATTTGCTTTGTTTTCCGCCTCGGCAGGTATAATTCAGGTAGGAAGCTTTACGCTGATGAACGAGGTTATATTAAAGCTCGATTTTATACAAAATGCTATGGCTGACAACGAAGCCTTTAAAAGAATTATGCAAAACGAATACGGGCCTATTTATTTAATCGCATTGCTTCTTTCGGTTGTTTGGAATTTTACCTTCAACAGAAAATTCACCTTTAAATCGGCTGCTAATGTTCCGATAGCGATGCTTAAGGTGCTTTGCTTTTATGCAGTATTTACACCTGTATCCGTTTTGGCAGGAAACTATTTTACGGAAAAATATGCAGATTTGGCGGCTATCGAATATATCGTTTTAGGCTGTACAATGGCATGTAATCTCACAACCGAATTTATTTATGATAAGCTTGTGGTTTTCAGAAACAAGGAAAACACGGCTGTTAAAAAATAACATCTGTACCATCCGATTTTCGGGTGGTATTTTTTTATAAATTGCAAATAATAATGACACAAACGGAGATGATGAATATGAAGAAAACGAAAACGACGGACTATAAGAAAAAATACGGATTGGACCCCGATATAACAAATAAATATTGTGCAAGCGTATATAATCCTACGGTTCAGCCCGATGGTAAAACAGAAATGGGAGTACCTATTCCGTCAACGGAAAATACATCGTATTCTAAGGAATATGAAGAGGAGCATCAATTATAAAAGGCTTTATCACTGATGTGATAAAGCCTAAGATTTTAAAGATGATATACAATTTCGTCCGATTTCCAGTTGAAAATAATTGCGCCTATAACAAAGGTGGCGAGGGATACAACCGTTGCATAAAGCAAATGCTTAAGATTAAAGAATTGATTATACAGCATTACATCCCTAAATAATTCAATAAGCGAATAAAGCGGATTTATTTTTATAACGGTGGACAATAACGGTCTGTCCTTTAGCATTTCCATAGTATATAAGATAGGAACAACATATAATGCCAATCTCATAAATACTTCCCAAATATATTCGATATCCTTAAAAAAGACCTCTAAAACCGATAATATTAAACCGACACCCGTAGAGAACACCAACGCTATCAGCATAGGAACAAAAAACAGAAGCGCATACCACGAAAGATGCAGCTGGTCTCCGTGAGAAAAGCCTGTAAGCTTGAAGAATACCCATACGCAAATAAAGCAAATCATGGATATTGCAAAGTTTACGAAGGTTGATAGAATTGATGACAAAGGATACATATACTTTGGTACATATACCTTTTTGATAATGGCGGCATTTTTTCTAAAGGACACCATAGCCTGTTTAGTTGATGCAGTAAAGAATTCATACACCAATCTGCCTGTAAAAAGATAAATGGGATAGCAGACGATATTTTTTCTGTCTCCGCCGAAGAAGCTTCCGAATACAACAGCCAAAACGGCCATATTAAGCAAAGGCTGAAGAAAGCTCCAAAAAATACCTAACCAAGAATTACGATATTTGAGCTTAACATTTTTTCTTGTCAGCTCAACGAGAAGATTTCTGTATTTTTTGAACATCTCGACATCGTGATCTATCAATTTCTTTGTTGAGTTATCACTCATTAAGATAACACCTCGTTTACGAAAATGATGCTTAACCACACATCTAAGGTTTACGACATTATAGCATAAGTTATTTTATTTTTCAACAATTTCTATAATTGTAACTATTGTGTAACCTTTAATATTAATATAATTTATATATTATTTAAAGATAGCGGCGATTTCGAGCGCGGTTTTTCTTGCGCTCATATCTCCGTCGATAATATAATCGGCGGCTGAAATATATTTATCCTTGCGCTCGTCATAAAGCTGTCTTGCCTTAACCCTGTCCTGAAAGAGAGGTCTTGTTGTGCTGTCGCCTATTCTGTCGCAAATTGTTTCAAACGAGGCATCTAAAAAAACAATCTTTGCACCCTGCTTTATGGCTTCAACATTGCGCTCAAAGGTCATAGCTCCCCCGCCTGTTGAAACAACGCAGTTTTTCATTTGGGCAACCTTTTTGCACATTTCAAATTCCAAATCTCTGAAATAATCCTCGCCGTGAGTTGCAAAAATTGCCTTAATAGCAATTCCCTGCTCGGCTTCTATCATTTCGTCCGTATCAACAAATTTGATACCCATAATTTTGGCAAGCTCCTTTCCTACAACGGTTTTTCCGCTTCCCATAAATCCGCATAAAACAATATTATTCATTTTTGTCAAGCTCCTTTTGAGTTACGGCAATTACCTTTTCTATGTCCTCAAAGCTGAATTTAACGCCGTTCCAGATTTCCTGAGCAACCGCCGCCTGCCACACAAGCATAGAAAGACCGCCCGAATATTTTACGCCTGCTTCCTTTGCATATTTTATAAAAACGGTTTCCTGCGGATTATATATTACATCAAACACAGCCCTTGCGCCCTGTATAACCTCCTTTGACACAGGGCAGGCGTCAACCTTCGGATACATACCCACAGGCGTGCCGTTTATAACCAAATCGTATTTAGGCTCACATTCGGTTAGTAAAATAATATCGCAGGTTTTATTAAGCTTGTCCTCAATTTCGCCCTTTAAAATATTTGCAGCGTCCATATCCTCTTTTCTTACCGCAATAGTCAGCCTTGTGCCTGCAATAAGGCTCTCAAAGGCAATCATTCTTGCAACACCGCCGCAGCCGAGCAGCAAAACATCTCCTTCAAGCTCGATATCAGCCATCTGCAAGGCGCTTAAAAATCCTGCACAGTCCGTATTATGACCTACGATTTTATCCTCGCGCACATCAACCGTGTTTACTGCGCCGAAAAGCTCTGCCCTTGAGGAAAGTTCATCAACATATTTAATAATATCAATTTTATGTGGGATAGTAACATTAAAGCCACGCAATCCGCTTAAGGTTTCCTTAAAGGCTTGCCCGAGATTTTCGGGAGGTGTTTCAATTAAGCCGTAGGTTGCATCAAACCCACTCAGCTTAAAAAGCTCTTTATGAATAACGGGGCTCATGGAATGTCCTAAGGGATATCCCGTAAGTCCGTAAATATATCTTCTTGACTCCACTACTTTCATAACAAATCCTGCCTTTTAAGTTAGTTAAACATTTTTGTCAACAGGTTATTGACAAATAAGAGAAAAATTTATAATATGATAATAACACATAAAAAAGATTATCACAACATTTTTTTAAGGGGTGTAAATTTATGATTTTTGATGATGTAAAAGAAATTCTCATTGATCAATTAGAGGTAAAGGACGACGACATTCAGTTAAACTCCTCCTTGATTGATGATTTGGGTGCTGATTCTCTTGACGCCATCGACATCGTTATGACCATTGAGGATCAATACTCTATCGAGGTTCCCGACAGCGTTATTGAAAATATGAAAACCGTTGAGGACATCGTAAGCTTCATTGAAAGCAAAACAGAAGAATAGCAATAATAATAGTATTACCATATAAAGCCTTTGTAAAAGGGCTTTATTTTTTGTTATATTAACCAAAAGCCGTTGTGTTTTTTCGTTATCTTATCGCATTGACACATCAGTTTAATTAGGGTAAAATTATTATAGTATATTAATAATAAGGAAAAGGGGTTAATATGGCAGGCAAATATGTTATGGCGCTGGACCAGGGTACAACAAGTTCAAGAGCCATTATTTTTGACAAGAAGGGCAATATCGTTGCCAAAAGTCAGAACGAATTTACACAATACTATCCGCAAAACGGTTGGGTTGAGCATGACGCAAACGAAATTCTTTTCAGTATGGTCAGCGCTATTATGGGAACAATACGCAATGACAGCATAGATCCCAACGAAATCTGCGGTATCGGAATTACAAACCAAAGAGAAACAACAGTTATCTGGGATAAGGAAACAGGCAAGCCGATATATAACGCTATTGTTTGGCAGTGCAGACGAACAGCCGATTACTGCGAGGAGCTAAAGGCTCAGGGACTCTCGGATTATATCAAAAGCACAACCGGTCTTTTGATTGACGCATATTTCAGTGCAACCAAAATCAAATGGATTTTGGACAATGTTGAGGGTGCAAGAGAGCGTGCAGAAAAGGGCGAGCTTCTTTTCGGCACGATAGACACCTGGCTTATTTGGAACTTAACAGGCGGAAAGGTGCATGTAACGGATTATTCCAATGCGTGCAGAACAATGCTTTTTGACATTGAAAAGCTGTGCTGGGACGAATATCTATGTGAAAAAATGGGCATACCAATGTGTATGCTTCCTGAAATTAAGCCGTCAAGCTGTGTATATGGCAATGTTGCAAAAATTACAGGCATTGAAGAAATTCAGGGCGTTCCTATTGCAGGCGCTATCGGTGACCAGCCGGGTGCTTTGTTCGGTCAGGGCTGCTTTGAAACAGGTCAGGCAAAGAACACCTACGGAACGGGTTGCTTCCTGCTTATGAACACAGGCGAGGAAAGAATTGAAAGCAAATCAAATCTTCTTTCAGGCATCGCTTGGGGACTTGACGGAAAGGTTACATACGACCTTGAGGGCTCCGCATTTAACGCAGGCTCCGTTATAAAATGGCTTCGTGACGAGCTTGAGCTTATTTCCACAGCCAAGGAGTGCGACGACCTTGCAGAGCAGGTTGAGGACACAAACGGCTTGTACCTTGTTCCTGCATTTACAGGCTTGGGCGCACCTTACTGGGATATGTATGCAAGGGGCATTATGATAGGCATTACACGCTCCATAAACAAAAAGCATATATGCCGTGCCGTTTTGGAAAGCATTACCTATCAGATGACCGACCTTCTTGAAGCTATGATATCCGACAGCGGAATAAGGCTTAAGGATTTGCGTGTTGACGGCGGTGCAAGCGTATCCGACATTATGATGCAGATGCAGGCAGATATGACGGGCTGTAATGTAAACCGTCCCGTTAACCGAGAGGCAACTGCACTCGGCGCCGCATATCTTGCAGGCCTTGCAACCGGCTTATGGAAGGATACCGCAGAAATTGAGGAAAACCGTCAGGTTGATAAAATTTTCATTCCTTCTATGACCGAGGAGCTTCGCAATAAGAAATACAGCGACTGGAAGCGTGCCGTAGAGCGTTCGAGAAACTGGGAAAGATAATTGACTTTAAATTATATAGTGGTATAATAAATACATACTATAATAAAGGAGATAGAACTATGGGAAAAGTAATTTGTCCTTGGAATTTAATCACGGATTTTGTAACCGATGCATTTGTCGGCTACGGCGTTCCGAGAGAGGATGCGGAAATTTGTGCAGATGTTCTGCTCGAATCCGATAAAAGAGGTATCGAAAGCCACGGCTGTAACAGATTTAAGCCGATTTATATTGACAGAATTGTTGCAGGTATTCAACAGCCTGTTACAAATTTTGAGGTTGTAAAGGAAACGCCGTGCACGGCTGTTGTTGACGGTCATGACGGTATGGGACAGGTAATCGGCTACAAGGCTATGCAAATGGCTATCGACAAGGCAAAGCAATACGGTCTCGGTATGGTTGCCGTAAGAAATTCCTGCCACTACGGTATTGCAGGCTACTATGCAACCCAAGCCACAGAGCAGGGCTGTATCGGCTTTACGGGAACAAACGCAAGACCCTCCGTTGCGCCGACCTTCGGCGTTGAGGGTATGTTCGGCACAAATCCGCTTACTATGGGTATTCCGTCGGACGAAAAGTTTGATTTCGTTTTGGACTGTGCCACTTCAATTACACAAAACGGCAAGATTGAATATTACGAGAGAATCGGCGAGGAGGTTCACCCGGGCACAATTATCGGCTCCGAGGGTGAAGCTGTTGAGGGAGATGCAGGCGTAGCACTAAAAAGAATTCGTGAGGGCTCTGCCGCCCTTACTGCTCTCGGCGGTATCGGTGAAGCACTCGGTGGATACAAGGGCTACGGCTATGCTATGATTATCGAGCTTCTGTCCGCCGTTCTTCAGGACGGAAACTACGGCAAGGCTTTAAACGGCAAGGATGAAAACGGAAATCTTGTTCCTTATCACCTTGGCCATTTCTTCCTTGCTATCGATACAAGCAAATTTGTCGGTGAAGAAGAAACAAGAAAGAAAACAGGCGAAATTCTTCGTGCAGTTCGTGCTTCCAAAAAAGCGCCCGGAGAGGACAGAATTTACACAGCAGGCGAAAAGGAATATGAAATCTGGAAGCAGAGAGAAAATTCCGGTGTGCCTATCAACGAGGCTGTACAAAAGGAAATATGCGAAACAAGAGACGCGCTTGGCTTGGATTATGTATTTCCTTGGGAGGATGGCTATACACCATATCCTGAAACAAAGAAGATTACTTCTCATATTGAAAGATAATTTTTAAAGCAACTAATAAAGAGGGCAGATGCCCTTGGGTATCCTGCCCAAGTGTACCTGCTCTCTTTTTGTTATTTTTTTATCAATATAAATAAGGGGGAAACCAAATGAATATTCGCGAAGAATCATTGCAAAAGCATTATGAATGGAACGGAAAAATTGAAGTAATTGCCAAGGCAAAGGTCGGAGACAGCAAGGCTCTGTCTCTTGCTTACACTCCCGGTGTTGCAGAGCCCTGCCTTGAAATTCAAAAGGATTACGACAAAAGCTATGAGCTTACAAGAAGAAACAATCTTGTAGCCGTAATTACTGACGGCACGGCTGTTCTCGGTCTCGGCGACATCGGACCTGAAGCAGGTATGCCCGTTATGGAGGGAAAATGCGTACTGTTTAAGGAATTCGGTGATGTTGACGCATTTCCGCTTTGCGTAAGAACAAAGGATGTTGACGAATTTGTTGAAACGGTTTATAACATTTCAGGCTCCTTCGGCGGAATAAACCTTGAGGACATTTCGGCTCCGAGATGCTTTGAAATTGAGGAAAAGCTAAAGCAAAGATGTGATATACCCATCTTCCACGACGACCAACACGGTACAGCCGTTGTTGTATCTGCCGCATTAATTAATGCAACAAAGATTATCGGCAAAGACCTGTCGGAATGTAAAGCAGTAATCAACGGATGCGGCGCGGCAGGAACTGCTATCGCAAAGCTGCTTATGACTCTCGGCTTAAAGGATGTTATTCTTTGTGACAGAACAGGAGCAATATACGAGGGCAGAGAAAAGCTTAATCCTTCAAAGGAGGATATCGCAAGGGTTACAAACAGAGGTATGACAAAGGGTGGCTTAAAGGACGCTATCGTAGGCACGGATATCTTTATCGGCGTATCCGCACCGGGCGTTCTTACACAGGATATGATTAAATCCATGCACAAGGACCCCGTTGTTTTGGCTATGGCTAATCCTACGCCGGAAATTATGCCCGACGAGGCTAAGCAGGCAGGTGCAAGGATTGTGGGAACGGGACGCTCCGACTTTCCTAATCAAATCAATAATGTTGTGGCATTCCCCGGCATTTTCAGAGGCGCTCTTGATGTTAGAGCAAGCGCAATAACGGAAAATATGAAAATAGCCGCCGCATACGCCATAGCATCTCTTGTTGACGAGGACAAGCTCAATGAGGACTATATTCTTCCTTATGCATTCGACCCGAGAATAAAAGACACCGTTGCAAGCGCAGTTGCCGAGGCGGCTCGCAAGGACGGAGTTGCAAGAATTTAATAAACCGTATATCCATATACCAAAAAGGCATCTTCTCAGAAGATGCCTTTTATACTGTCAATATACCGGTCTATTTTTTCATTGAGCGAGAGGAATTTGCTATTGCGATAAGGCAGATACCCGCATCGCCGAACACGGCAAGCCACATTGGAAGCTCCTTCGCCAAAATTACATCGAGTATCAAAATAATTGCTTTAACCACTATGCAAAGCACAATGTTTTCAAATGCCAGCGAGCGTATTCTCCGTGCAATACGCTTTACATTATCTATTGCGCCCATATCCTCTTTTCTGACAACCATATCCGAAATTTCCACAGCCTCTTTTGTGCAGAGCTCTCCGACAGCCACTGGAATATCGCAGGCCTCAAGCAGCTTCATATCGAAAATTCCGTCGCCTGCATACAAAACGCTCGCGCCGTCCCTTTGAAGCGCCTTGATGTCGTCAATCGTTTTATTATCATCCCTATTGATGATTACATCACATTTTGCAATGTCGTCCAAGCCCGAGGTGTTTTTGATAAATGCGCCCATTCTTGAGCAGGTGCTTATTCCGCCCGAATAGCAAAGGGGTACGGAAATTACTATTGCACAGGGACAGCTGACAACCAGTGCGGCAAGCCCTCTGTAAATCCATTCTCTCCACTCCTGCTTAAGCAATAGCGGCGGAATTATCATTATCATCACGGAAATAAGGCAAACCGCAGGGGTATAAATTCTTGCAAATTTAGTTATAAACTGCTCCGTTTGGCTCTGCTCGTTATCATAATGACGCGGAAGCGAATATATTTTGTAATCATTGGAAAGAATATCATCAATGGATTTTCTGCTTTTCGACAGCGCCATACCCTGAATATGCTCACCTATCGCAAACAAAAGCATAACGGCAACGCCCTCGCTGTATTCCTTTATCGCAAACGCACCTATTGACGCAACGGTCATTAAAAAGTTTTCATCAAAAACTCTGCCGTGTATAATTCCTTCAACAGCATTTTTTACAACCTGAAAGCCTACAAGCAAATACGAAATAATAAAGCATATCTTATAGACAAACTCAGGCACACCGGCAAATTCGGCACAAATATATCCTGCAACGAAAAATACGGTGCTTAATATAATCTTTATTCTGTTTTCCTTTTTATGCTCTTCAAAACGGTCATGGCCACAGCAGGAGCATCCGTGATTGTCAGGTGTGTGATTTTCACAGCAATGCTCATAATTATGCTCGTGTGAGTGGCTATGCTCATGTGAATGGTTGCTCATTTGTTCACCTCTAACAAATATCTAACACAAATTTTATGCAATATCACCAATGTGTGTATTATAGCACAAGTGTTATGACAATTCAATTAGTATTTTTTAAACTTTTGTCTATCATTTTGTCAAGCAAATATGTCAAATTTTGTGGATATAGCACAAAGGTTACAAAAAGGTTACAAATCCTTTGTTAGTTTTTGCCATAGATTACAGTATGCGAATTTTGTTATAATGCTAAGCGTTGTGAGATGCAACAGGGATTTTCCCACAAAAACTTAATAAGCGAGTTCAATCGAAAACATTTAAGATTTCGTAATTATCCCAAGACAACCGATGAAAAGGGGTTCAATGATTGCAAAAATTATTGATATATCGTTGTCGCAAGAAAAAGGAAGGTATTTTATGACTAAGAAGAAAACCCTGCTTATAGTTCCTGTAATTTTTATTATGTCAATCATCATCTCTCTTATGACACCTGTTTGTGCATATGCAGAGGGTGAAAACTACGAGCCGAGACTGACAGCTCCTAATTCAAGCATTCCGTATTACAGTAGAGAATTAAATTATTATTTCCAAACAGGAACAGGAATGCCAAACTGTGTAGCCTATGCCTTCGGCAGAGTTTATGAAATGAACGGCGAAAGACCTCTTATCGACCACGGCAGTGCCGGAGATTGGTGGGGCATTAACAAAAGAAACGGCTACTACGAATACGGCAGTACTCCAAAGCTTGGTGCTGTTGCCTGCTGGAGCCGTCACGTTGCCGTTGTTGAAAAAATCAATGCCGACGGAAGCGTAACGCTTTCCGAATCTCACTGGGGCGGAAAGTATTTTGACACGGTAACCTATAAAAATATGTATTCTCATTACGGTCAAACATTTTACGGCTATATCTATACCTATAATAACGGCTTAAGCAAATCGTTAGAGAAAAAGCTTTTAAAGGCAGGCAACAAAAAAAATGCAAGCTATACTGCCGATGACCTGACAATAAGCACAGAGGACCGTTTTTCGGATTTTAAGCTAAACGAAAGCATACAAACAAGCAAAGCAAATGATTCTCTGTTCTTACCGCAGAATTTTACAAAATAAATAGAAATATACTCTTATTAAGTTTTTAGGACCTTGAGCAAAAGCTCAAGGTCCTTATTGTTTTGCTTGCTTAATAAATGATATCAATTTTATAAACTATTACTATAATTGGTTAGTTTTATCAAATCTTATCTTAATTAATAATTTGCAAAATAAAATGCCCATCAATATTCCGATATTATTTAAAATAATATCATCAATATCAAATGATCTTCCTAACGGATACTGTAATATTTCAATTATTATACATGATATTGTTGATAATATATAACATTTACTATAACTAATCTTTTTATTATTCAACTTCAACAATACCGGAAAAGGCATAAATAATACAATATTTATAATTATGTTAACAAGTGGATAATGTTCATGGTTTCCGTAAAATAGATCTTTTATCTGATTAAAAACAGTAACAAAAGGAACTATATTACAAGTTCTGTACGGCATCATTCCAAGTGAAAAATTAAAATTTCCATTTGAATCAATAAAGGCCGAAAAATTCGGCACTAATAAAAGTGATATTAACACCGTTATATAAATAACAAAAATTCCCCTTGTTATTTCATATAAATGCTTAGCCTTAATTTGATACTTTTTTAATTTATATACTCTAATCGGAATATAGATTAAAGCTACAAAAAATATCGTTAATAGTGCTTTAATAATGTAATAATATATCATCTCTTTATGCCTTAACAATATATCCCTCAAATACACATTCGTGCACGAATCTAATATAGTATTTTTTAGAGGAATCTACGCTGACAGTATAAGTTGCCATATTATCTGCTTCAACATATTGAGTAGAAACTACCGGATTAATTCCGCTTTTTTTCTCTTTTAACTGAACTTTAAGCCTTTTTTTATAGTTGTTTTCTACATGTATTTTTACTTTTGATACACCTGTAAACAAATAATTTGAATATAAATCTTGGGAATATGCTTCTCCTTGGAATTCGTATTTGCCACTTGTACCTAAATTGTAAATCTTTGATGGAATACTTACAGAATAAGTTGAATATATATTTTTATTCAAATAATTTGGATTAGTTGATACACCAATATTATCGGATGCAAATACACACATAGTGTTAGCAAAAATTATCGAGCAAATAATTAAAGATAGCAGTGAGCAAAAAATCTTTTTAACTTTTTTCATAATTTTACCTCTCTTTTATTTT
>JBJEPH010000066.1:0-2807 GCA_051881135.1 Eubacterium sp.
TTTTTATGTCACAAATAACAAAAAAGGCTTTAGCTCAATCTTTAAAAAATCTGCTATTAAAGAAACCGTTAAACAAAATAACTATCAATGATATTGCAGATGATTGCGGTATTAACCGAATGACCTTTTATTATCATTTTAAGGATATATACGATTTGGCAGAATGGACCTGTCTTCAGGAAGCGGCTAAGGTTTTAAAGGAAAATAAAACTCATGATACATGGCAGGAGGGTATGCTCCAGATTTTTCATACCGTGCGTGAAAATAAGCCACTCATTATGAATGTTTACCGCTGTGTTGATCGTGAACAGGTAGAAAGGTATCTCAAACCTCTTATTGATAATCTTTTGCTGAAAGTTGTAGAAGAACAATCCGCCGATATGACCGTTCGTCAAGAAGACAAGGAATTTATTGCATCGGTATATTCCTATGTTTTTGTCGGCTTGATGCTTGACTGGATTAAAAATGATATGAAAGAAAAACCCGAACAGCTTATCAGCAAGCTTGCATTGGTTATTCAGGATACATTTACGGATGCACTTGAAAGATTCAGAATAGATAAACCTTTATCAAAAAATGATATTTGATAAAAATTTCAACAGTTTTTTGCCCGTGATAAATTTTTTATCACGGGCATTTTTCTGTTTATTGTTAATCTACAGAAAAATACTATAATAAAATTACAAAATAAAAATTTGGAGGTAAATTTTATGTATTATTCAGCAGGAACCTATGAATCCTTTGCACATCCCGAAAAGCCAAAGAATGTTGACAAAAAATCCGCATATATTATCGGCACCGGTCTTGCCGGTCTTACAGCAGCATTTTATCTGGTGCGTGACGGTCAGATGAAGGGCGAGCATATCCACCTTCTTGAAAAGTTAGAGCTTGCCGGCGGAAGCTGTGACGGACGAAAGGATGTTACAAAAGGCTTTTATATGCGCGGTGGCAGAGAAATGGATAACCATTTCGAGGTTATGTGGGATATGTTCAGAGATGTTCCCTCTTTGGAGAATCCCGAGGTATCCGTTCTTGACGAATACTATTGGCTCAACAAACACGATCCAAACTATTCTCTGTGCAGAGCCTCTGTAAACCGCGGAGAAGACGCTCATACAGATAAAAAATTCGGACTTGATAAAGAATCTGCAATGGCTCTTTCGCAGTTGTTTATTACACCTGAAAAGGCTCTTGAAGGTAAGAAAATTTCGGAGGTTCTGCCGGACTCTTTCTGGTCAACAAATTTCTGGCTTTACTGGCAGACTATGTTTGCATTTCAGCGTTGGTCAAGTGCACTTGAGATGAAACGTTATCTGTGCCGTTATGTTCATCATATTGATGGACTTCCTGATTTCAGCGCTCTTCGCTTCACAAAGTATAATCAGTATGAAAGCCTGATTATGCCACTGGTAAAATACCTTGAAAACCACGGCGTTACAATCGAGTACGGTATGGATGTAAAAAATGTTATTATCGAAACCGTAGGCGACAAAAAAATTGCAAGGCAGATTGTGTTTATTAAAGACGGCAAAGAGCAAACAATAGATTTAGTTGAGGATGACCTTGTGTTTATTACAAACGGTTGTTGCACCGACACTTCCTGCTATGGCGACCAAACACACGCTCCCGACCTTACAAAAGCTAAAAACGGTACTGGCGAGTCATGGGATTTATGGAAAAACATTGCAAAGCAGGCTGAGCACGGTGAGTTCGGTAATCCCGATAATTTCTGCACCAATATTGAAGAAACAAACTGGATGAGCGCAACTGTTGCAACATCTAACGAAGAAATTATTCAACACATAATCAACATTTGCAAGAGGGATCCTCGCGAGGGAAAGGTTACCACAGGTGGTATTGTTACTGTTAAAGACAGTATGGATAACTGGTATCTGTCGTGGACAATCAACCGTCAGCCTCAGTTCAAGTCACAGGATAAAGATACTGTTTTGATTTGGCTTTATGCTTTGAGCACAAACAAGGAAGGTAATTATGTTAAAAAGGCAATGCGTGACTGCACAGGCGAGGAGGTATGCCGTGAGTGGCTGTATCATATCGGTATTCCTGACGCAGAAATTGATGAACTTGCAAAAAATGCCTGCAACACCACAACCTGCTTTATGCCATTCATTAACGCCTTTTTCCAGCCGAGAAAGAACGAAGACCGTCCAAAGGTTGTACCTGACGGCGCTGTAAACTTTGCTTTCCTCGGTCAGTTTGCAGAAACTCCTCGTGACACAATATTCACGATAGAATATTCAATGCGTACCGGTATGGAATCTGTTTATACTCTCCTTGATGTTGACCGTGGCGTTCCTGAGGTTTGGGGCAGTAAATATGATGTTCGTGAGCTTCTCCGTGCCTGTTACTACGCTATTGATAAGAAACCGATTACCGATGTTAAGCTTTCACTTATGGAAAAGGAATTCGTAAAGATTTTGCTTAAAAAGGTTGAAGGTACGGATATTGAAATTCTTCTAAAAGAAAGCGGTCTTATCGAGTAACAAAAAGCAATACAAACAGCAGAGAAGTAATCTTTCATTTACTCCCGAATTATAAATAATAATTTTATAGTATTTTTCCTAAAAGTTGATTCTCAATTAAATGGGAATCAGCTTTTTAACATTTAATAAAAGTAACATATTGAAAATAATGTGCTAAAATCCAACAAAAACAATTCAAGCGAACAAACTGATTTTTTGTATTGTTTTCCTACATGTTATGGAAAAAAGGTATGCGTTTTGACTCCTAAACTGACGGCTACATAGGAGAACGAGGGTTTAGAAACAGTGCGCCAAGTGAAAATT
>JBJEPH010000067.1:0-2728 GCA_051881135.1 Eubacterium sp.
AATAGGTTTATTTGATTTTATTTTGGCGTGGTTCAGACCACTTTATCGACAGTCTAAAACAGGTATCGATAATTCGATACCTGTTTTATTTTAGCCTTTGAGGGCGATTCCCTTTTCGGAAAGTGTTGAAATAATCTCATCGGCTACGCCTTGTACCTCTTCTCTTGTTAGAGTTTTTTCGGGATGGGCAAAGGTTATGCGTGTTGTGATGGATTTTGAATTATCGCTTTCATCAACATAAACATCTGTTACCTCAACCTTTTTTATAAGTGGGCTGTTTGCCTTTAAAATTGCATTGGCAATAGGTGCAAACACGGGAGATACAAAGGAAAGGTCAATTTCCATTGCAGGAAACTTTGACGGCTCCTCGTAGCTTATGGAAGCATTTTCGATTTTTGCAAATGCTTCAACATCAATTTCGGCATACACGACAGCTGCCTTTTTATCAATCTTCTTTGCTACGGTTGGATGAACAAGACCTATGACGCCGAGCTCTACGCCGTCACAGAAAATCCTGTTTAGATTTCTCGGATGCTGATATGCCGATGTTGGCTCTGCGGCTTCAAAGGACAATGCCTTGTGCTTTAGGTCGTCTGCCATAGTTGCAAGAATATCACGCATTTCATAATAAAGCTTTGAAACGGGTGAAAGCCTGTCAAGCAATGTAATTGCAAGCTTTTTCTTTTCTATGCACAGATTGTTTTCGTCAACACCCTCAACAACTCTGCCTATTTCAAAAATGCCGAACTTGGTTGAATAAGAGGTGTTTTGCTTAACCTGACAAAGCTGGGTTGGAATGATTGATTTACGGATGGTTTCAATGTTGGGGTTGGTTGCGTTAGCGAGCTTGATTTCGCCCTCTGCCTCCATACCGAGAGCCTTGAGCTCATCATAATATCCCCAAACATAAGAGTGAAGCTCATGTAAGGAATATCTCTTTACAAGCAGGTCCTTAATCTTGTCCTCTACCGTTTTTTCGACATCGGGACGAACAGGATATAAAGGAGCCTCGGCTGTGTGAATATCAAAATTATCGTAGCCGTAAATTCTTGTAATTTCTTCAATAATATCCGCCTTCATAGTTACATCCTTTGTAGCTCTCCACGAAGGAACGGTTACCTTGAAGCAGTTGTTTTCCTCGCTTGCGGTAAAGCCGAGTGCGGTTAGGGTTGAAATGATTGTGTCATTTGGAATTTCAATACCTGTGTATTTATCAACAAAGGCTTTATCGAACTCAAGATTAACCGTGTCATATTTGTAAGCATACTCATCGGTTAGGGCAGAAACAACGGTTGAACCCTCGTCATAGCTTTGAAGAAGCTTGATAAATCTTGCTATGGCAACGGTTGTCATTTCTGGGTCGAGTGCCTTTTCATAGCGCATTGATGCGTCTGTTCTGTGAGAAAGGCGAACGGTTGACTTACGGATTGAAGCGGCGTCAAAGGTTGCCGATTCAAGCGTGAGTGTGGTTGTGTCGTCAACGATTTCACTGTCAAGACCGCCCATAATCCCTGCGATGGCAACAGGTGTGTTATCGTTGCAAATCATCAGAGTGTTTTCGTCAATATTTCTTTCAACGCCGTCAAGAGTTGTAAATGTAAACGGAGCGTCAAAGCGCTTAATTCTTATTTTTTCTACCCTGCGTGAATCGAAGGCATGCATCGGCTGTCCCATTTCAAGCATCAAATAGTTTGTTAGGTCTGCAAGGAAATTGATGGCTCTCATACCGCAGTAATAAAGGCGGATTCGCATATTAACGGGAGAAACCGAACGGCTGATATTTTCAACCTGCATACAGGAATATCTTTGGCAAAGCGGATCAAGAATTTTCATATCAACCTTTTTCAAGCCGTCATACTGTGCCGTATCAACAACATCCAACGGCTTAAGCTCTCTGCCGGAAAGTGCCGCAAATTCTCTTGCGATGCCGTAATGTCCCCACAAATCAGGACGGTTTGTGAGAGATTTATTATCAACCTCGAAAATGATATCCTCAATATCGTAGATATCCTTTAAATCGGTGCCGTTTGCAACATCGTCGGTAATTTCCATAATACCGCTGTTGTCGTCCGAAATGCCTATCTCCTTTTCGCTGCAGCACATACCGTTGGACATATAGCCTGCAAGCGGACGGGGTGCAATTTCAATTTCGCCTATTCTTGCACCAACCTGTGCAAAGGCAGTTTTCATACCTACTCTTACATTAGGTGCACCGCAAACAACGTCAACAAGCTCGTCCTTGCCTGCGTCAACCTTGAGAAGATGAAGCTTTTTGGAGTCGGGATGATTTTCAACAGACTTAATTTCTGCAACAACTATTCCCGAGATATCGCTTCCTTTAAAGAATATATCGTTTTCTACCTCTGCCGTGGAGAGTGAAAACTGATTAATAAGCTTTAGCTTATCCAATCCCGACAAATCAACAAAGTCGGAAATCCAATTCATTGATAAAAACATTTTTTACTCCCCCTCTCTTATTCGTCGTCGGTAAACTGGCTCATAGCCTTTAGGCTACCGCCGTTTAAATCACGAATATCCTTAATTCCGTATTTCATCATAACAAGTCTTGTAAGTCCGAGACCAAACGCAAAGCCCGTGTATTCCTCAGGGTCGATACCGCCCATACGAAGAACATCGGGGTGAATCATACCGCAGGGGCAAAGCTCAAGCCATCCGCTGTGCTTGCAGGAGGGACAGCCCTCGCCGCCGCAGATAAGACAGCTTATAT
>JBJEPH010000068.1:0-2652 GCA_051881135.1 Eubacterium sp.
AAGCGGAATTTGAGGCTTGCCAAAAAATCCTAATTGCGTTTGGTGATGAGGTTCGTCAGCATCTTTTATTGTTAATGGTTACCGGAGATCGTAATGGGGTAAGAGTTTCTGAAATTGCCGAGAAGACTAATCTGACATGTCCGGCAGTATCCCATCATATGCAGATCTTAAAAGATGTGGGCATTGTAAAAAGCCGTAAAGAAGGGAAATTTATATATTATTATTTGGATTCCAGTTGCAGAAATGTTGATGCATTAATCAGATTGTTTGAAAGTGTAAAAGATGTTATCCAGTCTGATAAAGCAGAGAACAATTCGCAATTGTAATATTAAGGTATCGCACCGGCGAGATCAAGGTGAACGAATAGTCTGTTGTTTGCTTTTATTAGATTTTATATGAGGGTGATTATATGGTAAAAATTATTTCGGACAGTACATGTGATCTTTCTGCGGAGTTACTTCAAAAATACAACATATCCGTAATTCCGCTTTCTGTTAATTTCGGTGACGAATTTGCAAAGGACGGCAAAGATGCCACCCCTCAAAGAATTTATGATTATGTGGCTGATACAGGTTTACTTCCGAAGACCAGTGCTTGTAATGTTTCTGAATACGAGAATGAATTTATGCATTGGAAAGAACTTGGATATGAAATTGTACATATCAGTCTCGGATCAAAATTTTCCAGCACCTATCAAAATGCCGTAATTGCTGCACATAATATGGATGAAGTGTATGTGATAGACTCAGCTAACTTATCAACCGGTCAAGGGCTCCTGGTGGTACACGCTGCGGAAATGGCACAAAAAGGGGCGTCTGCTAAAGAAATATATACCGAATGTCTTGAACTTGTTCCGAAAGTTGAGACCAGTTTTATTATCAGCCATCTTGATTATTTATATAAAGGCGGACGGTGTTCGGCTCTTTCGGCATTTGGTGCAAATCTATTAAAAATAAAACCTTGTATTGAAGTGACCGACGGCGAGATGAGTCCGCATAAAAAGTATCGAGGTTCTGCACAAAAAGCAGTGCTTGAATATGTTACTGACCGACTCTCCGGAAGAACGGATATTGACTTTGACAGAATTTTCATAACCCATACAGAATATTCATCCGAAGCCGTTGACGCTGTGCGGAAAAAGATCCAGGAACTCAAACCCGATTTTGAAGAAATTTTGGAAACAACCGCAGGTTCAACAATCACTACACATTGCGGTCCGGAATGTCTCGGTATTCTGTTTATAAGAAAGTAGGATAACTGTGAAAAAAGACTTTTGTATGACCGTCAGAGTTCTTACGGTCGCACCCATAATGGCATCGGCATTTTTGATATGCATGCTGATACATCGATTTGAAGCGTTTACGAATATATGGCAATGGTTATATTATCTGCTGTTTATAGGGCTTTTCCCTCTGCTGGCTTATCCATTGCAAAAATACATTCCTCATTTTAAAACCGAGGGACGGCACGGACAAAGAATACTTGCTATGATATTCGCTGTCACAGGATATATATTGTGCTGTGTACTTAATTTCATTTTTACGGCTTCTGCAGGTGCTTGGGTAATTATCCTTGAATACCTGCTTTCAGGTGTAGCAATCTTTGTTTTTAATAAAGCTTTCAAAGTAAAAATAAGCGGCCATGCCTGTGGCGTTTTAGGTCCTGTTATGCTGCTATGCTATTTCGGACTTTATATTCAGGCTCTATGCGGAGCATTGATAACCGCACTTGTATATATTGCAAGCCTAAAAACAAAGCGGCATACATTACCGCAGCTTATAGGCGGAAGCATAGTACCGATTGTAGTGATTGCAGTTTTGAAGCTGATGTTCGGATAAAAAACGGAGGGGTTAAAATGAGTTCAAAATTTATTTTGTCTTGCGAATCAACGGTAGATCTTCCGTTTGAATATATAAGCGGACGAAACATTCCAGTAATTTTTTACAGCTATACGGTTGACGGTAAGGAATATGTCGATGATATGCTGAGAGATCCAAACGCGTTACCCGCATTTTACAATATGCTGAAAGCCGGCAAGCTTCCCTCCACTTCGCAATTAAACGAATTTTTATATGAAGAATTTTTTGAGGAACAGGTGAAAAAAGGCGATCTATTGCATATTGCTTTCGGTTCGGGGATGACGCAGTCGGTAAGAAATGCCGAACGCGCGGCAAAGCAGCTTCGTGATAAATATCCCGACCGAAAAATAATTGTAATCGATTCGCTGTGCAGCTCTTCAGGATACGGTATGCTGGTAGATTATGCGGCTGATATGCGGGACAGCGGTTGCTCAATAGAAGAAACCGAAAAATGGGTTATGGACAACCGTCAAAAAATTCATCATCAGTTCTTTTCCACCGAGCTTGACCATTACCGCCGCAGCGGAAGAATGTCAGGCGCTACGGCAATGATTGCAACTATTTTAGGTATTTGCCCTATTATGCGTCTTGATGACAAAGGCAGGATAATCGCTTACAGTAAGGTCAGGGGCAAAGCAAACGCTATAAAGACCACCTTAGATACCATGGAAATGCATGCACAAGGCGGAAAGGACTATTCGGAAAAATGCTGGATATGCCATTCTCAGTGTCTTGAAGATGCCGAAAAGACAAAGCAGGCATTAATAGAGCGGTTTCCGAATATCAAAGGAGA
>JBJEPH010000069.1:0-35395 GCA_051881135.1 Eubacterium sp.
CTAAGACTGTTTCAAAGCTTAAGGCAAAGAAAAAGTATTATGTTCGTGTTCGCACTTATAAAACAGTAAACGGCACTAAATACTATTCCGCTTGGTCAAAATATAAGACGGTTACAACAAAGAAATAATAAAATAAGCGTTGCAGTTAAAATGCAACGCTTTATTTATTGTTTGTTCTTCCTAAAATATAATCTGTTGAGGTTTTATAGTAATCAGCAAGCTTTATCAGTATGTGAGTGGGTATTTCCCTTTTTCCTATTTCGTAATTGCTATATACCCGTTGGTCAATTCCGAGAATTGACGCAATTTCTTTTTGCTTTAAATCTGCATCTTCTCTTAAATCACGAAGCCTTGGATAATGATACAATTTAACCACCTCAACGCAATAATATCCTACTATCAAATAATAGTGTTGACAATACTATCAAATGATAGTAAAATAATAAGTGAAATTAAATTATGAGGTGATTTTATGAAAAAGGTCATTAGTTTATTATTGTCGTTGGTTATGTTGTTCAGCATAACCGCAGGTATTGACCTTTCAACTTATGCAGATGAATTTAACAAACCTAAAGTTGAATCGATAGTGTTTACACCAGCAAAATCAACATATATCGAAAATTACGGCGGATGTTGGGAAGTGGATGATAATAGTGAAGAATATTATCATTATTTCGCTCAAAGTAGTTTTCGTAGTATAGGCAGTACCCTACAAGTAAAATATACAGATTCCTCAATAGAAACCTATACATACGATTATCATGGTACTAATCAGTTGTGTTCATTCTGTGATGAAAATGGAAATGAGCTAGAACGAGAAAATATTGATATTCTTCAAGTTAATGATAATCAGGAAAAACAGCATTGGTCAAAAGATGGAAATTACAATTATTATACTGTTAGTTACTCAGGAGCGAGTTGTCAAGTTCCCGTTTCTATTGTTGATAATTTAACAATTAACGACATTAGCATAAAACAAATTAAGTGTGTTGATAATTCATTTAGTCATTGGGATTTATCAGAAAAAGGCTTTTTTGAGTATAAAATCACTTATTCGGATGGTAGTGTTGAACATTTGTCGAAATTCTTAAGTGACGGCTGCGGTTACAATACCATTTGCGGCTTCTTTGGTGACGGTAAGTATATATTCGGTTTGGGTTTAAGATTTGAAAATAATAAAAACCTTGTAGGGACAACATTAAAAATATTGTTATCCGAAGATAATATTGATGATGATGAAAATGTTATAAATGAAATTTTAATATCAAACCATATTAGTGAAAAAACAACCACCACAAAAGCAACAACAAGTGCGAATGGCAAGATAGTTAAGAGCTGTACGGTATGTAAGAAAACCCTTTCAACAACCGTAATTCCAAAGGCTTCAAACGTTAAGCTTTCCACAACCTCATACACATATAACGGCAAGGTTAAGACTCCGTCCGTAACTGTTAAGGACAGCAAGGGCAAGACATTAAAGAAGAATACAGATTATACCGTAAGCTATGCAAATGGCAGAAAGAATGTCGGCAAGTACGCAGTTAAGATTACCTTTAAGGGCAAATACAGCGGAACAAAGACTTTGTACTTTACAATTAAACCAAAGTCAACAAGCATTTCTTCACTTACAGCAGGCTCAAAGAAATTCACTGTTAGGTGGAAGAAGCAGAACTCCCAAACAACAGGCTACCAGATTCAGTACAGCACATCAAGCAAATTTACAAATGCTAAAACCGTTACTGTTTCAAAGAACAGCACAACATCAAAAACTGTTTCAAAGCTCAAGGCTAAGAAAAAGTACTATGTAAGAGTTCGTACTTATAAAACAGTAAACGGTACTAAATACTATTCTGCTTGGTCAAAATATAAGGCGGTTACAACAAAGAAATAAGATTAATATTAATAATCAATGCTCACTTTTATGAATGGATTTTTATATTCAGTCAAAAGTGAGCATTTTTTTGCTTTTGAAAAGCCGTTTTACAGTATATTGCACAAAGAATATTTGCAAAAATGCTCATTATTGACAAGAATAATTGCTCACTATTGACCGATTATGAACGATTTTGTATAATATAGGCATAAGAAAGGTGATACATATATGTTAACTCAACAGCGAAGACAGGAAATTTTAGATTATCTTAAAGAAAACGGCACGGCAAGCGTTACCGCATTAAGCGAAAAATTTGACGCTTCCGAATCTACCATAAGGCGCGATTTAGTAATTTTGTCAAAAATGGGTAAACTAAACAAGGTACACGGCGGTGCAACCGTATTAAGCCAGGAATTTTTAAATAATGAGGATAATATGGAGGTGAAATCGCTTAAAAACATAGGCGAAAAGGATAAGATTGCAAAATATGCCGCTTCGCAGGTCAATGACGACGATTTTGTTTATATTGACGCAGGCACAACAACATATCTTATGACCTCCTACTTGACCGACAGCAAAGCAACCTTTGTAACAAACGGTATTGCTCACGCTAAGATGCTTTCAAAAAACGGCTGTAAGGTTTATGTTTTGGGCGGTGCATTAAAGGATTCAACAGAGGCAATTATAGGTCTTGTGGCGGCTACAAATCTTCAAAAATATAATTTTTCCAAGGCTTTTTTAGGGGCAAACGGAGTAAGCGTAAAGCAGGGCTTCACCACTCCCGACACGGACGAGGCTATGCTCAAGGCGGTTGCCGTGGAGAGAAGCTTTGTAAGCTATGTTTTGTGCGATAATACCAAATTCGGCAAGGTATCGGCGGTCAGCTTTGCACCGATTGATTCTGCTTTGGTCGTTTGTGACAAATGCGACGATGAGCAAATCAAGGAAAAAACTGTTGTTAAGGAGGTTGAATGATGGTTTATACAATAACGCTTAATCCTGCCTTGGATTATGTTATGAAGGTGGGCAAGCTTCGTTATGATGATATAAACAGATCCAAAAGCGAGGATATTTATTACGGCGGAAAGGGCATAAATGTGTCCGTCATTCTCACAAGGCTCGGTATCAAAAACAAAGCGCTCGGCTTTGTTGCCGGCTTTACGGGCGACAGATTGGAGCAGATGCTTCGAGAGGACGGAATAGAGTGCGAATTCAATCGTTTAAAAAGCGGACACACAAGGATAAATGTCAAAATCAAGGCTGATACGGAGATTGATGTAAACGCGCAGGGCCCTTCAATAAGCGAGGCGGATATAAACGGTCTGCTAAAAAAGCTTGACGAAATCAAGCAGGGTGATTTTCTTATTTTGGCAGGCTCCATACCAAACACTCTGCCAAACGATATTTACGAAAGAATTTTGGAAAGGCTTGACGGCAGGGGAGTAAACTTTGTTGTTGACGCAACGGGCGATTTATTGCTCAATGTTTTAAAATATAATCCGTTTTTGGTTAAGCCAAATCATCACGAGCTGGGCGATCTGTTCGGAGCAGAGGCTAAAACCGAGGACGAGATTGTAAAATATGCTCGCAGGCTTCAGGATATGGGCGCAAAAAATGTTCTTGTTTCACGCGCAAAGGACGGCGCCACGCTTATCGACGAAAACGGCAGGGTTACAACGGTGGGCAATGTTGACGGCGAGCTTGTAAGCTCGGTGGGCTGCGGCGACAGTATGGTGGGCGGCTTTATAGCGGGATGCATAGAAAAAAGCGATTATGCCTATGCATTGAAGCTCGGCTCCGCCTGCGGAAACGCAACTGCTTTTTCCGAGCAGCTTGCAACAAAGGACGAAATAAAACGCGTCTTTGAAATTATGTAATTTTTTCAAAAATAAATGGGAGGGTTATTATGAGAATAATTGATTTGTTAAAGCCGAGTGCCGTTGAGCTTAATGCTTCGGCGGCAACAAAGGGGGAAGCAATCAATAGAATGGTTGCGCTTCACGAACAGGCAGGTAATCTTAACGATGTATCGGCTTATAAGCAAGCCATACTCGCGCGTGAGGCACAGGGCACAACTGCCATCGGAGAGGGCGTTGCGGTTCCTCATGCAAAGTCCGACAGCGTAAGGACGCCCGGACTTTCGGCAATTACCGTGCCGTCGGGGGTTGATTATCAGGCACCGGACGGAAGGCCGTCGGACCTTTTGTTTATGATTGCCGCACCGCTTGACGGCGATTTGCATCTCGAAATTTTGTCGCGTCTTATGGTTATGCTTATGGAGCCGGATTTCTGTTCTGCGCTCAGAAACGCAAAAACTGTTGACGAATTTCTAAAAATAATAGATAATAAAGAGGCAGAAAAGTATCCCGAGGAGCCAAAGCAGGAGGCTTCGGTAAAAGAAGGATACAGAATTTTGGCTGTAACCGCATGCCCTACCGGTATTGCCCATACCTATATGGCGGCAGAGGCGCTGGAAAAGGCAGGGGCAAAGCTCGGATATTCCGTAAAAGCGGAAACCAACGGCTCGGGCGGTGCAAAAAATGTGCTTACCAAAAAGGAAATTCAGGAATGTGACGGCATTATCATTGCTGCCGATAAAAATGTCGAAATGGCAAGATTTGACGGTAAGCCTGTCATCAAAACCTCTGTATCAAACGGAATTAATATACCCGAGCAGCTCATTGAAAAAATCATAAACGGCAAGGCGGCAATATATCACGCCGATAAGGATGAGCTTGAAGCAACGGGCGATGATGATATAGAAAAGGAAAGCTTCGGTCATAAGATTTATAAGCACCTTATGAACGGCGTATCGCATATGCTTCCGTTTGTTGTAGGCGGCGGTGTGCTTATCGCTTTAGGCTTTTTGATTGATACGCTCGCAGGAAATGCAGATGTCGGCGGAACCTTTGGCTTTACAAGTCGTGCGGCGGCGGTACCGTTTTGGATTGGTAAGGTTGCATTTGGATTTATGCTTCCTATCCTTGCCGGCTATATTGCACAGTCTATCGCAGACAGGCCGGGCTTGCTTCCGGGTATGCTCGGCGGTATGATTGCGGCACAGGGATATACCTTTAATTCGTTTTTTGAAAATAACGACCTTGTAGGCGACGGCTCAGCCGTGTCGGGCTTCCTCGGAGCCTTGCTTGCCGGCTTCCTTGCAGGTATTGTAGTTAATTTGCTCAAGAAAGCATTTAATTGGCTTCCTCAGGCTATGGACGGCATCAAGCCAGTGTTCCTGTATCCGCTATTTGGCGCATTTATCGTGGGCGCAATTATGTGCCTGATTAATCCGATTATCGGCTCCCTAAACGCTACGCTTGAAGTATTTTTGGCATCGTTAGGCACAACAAGTAAGCTTCTTCTGTCCATCGTTCTTGCCGCAATGATGGCAATTGATATGGGCGGTCCGTTTAACAAGGCGGCTTATGTGTTTGGCACTGCGGCTATCGCAAGCGGCGATACTTGGATTATGGCTGCCGTAATGGTTGGCGGTATGGTTCCGCCTATTGCTATCGCACTTTCAACAACATTTGCAAAGAATAAATGGAATAACGAGGAAAGAAAAAGCGGTCCTGTAAACTATTTGATGGGACTCTGCTTCATCACCGAGGGCGCAATTCCGTTTGCCGCCTCCGACCCGATTAGAGTTATTCCGTCCTGTATGGTAGGCTCTGCCGTGGCAGGTGCAATAACATCTTTGTTTAATGTTGTATGTCCTGCGCCTCACGGAGGAATATTCACCTTTATCGTGTGTGATAATCCGTTAGGCTATATAGTTGCTCTTATTGCAGGCTCGGTTGCAGGTGCATTTGTTCTGACATTATTAAAGAAAAACAAGGCATAAATTTGACTTGTATTCTATAAAGCCTCTCTCGCACGAGGGAGGCACACCCCCAATAAAATAATTTTAAGGAGTTTATATTATGGTATCAAAGGAATTAAAAATTACAAATCAAATGGGATTTCATATGCGCCCGGCAAATCTTTTTGTAACAGCAATGACAAAGTATAAATCCAATGTAAATATCGTTTTCGGCGGAAAGAGAATTAACGGAAAAAGCATTATGAACATAATGGCAGCATGCATAAAATGCGATTCATACATTACCGTAGAATGTAACGGTCCCGACGAAGAGGAAATGCTTGCCGAGGCTACACAGCTTATAGAAAGCGGCTTCGGAGAGTAAACAATTAATCAGAGAGAGGTAATGCCTATGTTAAAGGGTATCGGAGCTTCCCAGGGGTTTGGAATAGGAAACGCAGTAATAATTCTTGATATGGATTTGGATTATTCCCGTGTTAAGTATTCCTCTGCCTATGAGGAAAAATCAAGGCTTCACAGGGCTGTCGATGCATATATAGAGGAAACAAGGCTTCTTTCGGAAAATTTGAAGCAAAGTGCAGGGGAAAAGGAAGCAGAAATTCTTGAAGGCCATCTTATGATGCTTCAGGACCCCTTTATGCTTGCTCAAATGGAGGAAAGCATAGACGCAGGCTCGGTTGCAGAAGCAGGCGTTGATACGGTTTGCACTATGTTTTTTGATATGTTTTCGGGTGTTGACGACGAGCTTACAAGACAACGTGCGTCGGATATCAAGGATATCAGGGACAGCCTGCTTCGTATTTTGCTTAAGGTAAACACGGTGGATATTTCAGCCGTTGCGCCTA
This sequence comes from Eubacterium sp., assembly GCA_051881135.1. Taxonomy (GTDB): domain Bacteria; phylum Bacillota; class Clostridia; order Oscillospirales; family Acutalibacteraceae; genus Eubacterium_R. The sequence goes on from JBJEPH010000069.1 coordinate 6,545, forward strand.
ATTCCATCCTTATAGCAAAGGATTTTACTCCTTCAATGACCTCTAAGATTAATAAGGAAAATGTTTCTGCCATAATAACAGAGGTGGGCGGTGTTACAAGCCACAGCGCAATACTTGCCCGTGCTATGGGAATACCAGCAGTGCTTTCCGTGCTAAACGCAACCGAGATTATTTCAAACGGTGAGAGGCTTATCGTGGACGGCTTCAAGGGCAAGGTTTTTCAGTCGCCGAGCCAAAGAGAGCTTGAGGATTACACCTTAAAGCAGGAGGCATACCTAAAGGAAAGGGAAAGCCTTAACGAATACTTCGGCAGGAATACCGTAACAAAATCGGGTATTGCAAAAAAGATTTACGGAAATATAGGCAAGGCAGAGGATGCCCAAAATGTCATTCAAAACGGTGGCGAGGGCATAGGTCTGTTTAGAACGGAATTTTTATTTATGGATAGGGACCACGCACCCACCGAGCAGGAGCAGTTTGAAGCCTATTCAACCGTTGCAAAGGCTATGGACGGTAAAGAGGTTATTATACGCACCTTAGATATCGGAGGAGATAAGGCAATAGATTATCTTGCTATCGAAAGGGAGGAAAATCCGTTTCTCGGATTTAGGGCAATTCGCTATTGTCTTGATAATAAAGAGCTTTTTAAAACACAGCTTCGTGCAATTTTGAGGGCGGCACAGTTTGGCAATATTAAAATTATGCTTCCTCTTGTTACTACTCTTGATGAGGTAAGACGGGCAAAGGATATTATTGCAGAATGTGCAGACGAGCTTAAAAACGAGGGAATAAGACATAAGGATGTTCCTGTCGGTGTTATGATTGAAACGCCGTCAGCCGCATTGATTTCCGATTTACTTGCCAAGGAGGTAGATTTCTTCTCCATAGGCACAAACGATTTAACGGGATATACAATGGCAGTTGACAGAGGAAACGCAAAGGTCAGCCATCTCTATGATGTTAAGCAGCCTTCGGTATTGCGCGCTGTTGAAATGACGATAAAAAACGCAAAAAAGCAGGGCATTACGGTTGGTATGTGCGGCGAGGCGGCTGCCGATGAGGAGCTGATACCGAAGCTTATCGAATGGGGAATAGACGAGCTCTCCGTAACGCCGTCATCAATTCTGCAAACAAGAAAAATAATCTGCAATATGGAATAATACAAAAAATAAAAGGAGCCTCTGCTCCTTTTATTTTTTTGCATATTATAAAACCTTGTCGAAGAAGTCCTTTGCTCTCTCTGTTTGAGGATTATAGATTACCTCCTGGGGAGTGCCCTCTTCAAGAATTTGTCCGTCATATATGAACAATACTCTGTTTGAAACCTCACGGGCAAAGCCTATTTCGTGGGTTACAATAACCATTGTCATGCCCTCGGCGGCAAGGTCCTTCATAACCTGTAAAACCTCACCGACCATCTCAGGGTCAAGCGCCGATGTCGGCTCGTCAAACAGCATAATATCGGGATTCATACACAGCGCTCTGGCAATAGCAACTCTTTGCTTTTGACCGCCTGAAAGGGTGGATGGGTAAGCGTCTGCTTTTTCTTCAAGTCCTACCTTTTTAAGCATCTTTAAAGCAAGCTCCTGAGCTTCGGCTTTTTTCATTTTCTTAACCTGAATAGGTGCAAGCGTAAGATTGTCCATAACATTCAGGTTGTTAAATAGGTTGAAGTGCTGGAATACCATACCGATATTCTCTCTTGCCTTGTTGATATTGATTTTTTTATCGTCGATGTGATTACCGTCAACAATCATTTCACCGCCGGTAATATCCTCTAATCTGTTAATGCAACGCAGAAAGGTTGATTTACCACAGCCTGAGGGACCGAGAATAACTACTACCTCACCCTCGTAAATATCTGTGGTAATGTTTTTCAAAACCTCGTGCTTGCCAAAGCTTTTCTTAAGTCCATTTACATGGATTTTAACATTATCATAGTTTACGGCCACGGTTCAATCTCCTTTCAAGGAATTTTGCTGCATAGGACAGCGCGGTAATTACAACTAAGTACATAACTGCTACGATTGCCCAAACCTCGAATGCCTTAAATGTTCCGGCAACGACATTTTTAGCCTGATTTACAAGCTCCGGGAAACCGATTACGGAAAGAATGGAAGTATCCTTTAATGTTATGATAAATTGGTTAATGATAGAAGGTATCATTGTTCTGATAGCCTGCGGAAGCACAACCTTTTTCATAGCCTGTCCGTATGTCATACCAAGGCTTCTTGAAGCCTCCATTTGACCGATGTCAACGGATTGGATACCTGCTCTTATGATTTCTGCCATATATGCACCGCAGTTCAGCGCAAGACATATTACGCCGGATTGAAGCGCTGTAAGCGTGAAGCCGCCCGAGCCCACTCTGTTTACAGCCATCGGTACACCGAAGAATACGAAGAAAGCAAGTACAATCATAGGTACGCCACGGATAACATCTACGAAAATACGAGCCAAAATATTGCAAAACTTGTTTTTAACTACGGACAGAATACCGAATATAAGACCAAGTATGCAGGCAAAGCATAATCCGTAAAGCGCCATTATGAGCGTTTTGCCCATAGCGGCAAGTAATATACTGCCGTAGTTAGAAATAATATCTAACATTTACACTCCTCCTAAAAATATAGACCACCTTGATATTAGGTGGCCTATACGAAATAGACTTTTATGAATTAGCCAAGATACTTAGCAATGATTTCATCATACTTGCCGTTAGCCTTGATATTCTTCAAACCTGCGTTGAACATATCAATAAGCTCTTGGTTCTCAGCCTTGAAGATAGCGAAGCCGTAGCCTGCGCCCTCATTTTCAGAGCCTTCAACGATTTGAAGAGCAAGGTCGCCGTCCTTGATGGATGCTGCCATAATAGGAGTATCCTCGAAGCAAGCTACACACTGACCGCCTGTTACAGCCTGATACATTGTCGGAGAATCCTCAAAATATGTCAAATTTAAGGAATACTCGTCTTTAAGGCTCTCTGCATAGGAAGCGCCCTGTGTACCTGTCTTAACAGCTACCTTTGCGCCCTTTAGGTCTGCAAGAGAAGCAACATTTGAGCCCTTAGCAACAGCTACACACTGAGTTGCTGTGAAATAAGAATCCGAGAATGTCCAGCCTGATGCCTTTCTCTCGTCGGTGATGGAAGCACCTGCAATCATACCGTTTGCCTGACCTGCCTGACAAGCTGCGATAGCTGCGTCCCAGCCAAGTGACTTGAGCTCATACTTAAAGCCCTGATCCTCTGCAATAGCTGCAAGGATATCTACATCAATACCAACAAAGTTGTTGTTGGCATCTGTATATTCAAAAGGCTTAAATACGGTATCGGTTGCGATAATCCATGTTTTTTCACTCTTGTTCTTGTCGTCGGCCTTTCCTGAGCAAGCCGCAAATACGCATGCAACAATTGCAATGGCTGAAACAAGAGCAATAATTCTTTTAATTGACTTTTTCATTTGTTTCATTTCCTTTCCTAAAAATTAATTTTGTATAAAACAAATTACAATCATTATACAATAAATTTTAAAAATAATCAATAGTATTTATATTACAATATTTTTACAGATTATACCTGCGCTTTTTTATGATATCTCCTGCGGGTATCTGCGCTATAACCAAAGCAACAAATATTACGGCACAGCCTACTAATTCTCTTGCGCTGAGTCTGTCTCCCAAAATCAGCCATCCGGCAAGCACGGAAAACACGGATTCAAGGCTCATCAAAAGGGCTGAAACGGTTGGATTAACCTCCTTTTGCGCAACAATTTGAAGCGTAAAGGCAACTGCTCCGGCAAGAACGCCGGCATATAACAGCGCTCCCCAAACTGCCTGTTGATTAACCGTTGCCCACCATTTAACAACTCCTCCGTAGGAATGGTCGATTTCAAAAATAAGTGTTAGTACAGCCAATATAATCGATGCCGTAAAAAACTGAACACAGGCGAGCCTTACAGTGCTGACCCTGTTCATAAATCTGTCAACAGCGTGAATGCGGGATGCATTCATAATTGAGCATACAATAACCAAAAGATCGCTTGTCTGCATGGAAAATCCGTTTTTAATACATAGCAGATACAGACCTATTATCGCAGCGCCAACGGCTATCCACACATTGAATTCGCATTTCCTTTTGAAAATAAGAAGACCTATTAACGGAACAAAAATTATGTAGCAGGAGGTTAGAAAGCCTGCTTTGCCGGAGGGAGTCCCCAAAAACAAGCCGAGCTGCTGAAAAACTGCCGTTCCTGCAAGAAAAAAGCCGCATATTATTCCACCCTTGAGCAAAACCCTTTTATCTTGTTTATTAACATTTTCGGATTTATCGGAAATATCGCTTATTTTAATTACGGGAAATATTGCGATGCCTGCAATCAGAAATCTTAAAAAGCCGAAGGTAAAGGGTCCCGTGATATCTCCGCCCTTGCTTTGTGCAACAAAGGAGCCTCCCCATAATACAGCAATAAAGATAAGTATAAAAGAACTGATTATTTTTTTCTTTGTCATATTAATTAATCCTTTGGCTTTTCTTTTTTAAAAACAATGAGCTTTGAGAAAACATAGTTAAGAATTATAACAACCACGGATACGATAACCTTTGACAATGCCCCTTCAATATTAAATATCCTTTGGTTTAAGCCTATGCTAACCAAGAAAGGCACACCGAATATTTCCATAGCGCCCGTTAATGCTCTTGAGCCGACAAACGAGAAAAATTCTTTAAATATAATCTTGGGTGCCGTGCTTTTGCTTTCAAACACCCAAAGCTTATTAATTACATAGGCAAAAATTACGCTGACTACCCAGGCGACTGCATTGCTCACGCCTATGCCGGTTTTTGCAAAATGAACCAATAGGGTATAAACTACCCAGTTTACAAGGGTTGTTAATCCGCCCGCAATAACATAAGTAATGAGCTCTCTGTATTTAGTTATAAGATTTTTAACTTTATTAATCATCCTAACAAACCTTTAAAAATTTTATTAAAAACAATTATATCACTACTTGCCCGGTTAATCAATATGTGATATTATGAATATGATAATATGAATATAATATATAGAGATACGGAGAAGATTTATGCAAACTTACGAACAGGTTGATAACTATATGAAGGAGCTGGGGCTCCGCTATTTCAAGGGCTCTAACGAATTCATTACACATTTAGCGCTGAAAACGGATAAGCAATATGCAACGGAGGTTGCAGAGCTTCTTAATTCCCGTGCGCAGGGCTTAAATTCAAATAATCAAATTTTTTATGAGGTAAAAAATAAAAGCCTTACAGGCTCTCTTTGTATTTCGGCTGCCTTCGACAGCGGCTTGTTCAGGCATCTCGGCAATATGATTATTGATGAAAGCGAGCTGTTTAAGGGAACTGTTCTTGACATCGGCTGTGATTGCGGAATAGTTACCTGCTTTATTGCACAGCAGTATCCGGAGAGCAGGGTTGTGGGTGTTGATTGCAACGAGCTTGCCGTAAACAATGCAAGAGAGCTTGCGCAAAGGCTTGGCTTGACAAATGTTGAATTTAAGACTGCCGATATTTATGAATATATCTCTGACGAAAAGGCTGATACAGCTACCTCGTTCAGAGGACTTTTGGATATTGCACAGCAGCAAACCAAGGGAGTTTCCGTTATAGGTGAAAGAAGCGCAAGAGAAGGCGCCTACGAGCAAGCCTTTTTACCGCTTGCCAAGGCGATAGGTGCAAATTTAAAGGACGGCGGAAAATTTGTCAGCGTTGAGAGATATACTGCTATGTACGGATGGCTTGGCTGGCTTCAGGCTTTAGCCGATGCAGGCATATGCGGCATACCTGAAAAATGCGACAGAATGGTTGCACAGGATATTTCGGCTCCGAGAGATTATTCCGTGACCTTTGCATCAAAGGGGGAAGGCGCAGAGCCTCTTGATGTCTATCACAGCGTTTTGGTTAAAAAATTCAAGAGCGGAGCAGGCTGTGACGGCGCAGACGCAGAATTTGCCTTGTATGAGGATTCCGAGGAAATTACATTTACCGATGTGTATAAGGGGGAGAAGCTTATACACCAATTCGCAAAGGCAAAATCACTGTCTGATAAGTATATGTATTATGAGGCAGACCTCGATTACAGAAAGATAAAGTATGTAAATGAAAAGAAAAAGGAAAAGCTCGACAGAGATTTTGATTCTAAGCTTAAAATGTACGACGCTGATACATTTGAAATTAAAACATATACGATAGTTGCACAATAAATATAAACAAAATCTAAAGAAATTGTCTAAATATTGGTTAAATTGTACAAAAGCGGAATACCGCAGATGTGCTTATTCACGAAAAATTAATATTTACTCAAAAAAATGTTGATTATTTGGTAAAAGTTCACTATAATTGATTTATAGGAACGATATTTCTATTAAGTTTGACTACGATTTAGGAGAAAAGATGTTAACAAATCCTACATTTATAAAAGTTGTTATCGGAGTCGCTTATGGAATTATTTTAGGAATCATTTCAATACCATTATCAAAAAGGCTCACGCTAAAGAGAACTGAGGATCCTGTAAAAGCGGCTGTTCTTGATAAGACAGGATTCAAAATAGCCTCTGTGCTTGTTGGCATAGCTGCTTCGGTGGGTATAACTCTTACAACACCGGACACGGCGGAAATGATTAGAAATTTAGCATTATTAATTCCTATTGCTTCTATTGCAATAGTTGATTCATTAGTCAGAAAAATTCCTAATCCATTACTTTTGGTAATGATTATCATTCAATTTGTATATCTTACATATAGTTCTGTAAGCAGTCACGATTTTCAGATATTCCTGACCGCAATTCTCGGATTTGTAATCGGCTTTGCAGCCTGCACGGTTCCGAGCATATTAAGAATTCCGGTAGGAAGCGGAGATATTAAATACAGCGCAGTAATCGGCTTATGTATCTATTTTTCGGGATACATTCTGGCAATGGTTATTATGGGAATTACGGCTGTTATTTGCTTGCTGTATCTTAAAATCAGCAAGAAGGGCGGATTAAAGACCCTCATTCCGATGGGTCCGTTAATCTCCATTGGCACGGTTATTACAATGTGCTATCCATTCATCGAAAAGATTTTCGATGTGGAAAGCATATTATAATAAAATAAAGCAAAAACAAAATCTTTTAAGGAGGAAATTTATTATGATGAGATTTATTAAGGATGAAAACGGTCAAGGTATGCTTGAGTATGTACTTATCATTGCTCTTGTTGCATTAGTTCTTGTTGGCGTACTTGTTCTTCTGAATAAGAAGATGAATAAGGATAAGATCAACGATAACATCAACAACCAGATAAACGGCGTTGAAGTACTCGGCTAATCTTATTTAGACATTCTATCTAACTGAATCTAATTAAATTGTAAGTTGTGGGCAGGGGGGACTCTGCCCACGATTTATAATTATAATTATTAAGCCTTACTACATTACAGAAAAAGTGTTAAAGAGGTGAAAAACCTTTATGTTCAATAAATTTAGGAAAAAAAGGAAGTCAGAGGAAGGCCAGTCAATGCTCGAATTCGTTATAGTATTGCCTATTTTTATGGTAATTATGGCGATTATTTTAGACTTCGGATGGCTTTTTTATAACCAAATCCAGCTTGAAAACACTGCACGAAATGCTGCAAGAGTTGCCTGCGTGGATTATGCCGATGTTTGTCTTGATCCGGGAGGCTCCTGCTATACCTCTCCCGTAAGACAGTTTACACTCAACAGCAGCGGCGAATGGAAGCAGACAGGTGTTGATGCCGATGATGCATTAACAGATACCGAAAAGAAAATATTGAAAGAGGTTAAAAACACATTACCGAGCTCTATCAGGGCAAAAAAGAACGACTCTACAAAAACAGTTGCCACAGTCAGCATTTTGTACAGCTATGACAAAGACTACATAAACGGCGACTACGGAGAATTCCTGCCTGAAAGAAGATATTACGGTGATGTTAGTGTGCTTGTAGAGGCAAACCATCATGCGATAACTCCGTTGGTAGCATGGGGTTCTTCGGATAAAGCGGGTACTTTGGACAGAAAAATCCAGTGCAAATCTGTCTATAAGGTAGAAAAAACACATTAGTTGCCTATTAAAAAGAAAATTATTTGGGAGATTTTTCTCCCTTTAAATATATAAATAAATTTTTGTCAAGATTGAAGGAGAACAAAAAATATGAAAAAGGTTTACTTAATTGCCGTAGTAATTGCATTAATCGCAGGATTTGCTACATACTTTTTTGCAAGCGAGATTAACAGGAAAACAACTATTAAGGACGCTAATATGATTACCGTATATGTGCCTGTGGAGGATATAGAGGCTAATACAAGCATAACTGAAGAAATGCTTGCCGAGGATGCAACCACATTCCAGCAAAAAACAATCGTTGCCGAGGATGCAACTGCCGATGTTGTTACATCTGTTGAGCAGCTGAAGGATATGGTTACGGTTGATAAGCTTTACGCAGGTGAACCGATAAATTCACAAAGACTGCAAAGCATTGACGGTTCGGATGTTGCTCTTTCGCTGAAGCTTCCGCAGGGCAAGGTTGCTTATTCGTTTTCAGCCGGAAGCGTAACGGGTGTTGACGGATATATCAGCGAGGGTGATACGGTAGATGTTATCGTTTATGACCCTGAAGCAAAGAAAACAAATATTGAATACAAGGACCTCAAAATTTTAAGAGTTTCTACAAGCTCTGCTTATCAAAGTGCCTCTCAAAGCGGTAAGCTGATTACAGAGTACAGTACCTTAACCGTTGAGGTTGACAAGGACGATGCTCTTAAGCTATATAAAATCGAAAACGAAAGCACCTATAAGCTTGTTTTAAATCACAGAGAGTAATAAAAATTTTTAGAGTTTGGAGAATTAAGATATGAGTGACATAAATATTGTTGTATGTTCGGAGGAAACCAGCTATAAGGTTGCCGTAAAGAACAAGCTGATTACAGAAGAATTTGACATTATCGGCTATTGCGAATTTGCATCCGATGCAAAGAGAAGAATTCAGGGCTTTGTTCCCGATGTAGTAGTTTTTGCACTTGACAGTGCAGATATAGACGAAACATTTTTAAGCTTTGTTGATAATTTGGATTTGAGCTCCTCGGGTTGCTCATCAATCATCATTACGGATGATGTAACCGTTGATTTGGTAAACAGCGCAGCTCAGTACGGAATAAGACAGGTGCTTAATGTTGACGTATCGGCACAGGATTTTTGCTCGCATTTAAAGAAAATAGTTCAAAACGAGAGAAAATTCAGCCAAAAGATTAATGTTGAAAGAAAACGCAGGTCTTATGTTTACGGCTTCTTCAGCGGTAAGGGCGGCGTAGGTAAAACAACTATTTCAACCAACCTTGCAATCAATTTAGCCTCAAGGGGAAAGAAAACGCTTCTTATCGACCTTGATTTACAGTTCGGCGACTCCGATATGGCGCTCGACCTTAATCCTACGGAAACAATAGTTGACCTTGTAAGAGATTCTAACGGAATTTCTATTGATAATCTAACAAGCTGTTCCGTAACACATTCCTCGGGATTATCGGTGCTTGCTTCACCGTCTTCTCCTGAAATGGCAGAATATGTTCAATCTGCACATGTTAAGGCAATTATTGATACGGCAAGAAACTATTATGAGTATATTATCATAGATTGCGGATGTAATTTGACCGACCCTGTAATTACGGCACTCGAGTCAACCGATACAATCTTTATGGTTAACGATGTAAACATCCTTTCGCTAAAGCGTGCAAAGCTTTGCCAAAATGTGCTTACCCAAATCAATCAGCAGGATAAGCTTAAAATCCTTATTAATAAGAATGTAAAAAGAAATAATGTTAAAATCAGCGACTTTGAAAACATACTCGGTATGGATACATACGCAGTGTTCTCCAGCGATTTAAAAACAATTAACGACTCGCTAAACAGCGGTCAGCCAACTGTTTTGTATAAGCCGAGAGCAGCCTTTTCAAAGGAATTGGTTGCATTTGCCGACAAGATTATTCTTGAAAGAGAAGGCAAGGCAGGACTTGCAAAGGCAAAGAGCGAACCTAAAAAGAAGGGCTTTTCACTAAAAAAATAAACGAAAGAAGAAACTAACGGATGGGATTATTAGATAGATTAGGTGTACCGGAGGGTCAGGATACACCCGTTGTAGTAGAAAGTGAATCATCAGAGAAGCTGAGAACCGCCAAGGAGGATAGATTTGCCGATGTTAAGGCAACTATCCACGCTACCATTATTGAGCAGCAGTTAGGCTCGGAAAATGCCGACATATCCGAGGAGGGTATGAGAAAGCTTATTGATGAATATGTTGAAAGAAACGAATACGGCATACCGAGAGTTGACCGAGCAACCGTAAAGGAAGAGCTGTTTGATGACATTATGGGCTATGGTCCCATTCAAAGTCTTATTGACAGCGATGCTTATTCCGAAATTATGGTAAACGGCTACGACCATGTTTATGTTGAATCAAAGGGTAAGCTTACCTTAACCGATATTCAGTTTAGGGATAATGCGCATTTGATGCAGATAATCGACAGAATTGTATCTAAGGTAGGTCGTCATGTTGACGAATCAAGTCCTATGTGTGACGCCCGTTTGCTTGACGGCTCCCGTGTTAATGTAATTATTCCTCCGCTGTCACTTGTCGGTCCGATATTAACTATCCGTAAGTTTGGTAAAACTCCTATAACCGCAGAGAATTTGATTGCTTGGGGCTCTATTTCCGCAAAGATGCTAAATTTTTTGGAGGCTGCCGTTAAGGGTAAGCTGAATATTATCGTATCCGGAGGTACAGGTTCAGGTAAAACAACACTTCTTAATGTATTATCTTCTTACATTCCGGCAGACGAAAGAATTATCACAATAGAAGACTCAGCCGAGGTTCAGCTTCATCAGGAGCATGTATTAACGCTTGAAAGCCGTCCGGCAAATATGGAAGGAAAGGGTAGAATCAGTATCAGAGACCTTGTTGTTAACGCACTTCGTATGAGACCGGACAGAATTATCGTAGGTGAGGTTCGTAGCGAGGAAACCCTGGATATGCTTCAGGCTATGAACACAGGTCACGACGGCTCACTTACAACCATTCACGCCAATTCACCGCGTGATTCAATTTCCCGTATAGAAACGATGGTTATGATGTCCGGCTCGGAATTACCTTCAAAGGCTATCAGAGATCAAATATCATCTGCTATCAATATTATAGTACAGCAGGCGCGTTTAAGAGACGGTTCAAGAAAAATTACATCTATTTCCGAAATTGTCGGTATGGAAGGCGATGTTATAAGAATGCAGGATATCTTCACTTACGAAACAGAGGGTGAGGTTGATGCAAACGGTAAGTTTAAGGGCGCCTTCAGAGCAAGCGGAATTATTCCGAAATGCGTAGAAAAAATTCGTGAGAATGGAGTGAGTGTAAGTAATGAGTGGTTCGCTAATTAGTACAATTGCTTTAACAATTGCATTTGCAGCGCTTGCCTTTGTTTTGGCATACATACTTATTTCAACGCTTGCCAAGAGCAAAATTGCTGCTGATAAGCGTATGGAGGATTTTAAAAAGCGAGAGGGCGATGTGGATAATACCGCACTCATCAAAAGCGAAAGCAAAGCAACTAAAAAGAAGAAAAACCGCAGAGAAAGCTCAAACGGACTTTTTGTTAAGGTTGCATCCTCATTATATAAGCAGCTTCAGTCTGCCGATATAAAGATGCGACCGGAGGAATTTCTTTTGATATGGGTGCTTGTTGCGTTGCTTCCCGCTATGCTTGTGCTTCTTGCAGCACCGAATTTAACCGTGGTTGCCGCTGCACTTGTTCCCGTAGGAGCAGTAGTTCCTTTCATATTAATAAAGAGCAAGCAAAAAAAGAGAGTTAAGAAATTTGACGAACAGCTTTCGGATGCTCTTATGATTGCGTGCAGCAGCTTGCGTTCAGGTCTTAGCTTTACACAGGCAATGGAAGCCATAGCCAAGGATATGGCAGACCCGATAGCATCTGAGTTCAGAACCGTACTCACTGAAATGAATATGGGTACGCCTATGGATGATGCTCTTGAAAGACTGAATATGAGAATTAACAGCCAATATCTTCCTTTGATGGTATCATCAGTTCTTATTCAAAGACAAACAGGTGGTAACCTGTCGTCCATTCTTGAAGGTATTGCAAATTCAATTAAAGAAAAAATGAAGCTCAAGCAGGAGCTTAAGTCATCTACCGCTTCCGGTAGAATGACCGGTATGATGGTAGGCTCAATGCCTGTTGTACTGTGCCTGCTGTTCCTTCTTGTAAACCGAGAATTCATTATGCCGTTGTTTACGACATCAATGGGACATAAGTTTATAATGGTTGCTTGTGTTCTTGAATTTTTGTGCTTCATTGCCGTTAAGAAGATTACAAATGTTAAAATGTAGGAGGAGAGTATTATGATTCCTTTTCTCGTAATTACATATTCGTTACTTGTATTGGTTATTGTTATAATGGTTTTCGGTAAAAAGGGAAGAGAAGAAGACAATAACCTCAAAAGAATGAAATCCATCGGTAAGGATGTTGTTACTGCAGAGTATAAAAATGTGGAAACCTCCTTCTATGACCGTAACATAAAACCAATTGTAAAGAAATTATCAAACCTTGACTCGCAGGGTAATAAGCAGAGCAAGAGCGCGCGTAAAAGGCAGGAGGACGAAAAGCTTGCACTTCAGCTTCGCAAGGCAGGTATCCATATGTCTGTCGGCTCATTTAATTTCATTAAAACCGCTGTTACCGTTATAGGCATTATTTTTTCAGTGGGCATAGGTCTTTTGATGATGAATGTTACAAGCTCATTCTATATGATTATTATCATCGGCTCCATGCTTTTTGCACTCGGTCCAACCCTGTTGCTTAATATGAAAATGAAAAAGCACCAAAATGCCATAAAGGCACAGCTTGCGGATACTCTTGATTTGCTTAGCGTATGTATGGAGGCAGGCTTGAGCTTTGACGCCTCTCTTTTGAAGGTATCCGAAAGAATGGAAGGACCGCTGATTGATGAGTTTGTTACTGTATTTAAGCAAATTCAGCTTGGTAAACCGAGAAACGAGGCACTGAAAACATTATCCGATTCAACAGATGTTAACGAGCTTAAAACCTTTGTTTCCGCCGTTATTCAGGCTAATACCTTAGGTATTCCTATCACTAATGTACTTGCTGCTCAATCCGAACAGCTTCGTGTATCAAAGAGAGAGGAAATAAAAACCGTAGCGGCAAAGGTTCCAACCAAGATGACTATTCCGACAGTACTTTTGATTTTGCCGGCTATTATATGCATTATTATGGGCCCTGTAATTATTTCCGTAAAGGATTCTCTCGGCGGAAGTATGGGGTTATAACAGATGAAGCTATTAAAGGTATATAAAAATAATACATTAATAATTGAAGAGGTTGAAAATGCAAACCGCTTTTTAAGAAGATTTATGGGCTTGATGTACAGAAAATCCATTGCAGAAAACCACGGCTTGCTTTTAACCCCTTGTAATGAGATACATACATTTGGTATGAGATTTGATATTGATACCATTGCCCTGTCAAAGGACAATATCATATTATTTATAGATAAAGCCGTGCCGCCAAATAAGGTTAGAAAAAAGGTAAAGGGCGGCTATAAGGTTTTAGAGCTAAACTCGGGCATTGCCGATAAGCTTGGCTTGCAGGTTGGCGATATGCTTGAATTTAAATAAATTTTCGGACTGGAGATTCATTATGAGCAACAAAGAAATTGTAGATAGAAATCAGATTTTAGGACAAAAAAGTATAGAATTCGACAGAGTGTTAAGGGGCTACGATCCTAAACAGGTTGACGAATATATAGATAATCTTATAAAGAGTCAAAGAAACGCCGGTGAGGTGTTTGATTCTCGCTTTAATGAACTCAAAAACGAAAATTCTATGCTTCGTTATGAGCTTGAAGCTGCTAAGGAAGCACTTGAACAGGAAAAGGTAAGAAGCAAAAACTTGGAGGAGGAAAGAGCAAGACTTGCCAAGAAAACCTCCGAACAGCCTAAGGAAATAAAGGTTGTTGATAACACAGCGCTAAATGAGCTTCAGGAAAAATATGACAGCATTTTCTCGAAAAACCGTCTGCTCGCAGAGGATAACAGAAAGCTTGTAAAGGAAAACGGCGACCTTAAGCGTGACATTGCACACCTAACAAAGAAGGTTGACAAAAACAGAACAGAAATAAAGAATCTAAGAAGCGATGTTGAATCCGGTATGACATCGGATTCGGACAAAAAATATTCGGAGATTGCACAGATTTACGAAAGTGCAATTGACAAGTGTGAGGATTTAATCTTCAGATTGCAAACAGAATTATCATTGGCACATTCCAAGGCTGAGGATGTAAGCGCAAAATAATTTAATTTGTTTATTTATATTTGAAGGGTGTGATGACCTTGAAAAAATTTATGAAAAAGTATAAGAAGGAGAAGGGTGACATTGCGTTAATCGCTGTGTTTGCGTCATTGCTGTTTATAATGCTTATGGCGCTTGTCGTTGACGGCGGTCTGCTTTATTGGCAAACCTCAAAGCTTCAAAACGCAGTTGACTCCTCCGTTGTAGCCGTTGCACACAATATCGGTGCCGACGACGATGCAATGAGAGTTACTGCCGAGAAGTATCTCAAGGAAAACGGCTTTGACCCCAAAAAATACGGTACTCCTGCTAAAACTACAAATTCAAAGTCAGAAGCAGTTTTTACCTACGGCGATAAAGATGTGGTTGTTACCATAGGTATGAAGGGAACGCTTGATGCAGAGCTTGCCGAGCTTAACGAGGATGCATATATCGGCTCGGGATATGTTAAGATGGGTGTACAGCTTAAGAAAACCGGATTGTTTAAATCACTGTCCGGTTTTGAGGCGTTAAGCCTGTATGCAGAGGGCTTTGCAAAATGCGAAATGCAATATGTAAGAATGCCGCAGGCACTTAACTATACAATTTTCGGTAATTCCGACGAAAAGGCAAACACCTTTAGGGATATGTCCGTTCAAATTAACGGTCGCTCAAACGACATTCAGGCTGTTGCAAATGTATTTGAAAACCTTATCAACGGAATAAATGAAAGCATAGTTCAGCCTATTATCGGTATTTTCGGCGGTGAGGAAAACTATAACAAGCTTGTAAACGTAAGCACATCACACGCTATCACAAACGGCGATGTTCATTCAAATTCGGACATCAATATCGGCGTTGCTACGCTTCAGGCAAGCAGAACCAAGGATATGGATTACACAGGCAAGAACGACGAATGTACCTGCCAGACAAAGTGTGCCCAGGATTCTGTTAATACATATTGTGAGGTTTGTAAGAACGACTTTACAAAGTGCGAGGGCGACACACCTACCCCTGATGACTATAACCAGGTAAATTACACGGCTGTCGGCAAGATTTATTTCAGTAATGCCGACCAAATCAACGGAACATTAATTAACAGAATTTTCAATATTGACGCTACAAATAATACTAATGTATATGTTCAAAACCAACAGTATCTCGAACAAACATCGGTAGCTCTTAAAATTATTGACAATATCGATTTTACCAAGGTAACAAGCCTGTCAACATTAAAGAGCGAATATACTGCCGCTGCAACTAAATACCTTCAATCTCAGGCAACTGTCATTGACAGCCAGAAGGATGCAATTATGCAGCAGGTTGACAATTTGACATATTTAGGCGAAAACAAGTATGCCCTTACAGGTCAAAAATCCATTGTATATGATGTTAATAACGGTGTGGCTAATACTGTTATGGCAAGGGTTGACGCAGGCGAAACAATAAATGACTTTTTGTCCGATGTTATGAGCGTGGGCATCGATGATGTTGCAACAGAGGACACAAAGGTGCTTTTCGACCAGAATTCTATGACAGAAACATATACTGTTGAGTTCACAAAGACTGAAAGTGACGCCAAGGCTTCTGTATCTGTTACAAATGTTGAAGTAACAAACAGAAACATCTCGTATATGAGAAAGAACAGCAATGTTACTGCCAAAGCAGAGGCAGGATATAGCTTTGCACTTATCAGAACCTTCCGACAAAACAGTGAATATATCCAAATTCCTAATATGAAGCCTTACTTTGTCAGAACCATCAACCGTTCTGTAAAGAATGCTACAACCTCAAAAACAAGCAACGCAGACGCAGATACAGAGGACGCTGTTTCTGTTAAGCAGGCAACAAAGAACACTCAGGAGGAGCTTGGTGAGCTTATTGAGAGCGAGAAAACCTTGCTTGTTCAAAAGGGCGATTCAACGGGCAGTGATGCCGGCGCCATAGATTCATACAAGGATAATACCTATGCAACAAGCGAAAGTGTTTTAAACAAAAATACAACTCCGTTGTTTAGATATAATCTTCGTGCAAAGACAAACGATTCCGAAAACAATAAAGATATAAACGATTTGGTTTTGGAAACCTACGGCAATGATGACGAGGGCCACCTTAAATTCAGAGGAGAAACTCTGTTTAAAGGCGATTATCTTAAAACTCCTGCCGATTATATTGAGGAATATAACCAAAACAACGCCTCAAAATACGGCGAAAATGCCGTAGATAAATTTAAGCAGGACAATATCGACGGTAAATACGGTTCTTCAAAGGTACAAAGCGCAAAAACCGAATTTAAGTCAACAAAGGGATATACTGCGTTTAAAAATCAAGTTAACAGCTGGAGCTTTGCAAGCGAAGCACCTGAGGAGAGCGAAGCATTTCTTAGAGATATTTGGTCAAGTACGCCTAAAAATCTGTTAACTCAGAAGCTTGCCGATAAGCCGTCAACTGCAGCTGATTTGCCTTCAACTCCGGAAAGCTGCAGTGAGGAATTAAACGTTGATAAGCCTAATTTGAACAGGGGCTATGCCTTTACATCGTTTAATCCTGTTGTTATGAAAATGGCAAATGCAAGCGATGGATATGCAATTACTGCCGCAGACATATTTGACAGCAATCCTCAATATCCTGTAAGTAAAATTATTGATGAAACAACAACAAAGCTGCAAACAATTTATCCTAACGAATGGACCATTGATAGAAATAGCAGCAATACATATTATAACTGGATTAATTCAAAGGTTGACGGCAATAAAATATTTGGTTGGGCAAAATCCACCGGTCAGTTTTATACTTTGAGCAATCCTAATTATTGGAGACCTAAGGATTCAAAGCATATTTGGGGTAATCATTTCCAAGATAGTAAGAATAATAATGGACTAATACTATATCCAACAATCGATTCCAATGGCGGTAAAGACACACTTATTCTTGATGCATTTATTGCTTGTACAGATAGGAGTATTATCGTAAGCCAGGGTTGCGGTCTTATGGTTAGGGGCGATGGAGATACCTATACTAACGGCAGCAATGCAGACGCTCTCTACACAAAGAATTCGCTCGAATTTCAGCATAACACATATGACAGCGGTGCAGATAAAACCTGTTATGATCCAGGCTATGTTATTGTAAACGGTAATGCAGAGGTAGGTGATATCTTTGTAAGAAATGAAGCATCCGCTGTAATTATTGTAAACGGTGATTTAATAATCAACGATTCTACATATTTTAATTTGGATTCTGATTTCAGAGGCCTTACCATAGCAGTAACAGGAAAGCTTATTGCAAGCGGTCAGACCACATTGGATATTCCTGCAGGCGTTACAATTATGGCAGGCTCACTCGATTACGGCACAATAAACAATAACGGTGTATTGTATGTTAATTCGATTAACTCAAATACTGTAATCAACAATAACGGCAAGATTAAGGTTTCGGGTTCTTTGACATGCACAAGCATTGAAAACTCACAAGCAGGCACAATTTATGTGGGCGGTATCATTTCAACAAGCAGTGATATCAGTAACAGCGGTCTTATCAGAGCAGGTGGTTCTATTACAGCCGCAGGCAACATCAACAGCTCTGCCGACAGCGCTGTTATCCAAACACGTGCCATCAACGCTAACAATATTTATCTCACAAACGGTGCAATCCGCGGCGAAGGCAAGATGACCGTTACAAATGAGATAGTTGTTAACAACGGCTCCTTCCTGCTTGCTTATGAGATAGATGCACAAACGCTAAAGCAATATAATGGTAGTGTTGTATTTATCGGAAAGGGCGATGCGTCAACTGTTTGCAATATGCATATAAAGGGCAATTATGAGGTAAACGGCTCAATCCTTTATGTCGAAAACGGAAGCGTTGCAGTTGACGGAGATTTTTCAATATTATATTCCTCACAGGTATATATTAACGGTGACTTAGTTGTAGGCGCAACCCTAACCGTTGACGGCTCTATTCTTAAGGTAACAGGCGATATCACGGCAAGTCAGCTTGTTTCACTTAACGATGCCAAAATTCAGTTCCACGAGCTGTTTGTAAATAACACCTGGGAGAATTTGTCAACGACAAGTGTTTATGTTGATAAAAACATTTCTACCTTCAGAATTGTAAATTACGGTACAATTTATGCAGAAAAATCCTCTATTCTTGCTTCAAGCATTAAGATAGTATCACTTTATAATGCTGCCGGTGCAACATTCATAGCAAACGGCGACCTTGAGGTTACAAGCTATAATTTACAAAGCGGTCATACAGAGGAGTCAATTACAAATCTCGGTGACATCTTCATAAACGGTTCTCTTACCACGGAATACGGAATTCTTGTTGACGGAGGACGACTGTATGTTAAGGGTGATGTAAGCGTATTTAATAAGAGCGGACTTGTTAATAAAAATGCTATTTATTCACGCGGTGAAAACAGCAAGATTTACATTTCCGGCCAGATATCCTCTAAGGGCAACGGAAGAAGAATCATTGTTAACGGTACAGGCGACTATACCGTATTCAGCGTGTTCGGAGGCAGTTCTACACTTATTCCTGCAAGGTCGTGTATAGATTACGATTCTATCAACGAGGTCGAAATTCAGCAGATGGGTGCAAATGTATATTTCGGCACAGGCAGAAGCGTCGGCTCGTTATACGGAACCGTATCAATCAGGGATAAATTTATGAACAACGGCAGACTCTTCGTTTACGGAGGCTTCAGATTAGCCTGCAACGCAGAGCTTGGCGGTAATTCCGAATCCTGCACGATTGTTTGTGATAATCTCAACTTAGACAATAACGAGGTTAAGCTGACAAACGGACATCGCTTGGTGGTTTATAAGGATACCACTATAAACGATTTAACCGTGGAGGGAAGCTCTAAAATCTACGGCGTTAAGACGCTGAATATTACAAACAAAACATTCAAGATTTATGATGACGGTTTAGTATATTGCGGTCCGGAAACTACTACCACCAACTATTCTGTCATAAAGATTACAACCCGTGACGGTGCAAGCTACGCCGGAACTCTCTACTATCCGGGCGATGGCATGACATATTCGCTCGATGTTCCTGCAAGCTTCCTCGGCGGTAGATTTGTTTGCGAAGCAAATATGATATTCAACGCAAGCATTACGCTTAATAAGAATCCTAATACAAATCAGCTTTCGTATGTATATGTAGGCGGAACAGCAAAGCTTAACAGCTATAATTTCAATAATATTGCAGGCGAGCTTTACCTGATGGGCAATATTGAGCTTACAACCTCTGCTCCTCAGTTCGCGTTTAATACGGGCTGTACGAACTATATCGGTAATGTAGTTCTTAACGACGGCACATCAGGAACTCTTACATTTGCGGATGTATTCAACTGCGGCGGTAACAACTATATCGAAAATTCCGTTGTCGCAAATACAAACAGCAGTAAGCGTAATGAAAGCTCCGATAAGATGGCGGGCTATCGTTGGACATCAATATTCATTTCCGACGGTCAAACACACATTAAGGGAGATTTATCGGTTTATAACCAAAGCCGTGGTACAAGAATTGAGGAAAATGCAACCTTAAGCTGTCAAAATTTCTCAACATACAGTACGGTTCACGATTACGGTAATTTTGTAGTTCTCGGAAACTTCTATTATACCAACAACGGTGAATACAGTGACTCGGAAAATAACGACAGCGACTTCAGCGACGGCTGGGGAATTGCAATCGGTAAAGCCGACAACAGCAACGCTATGATGTTTATTGGCGGTGAAAGTCCTGTAACTCTTAACTGCGGATTGAACAATAAGGGTAAGTTCTATGCTAACTGTAATTTCACAATTTACGGTGATTATGTAATAGCAAAGAAAGAGCTTCAGTTCAGAGTTCTTGTTGGCGAAATTAACGGAACCGATATGAGTACCACAAGATACAATAAGTCTAATATGTGGCCTAAGTATGCTCCTCATATCAGTATTTGGACCGGTACAAACTCGCAGACTCATTTCTCGGGCAAGGTAACAACCAAGGCTATTGTATATACAGGTGTTAATTCCGTAACATCGGTAGAAGAAAATTTGGGATACGGTATGGCAATTCTTAACGGAGGAACTCTCTATGTTAAGGATGATATAGATTATTCAAGCATTGCTCACGGCGTTAATCATATCGAAATATTCTGGTTGAGCTCGGAAACAGCAGCTGCTCAAATCGGTGATAAGAAGGGTTCATTCTCAATTATCAACGGTTATGTTAACAATGCAACCTACGGCAACAACAATGCAGTATTGTATTGCGGCGGCGGATTGAACATCGGTACAACCGAAAACGAAAGTAATACGGATTATATCGGCGGTACTGTTCAAAACTTCGGCTCTATGTATGTTAACGGCGATATGATTGTTTATTCAAACAAAGAGCTTGCAATTAATATGGTAGGTATTACTGCTCACAGCAAATCAAAGACCTTTATCAACGGCGATTGCTTCAGCAGTGGTGGTACCATTACCAACCGTGACTCAATCTTTATGTGCGATGGCGACTTTAACTCAAAGCGTTGCGTTAGAATTGCGGCTCCGGAAACAGTAACAGGCTCCGGAAAGCTTTCGGAGGGCGGATATTTCTATGTAGGCGGAGATATGCTTTCAAGTACAATGGGCAGAACCTCATCCGGTGATATCGGCGTACCTAACAGTACATGGAACTATATGATTGTATATTCCAACACAAATGTATATGTAGGCGGCGCCTGCTTCACAAACAGTATCTTTGTTCCAAAGAGAAATGTAACCTTTGTTGTTGACGGTAAGGAAACCGTAAAGGATGCGTCATATAACGACTTTATGAATTCCTTTGTCGGAAAGATTAACAGCGCGGCATTAAGCCTTCAGAACATCGACAAGGACAAGATAAAGTTTGTCGTTGTCGGCGACGGCTCAATTAACGGCTTTGAGGATAACGGAAACTTAGGTCAGCTATACCGTTTCTATGTTCACGGTAGCGCTTATATTGAGGAAACCTTTAGATTCAGAGATATGTGTAAGGCATATATTTACGGTGACTTCATTAACCTAAGCACAAATACCACAAGAAATATCGAAATAGGTAAATCGTTGACCTCCGATGCCGCTGATGATACCTGGGCAAAGGAAGGCACATTTAGAACTGCAGGTGACTCGGACAGCAGATATGATTATGCAAACGCAACATATTTCTATGTTCAGGATGGCTTTGAAACCCTTGGACGTTTGAATACCTATGCAGGTGCAACGCTGAAGATTGGCGGAAAGTGCTATATCAGAAATAAGCTTCAGCTAAGCCATCACAGTAATGTGTTTGTAGGCGGCGACCTGAAGGTTGGCAATTTCATTGACGGTAAGCAGTATTCAAAGCTCTTTGCAAGGGGTAGCATTGATACAGACAGATATTTGTGTATGGCGGAGCACGCCATCACATATTCAGGCGGTAAAATTGATGCTATGGCCTCTATTGAGAGCAAGTCATATTCAACAATGTTTGCGCGCGGTGATATAAAGGCTCGCTTAAGCACAATTAAGATTAGAGATAAGTCAACTGTATTCTGTGCAGGAAATATGACGGCGTTAAGCTATATCGAGCTTGGAAAGTTTGACGAAAAATACACTAATCAGGTTGAAAAGAGCGAATGTAAGTGTACGTATCAGTGCACAAGCAGCGATGACGCTAATGATCAGGAATGTGATTTGTGTAAGAGTGATTATCACAAGTGCTTCGTAACAACTCCGTGTACCTGTGATACCAAGTGCGCAAAGAAAAGTGTAAACAGCGAATGTGAGCTTTGCTCTAAGGATTATACACAGTGTGAGGTAATTACCGAATCCAACGGATGCGTATGCTCAACTCACTGTGAATCGGGCAAGGCAGATCCTAACTGTGCAATATGCCAGAACAATGTAAACGATTGTGAAATTGTTAAAAACGAGCTTGGCGATGACGAAACGGATGCGGCGCTCGGAGGCACATTCTATATAGGTAAGGCGTTATCCTCCTATAACGGATATATCAAGGAATATGGCTTCTCAAGTGTTGTTGTAGGCAAATATGTATTTGCAAACAAATATCTCACCTTAAGAAGCAATGCTGATATGTGGGTTCTTCCGGAAGCCTTTAACAATGAAACATACAAGAAGATTGTTAAGGTCTTTGAAAGCGACGGTACAATTCTCGGCAATATCATTGCCTACATCCAAAAGATTGCATATGAAGTTAAGGACGCTATATCGCCGAAGAACGGCTCCGTATATTCTATGGGTGAGCTGACACTTAATAAAAATGCTTCACTTATGGGTACATGGGATTGCTACTCGATGGATCAGTGCTTATTGTCGCACGATGCGCTGATTTACTTCGGTCACGACTTTAAGAACTATGCAACGAGCCTGCAGCTCGACTTTGACAGCTCAACTCCGCTTGTAGGCTTTGGCTCATACGGTGGTGTTTATACAACATTAACCTGTAAGAACAGGACGGCTCACAAGAATGGCGGATACACAATTTACACAACCTCATATGATCCTTCAAAGACATATAAGTGTGATAAATGCGGCGTTGAAATTTCCCATAGCACAGTTAAGCAAAATGTAACCTGTCCTGTAACGATTTATGCAAACCACGAAATTGACATTATTACAACTGTTGATATGAGGCTGACATATATGGTAGCCTGCAACGGTGATGTTAATATCGCAGATGCATATTCAAAGAGCGAAAACGATACAAGCAACCTAAAGCAGTTGCCGAATGCTATTGCATCCTACAACGGCGATATCAATTACAAGGCTATGTACAGTAAGATTTGTGCATTGTTCTACGCTCCTGTGGGCAATGTTGATCTCGATGGTTGGTATCAGGAAATTTGGGGATGCTGTATAGGTAATAAGGTAATTTCGAATACCTTCTACTCAAACTTCCATAGATTCAGCAACTGGAGAACTATGGACCTGCAGATTGCAGAGGCGGGTAATATCTATATGATTACCGAGGAAGAATACGAAGACGCTGAAGACAATGTTGACGACGAATTCCTTTACACTCATAATACAGAGGATGAGAATGCCGGTGGCGCAAATCTATTCTTTGATAAGGAGATTTTAGGCGGCGGTTCAATAACGGGCGGCGGCGTAGATGGCGACAATTCTTCACTTCAGTAAGCTACATAAAAAACGGCAGGCTTCCTGCCGTTTTTGTTTGCTTTTTTTCGTATATGTGTTATTATATTTTTGAGGTGGTTTGGTGTCTAATAAAAAAATAGTATTAATTTCTCTCATTTGTGCGATAGTTGTCGGTGCAATAGTTTTAAGCGTATCTCTTTCCAAAAACGAGGTGACGGAAAGAACAACTCAAACTAAGCCGTTCTCGTTTACAACCGTTGCCAAGGGAGAGGTTTCAAATCTGTTTAATACAGTAATCTTTCTCGGAACTGATTTTACGGTAGGTACAAAGTCAAAGGAGTCCTTTACCGACCAGTTAGAACAGCAGGAAATTATCAGACCGGCTGTATTTGCAAAAAAGGGCATAAAAATGGTTGACGACGGAAAAAAGAATAATTATATATCTCTTTTAAAATCAATACCAACCAAGCATGCCGCACCTGCTATGTTAATGTGCGAGCTGTCATATTATGACGCTAAAAAGGACAGCAGGCTCGGTAAGCTTTCAGACGGCTACAATCTTGAGGATTTTGACACTTCAACGGTTATCGGCGCAATGGAATATATTATTTGTTACAGTCAGGAAACCTGGGGCTGTCCCGTAACCTTTTATACCTGCTATTATAACGACAGCAATAGCTATAAAAAAATGGTTGATGCTCTATATGAGGTTGCAGAAAAGTGGAGCATTGATGTTATAGATTTTTACAGCCCGATGGATACTCGAATTTCTCTGCAAAACAAAAAGAAATATTTGGCAGATAAGCTTAATCCAACCAAAGAAGGCTACGAAAACATATTTACTCCTAAATTTAAAGAGTATTTTGAAGAACGACTTCAATAAAAATACCCCATAACACGAGATGAGTGTTATGGGGTTAAATTATATATTCGTTTTGTTGATGAATTCCTTTACGGCCTGAGCGTGCTCCTTGCCCTGCCTGTATCCAAGCTGATATATTCCTTCAAGCTTTGCCGTGTTCTTTTCAAGAGTGCCTACTCCGAGAGGAACGCTCGGTCGTATAATATAGGCTCTGCCCGCCTTCTCCATTTCGTCAACATATTTTAACTGCTCATTGTACATATTATGACGGTTTAGAATTGCCTGCTGTATCTTTGGATACTTTTTAAAAAGCCTTGTTGCCCTTTCCGGCATAGGCGATTTTACATATCCCTTATGCTGTGTTAATATAGCAACAGCCTTTAGGCATCCGTCTTCAAGGGCGCGCTTAAGCGGAATAGAATCCGACAATCCGCCGTCGTAATACGGAATTCCGCCGAGCATTACGGGCTTTGCGGCCCCCGGCAGGGAACAGCTTGCCTTCAGCTCCTCACAGCCGTTTCTGAATGCACCGTCAGGATAAAGATATTCTGCTTTACCCGTTAATGCATTTGTTACAACACAGCAGAATTTGGCATTTGCCTTTTCGTAGGTATCATAATCTAAAGGCGAAATCGAATATGTCAGCTCACCGAAAATCCATTCCGTGTTTAAAAAACCCTTGCCCTTGAGCATATTTGAAATTCCCATATATCGCTTATCACAGGAATAATTTACGGTGATATCGTGCTGACGGCGTTTACATTTTCCTATATATGACACGCCGTTACAGCTACCCGCAGAAACACCTATTACATAAGGAAATTCTATATTTTCCTCCATAAATGCATCAAGTACACCGCTTGTATATATTGCTCTTGTTCCGCCGCCTTCAAGAACAAGTCCTGTTTCAAACATCATTTTTCACTTCCAATGTAATAAAGAGAGCAACAGCGTTGCTCTCTTTTTTGTTATTATTCAGCGTTTGCCTTCTTCTTAGGTGCAGCCTTCTTTTTTGGAGCAGCCTTTTTCTTAGGTGCTTGAGGCTTAACCTCTTCAGCATCTTCCTCTGCTTCCTCGGTTACCTCTACGATTTCGATATCGTTATCGCACTCAAAGAAATCATTGTCATCAAAGTATTCAGGTTCTTTTTTTGCAGTTAACTTTTTAATTGCATAATATGCAGCCGCTGCAATTGCTGCAATAGCAATAATTGCGCTGATAATTTTTATAATTTTTTTAAAGTCCATTATACAGACCTCCTTATGTATTACAATACTATTATAATATCAACACATAATAAAGTCAAGACAATAAAAAAATAAAACTCCCTTTTACAGAGATGCCATAAAAGGAAGCTTAGTATCGAATTAGTCCTTGTTTAACTTGTTAGCAAGATTGCTCTTCTTTCTTGCTGCACAGTTCTTGTGAATAAGATTCTTGCTTGCAGCCTGATCAATCTTCTTTACAGCATCGTTTACAAGCTCCATCTTGTTGTCTGCGTCAGACTCAATAGCAGCGTTAGCCTTCTTGATAGCAGTCTTAAGTGCAGTATTGCGTGCTTTGTTGTTAGCAGCCTTCTTTTCGTTAACGAGTACTCTTTTCTTAGCTGATTTGATGTTTGCCATTTTTTTCACTCCTTTGTCGAGAAACTGTGGATATAAAGGCTATACGCCTAAATTTCAATTTAATGCTGATTTATGATATCACAAGTTGACAGAAAATGCAAGCATTTTTTTATTTTTGGGCATACTTTTATTAAAATATGTATATTTCGGGGTGATTTTGTGCTAAATCGTACAGATTTGGCTTTGGAAAGCTATGAGGAAAATGAAAAAACAAAGTTAAACGGAGTTATTGTAAGAGAAGATAAATCCGTAACCACGGTTAAGATAATTAACAAGGAGGGCGCAGAGGCAATAGGAAAGCCGATAGGCAAGTATATCACCTTAAAGGTTAAGTCCTTTGTTAACGATACCGATATATTCGACGGCAGGCTTCAGGAATTTGCCGCCGTACTCTCATCAATGCTTCCGAGTGATTTATCCTCCGTTTTGGTAATAGGACTCGGAAACAAAAAAATAACGGCGGATGCGCTCGGACCGAAAACAAATTCGTTTGTTTTAGCCACACGCCACATAGTTGAGGATTTGAAAAAAACGGGAGGATATTCGGATATTATACCCGTGTCCTCGGTTGCCACGGGCGTATTGGGCGAAACAGGAATAGAAACATGTGAAATAATAAAAGGAATTACTCAGCAAATTAAGCCCTCCTGCGTTATCGCGGTTGACGCCCTTGCCGCAACATCAACCGACAGGCTCGGCACAACCGTACAGTTTTCGGACGCAGGCATATCCCCCGGAAGCGGAGTTGGAAATCATAGGCACGAAATATCAAGAGCAACGCTCGGAGTTCCCGTTGTATCTATCGGAATACCAACTGTTGTAAGCACCTCCGTAATAAGCGGAAATTCGGGGGACGATTTGTATGTTACCCCGAGGGAAATAGACAGGATAACAAATCAGGGAGCAAAGCTTATCGGTATGGGCATTAATGTCTGTCTGCAAAAAGGCATAGAGCAAAAGGATTTATTCACCTTGGTAGGATAATTTTCGGATTTTCTTCATATATATAGGGTAACGGTAATAATTCGAACCACGGTTTATCGTGGCAGATATTGCCCTTACTTTTTGTTAAAATACTCGTTAATCTGAAAGCAAGGCAACAGCGAAAGCGACAAATATCGCTTTAATACTGCATTTTTGACGGGTTCGGATTAATACCGTTACCCTAATATATAGGAGAATTTGAAAGTAATGAAAAATAATATAAGTAAAATATATATTATAATTATTAATACCATTATATTGTTCGGCTGTGTGGGTATTGTTATTAATGTCTCGCCGTATATAGATGACGAGCTTATCGGCTTTTCATCTTTTGTTGCATCGGCATCATCACCTGTAAAGCTTGTAAAAGGCTATAAGTCAAAATTTACTATTAATGATAAGAATACAAGCGTGGATAATAATACTGCTGCATCTGAAAAAGAAGCACAGGATGTTATGCAGAGTGTGGGTGCCAAGGACGGCAAGGACGACACTGATATTGCAAAAACACCTTCGGATATTGCGAAGCTGATGTCAAATGCCAAAAAAACCGTAAAGAAATCCGACGCAATAGGCAAAACAAGCGAGGAAGCTTATCAGGGCGGCGGAAGAATTCTTTCGTATAACGGTGTTCAAATTCAGTCAAAAATTCCTTCATCTTTTTATACGCCCGATGTTAAAGATTTGCTAAAGCAGGGTACGGATTTAAAAATAAAGGACAAAGATAAGCCGACGGTTTTAATTTATCATTCGCATACAACCGAAGCATATTCTCTTTTGGATGCGGGTTATTATATAAAATCCGACGCTCGCCAGAATGACATTGCAAAAAATATGGTGCGCGTCGGAGATGATTTGGCATTGTATCTCGAAAAGCAGGGCTTCAAGGTTGTGCACGACAGAACAATTCACGATAAGGATTACAGCAGCTCGTATGACAACTCAAGGGAAACCATTGAGAAGTACCTCGAGAAATATCCGTCCATTGATATAACGATAGATGTACATAGGGATGATATTACATACAGCAACAAAACAAAGGTTAAACCGACGGCAACTATTAACGGCAAAAAAGCGGCCCGTATGATGATTATTGCAGGCTGTGAATATAATCGCGTCAAGGATTTTCCCGATTGGGAGGAAAACCTTAAATTTGATTTAGCTGTTCAAAATAAGCTCAACAGCAAATACGAGGGCTTGATGCGACCTATTCTGTTTTCAGAAAGAAAGTATAATATGTTTGAAACGCATTATTCGTTTCTCCTTGAAATCGGAACAGATGCCAATACGCTGGACGAAGCGTGCTATTCCGCAAGGCTGTTTGGTGATGCTCTTGGGGAGCTGCTTAATGAGAAGTATGTAATAAAGGAATGATATTATATGAAAAGCATTATCAAGGTCTTGGGGATTGCCGCTATGTGTCTGTGCATCGGTTTGTCTGTTGCCTACTATAACACAAGCTCCCTCGGATATGATAATGCTAATTTTATTTCTTATAATAACAATGAAATAAGAATATTTGATATTTCAATTAAATATAAAGAAATTTTTGAAAAAATTGAAAAATCAAAAGAATATATTCCAACCGAATTTATATCTATATAATGGGCGAATATGTGCTAAAATAGTGTTAATGTGGATATATTGTATAGAAAAAACAGTACATATGGATATATTGTAGATAAATTATACAAAAGGAAATATGAAACACACGGCACGGTTTTTAAGAGTGAAAAAAGTTTTAAAAAAAGTGTTGACAATTGTGTTTTGATTTGGTATTATTATGAAGCTGTCTGACAGAGAGGCACACAATAGTGAGCCGGTCAGGCAAAGGACCTTGAAAATTAAACAACGACGAAAAGGAACCCGATTGATAAGAA
>JBJEPH010000070.1:0-2507 GCA_051881135.1 Eubacterium sp.
CAAGGCATATTTTTAATTGCATACTTGCGTATTCAATTAAAAATTAACGCAGTATTATCGGAAATTTGTTAATATAAACCTAATCATGTTCGAATACTGTTAGGCTAACCATTTATGGTATAAAAATCTACTGCTTGACAAAAATAAATTATGGTGTTATATTAATTGATATACCAAAAGCTTTGATAGGGACAAGACGGCTTTTTGACGGCTTAAGAGAGCGTTTGTTTGGTGAGAAAACGCGTCGGATTTTTGTCGTTACCACCCTTGAGCGTCCGTAGGAAATGACGGACCGTATCTCTGCGTTAAGGAGTTTGAGTGATGTCGTTTTCGGCATAATTCAGGTGGAACCGTGTATTTTATGCACCCTGATTTTCAGGGTGCTTTATTATTTTTTAAGGAGGGAGTAATTATGAAAATTACACTAAAGGATGGCTCTGTTTTAGAGTACAACGAGGCTAAAACGGCTGCCGAAATCACTAAAGACATTTCTATGGGACTTTACAGAAATGCAACCTGTTGTAAAATCAATAACGAGGTTAAGGATTTACGAACTACCATCACCGACGACGCTTCTTTGGAAATTCTAACCTTCGATGATAAAGACGGTCAAAAGGCATTCAATCATACTGCTTCACACATTATGGCGCAGGCTGTTAAAAGATTATATCCAAACGCAAAGCTTACTATCGGTCCTGCTATTGACGAAGGATTTTATTACGATTTTGATGTAGAGGAAAGCTTTTCTCCGGATGATTTGGAAAAAATCGAAAAGGAAATGAAAAATATCGTTAAGGAGGGCTTGGAGATTAAAAAATTCGAGCTTCCTGCAGACGAGGCTATTGCTCTTATGGAGGGCAAAAACGAGCCTTATAAGGTGGAGCTTATTAAGGAGCATACAGAAAAGGGAGAGCCGATAAGCTTTTATGAGCAGGGCGAATTTACAGAGCTTTGCGCAGGTCCTCACCTTATGGATATGAAGGCTGTAAAGGCATTTAAGCTTACAAACTGTACAGGCGCATACTGGCGTGGCGATGCAAATAATAAGATGCTTTGCCGTGTCTATGGTACAGCGTTTCCTAAGGCTTCTATGCTCGAGGAGCATTTGAACAAGCTTGAGGAGGCAAAAAAGCGTGACCATAATAAGCTCGGCAGGGAATTAGAGCTGTTTACAACCGTCGATTATATCGGTCAGGGACTTCCCATTCTTCTTCCAAAGGGCACAAAGATTATTCAAATCCTTCAGCGTTGGGTTGAGGATGAGGAGGCAAAAAGAGGCTGGCAGCTTACTAAAACTCCTCTTATGGCAAAATCCGACTTATACAAAATTTCCGGACATTGGGATCACTATCAGGACGGTATGTTTGTTCTCGGAGATCCCGAAAAGGACAAGGAGGTATTTGCACTTCGTCCTATGACCTGTCCGTTTCAGTATCAGGCATATCTTAACAAGCCGCGTTCTTACCGTGATTTGCCATTAAGATATGACGAAACATCAACTCTGTTCCGTAACGAAGCCTCGGGCGAAATGCACGGCTTAATTCGTGTTCGTCAGTTTACTATTTCAGAGGGACATCTTATGTGCCGTCCCGATCAGTTAGAGGACGAATTCAAGGGCTGTCTTGAGCTTTGCGAATATATGCTCAAAACAATCGGGCTTTATGAGGATGTAAGCTTCCGCTTCTCACAGTGGGATCCAAACAACAGAGAAAAGTATATCGGCACCGAGGAGCAGTGGGACGAGGCTCAGGGCGTTATGAAGAATATTCTTGATGACCTTGGCATCAAATATGAAATAGGTATCGGCGAGGCTGCCTTCTACGGTCCAAAGCTTGATATTCAAATTAAGAATGTATTTGGTAAAGAGGATACTCTTATCACTATACAAATTGACCAGATGCTTGCCGAAAAATTCGGTATGGAATATACGGATGCCGACGGTCAAAAGAAGAATCCGTATATCATTCACAGAACCTCTATCGGATGCTATGAAAGAACGCTTGCGCTTCTTATCGAAAAGTATGCAGGTGCGTTCCCGACTTGGCTTGCACCTGTTCAGGTTAAATTCCTGCCTGTTGCCGACAGACATCAGGATTATGCAAGAGAAATGATGGCAAAGCTTCAGGCTGTCGGCGTTCGCTGTGAGCTTGACGACAGAAGCGAAAAGGTAGGCTTTAAGATTCGTTCGGCACAGCTTGAAAAGGTTCCGTATATGATTCTTGTAGGCGATAAGGATATTGAGGCAAATACCATTTCCGTGCGTTCAAGAAAGAACGGTGACGAGGGCGCAACAGCAATAGAGAACTTTGTTGCAAGAATTACCGAAGAAATCGAAGCAAAGGCACTTTAGTATAGTCTAATTGATTATGCAATTAATCATTGATTATATAGTTAATTATTAAACATTAGGTAATTGCAGTAAAGCGACAATTCGTTATTGGATTGTCGCTTTAGACTGTCGATAAAGTGGTCTGAACCACGCAAAAATAAAATCAAACAAACCTTAT
>JBJEPH010000071.1:0-2481 GCA_051881135.1 Eubacterium sp.
ACGGTGGTGTGAGAGGTCGGCTACTCAACTAATGGGTAGCCTCCTACTCGATTTTCAGTTATTACTTTTCCCATTTTCCCAACCCCAAGCGAAGCCTTTGAAACCTTCAACCCAGCTTTCAAGAGATTGTACCTTTACTGTGCCGGAGAGGTTGTGTATAACCTGTCCGTTACCGATATAGATACCGACATGCCCGTAGGGGTTGGAGGCATAACCATAAACTGTTGCTCCCACAGGTATCTTGCTCCAATCACTTGATACTGCCCACATATCTGCGGCACATAACGCACAATGAGCTGAGCCTCGTGAGCCTGTAACAGCTTGGTAAACATCAGCCACCCACGCCTGACAGTAGCCGGAGCCTGCGGATATGCCGTAGTTTTGGTAATTAGTCGCAACGGCTACGATTTTCTTTTGAGTATCGTTTACCGTTTCATCACCGAAGTCTATCGAGCCAATATCAATTTTGCTTGTGTTGTTACCAACATTGAATATGATTGACGCCCATAGCCTATCGTTCTTTTCACTCATAAGCTCGTCAAGGTATTTGTTTTGTTCATCATCAAAGTAATATTGACTTGCCATTTCACTTGCCGTTTTGCCTAATATGGTAATTGTTAATACCTTAATTTTTGTTTCAACAACGGTTATAATTTCGTTACCGTGTTCATCGGTAGATTTTACTTCCTCTGTTTTAGTGCGTTCCTCCGATTTGGTATCAATAATATTCATATCCCAAAAGATATTCAGCAGTATTGATTTCTTGCTTTCGTCAATGGTTGCTATCTCCATAGGGTTATCCTTATCGGTAGTAACCTTGACCGCATATACTGCGAGAATATCTTTCCAATTCGCCTTGATGCCGTTTATCTCAACCTCGTCATGATTTCCTTTTGACTTGATTTCATCAATTTTTGAGTCATATTCATTATTGATTTCTTGAATTACGCTTGAGATATTCATTCCCGTTTCCGTTGTTTCGGTTGAAAAGAATATACCGTAAAACGAGCTTGCAAGAGCCGCAAAAAGACACAAAAGAATAATTACCGCAACAGATACCCAACCGCCTGCAATAACGGCAGATACAAGGCTTTTAGCCGCCGTATATGACGCTTTAAGTGCTTTGCTCACAAACTTAATAAGAAGTTGAACAAATCTTTTTGTTTCCTTTGCAGTTCGCTTTAACCGTTCTGCTGCCTTGCGTGATTTTTCAGCCGTTTTAGTTACTGCAATAGCATTTGTTTGAGCTGATTTCTTAACCGCTTTTGCTGAGGCTTTTTCTGTTGCTTTTTTTGATGCCTTTTGTGTTGCCTTAACGGTTTGTGCGTTTCCTGTTTTGATGGTGTTATTAGCCTGCTTTGGCGGATTTTTTACAGGAGGTTTCGGTGTTTCTGCTTGCGAGCTAAAGGTAACATCTGCATTGACAGTATTTTGCGTTTCCTTAACTGTGCGTTCTGCCTGCTGTGCTTTCCTGCGAGCCTTAACATCTTCAAGTGTCATTTTTGCGGTTTCAATATTTTTCTTTGTTTCCTCAACACTTTTTCTGCCCTTGCGGTTAAATTCATAGACGGCGTAATCTGTGCCGTCTTTTGCTTTTTCCTGCACCTTTTCAACTGCGTACTGTTCAGGAGAATTTGAATTAGTTTGCTCGGTGGCATTATTGATTTTTTCTTTTGTACGAACACCGACATCTTTTATTTTTTCATTGACAATGCCTATGTTTTCCGATGTCTTAATAACGGTTTCAGCCGTTTGCTTAATCTTTATGTTTGACATAAAACCACCTCATCAATCAACGAGCTTTGCCACAACAACAAATCTTCCGTTGTCCTGTGAATATTCACAAGTTGATAAAGTAATGAGATTATCTCCGTATTGTGCATCAATGCCTGTGTCATAAAGAGATAGAGCCTTGCATTTTTCAATGTAGGCTCTGTAATCATCTTCTGTGCTTGCATTTACGAAGTTATAATATTCAAAACTGTTGCTTTCGTAGGCCACAGTTTTGAAAACGGCAATAACCTCATACTCTCTATGCTCTAAAACTGTATCTATGATAATGTTTTTATGCTTTTCATAGAACTGTTTACTCTTGTAATTAGTTAGCTCGTTAAACATTGATTTGTTTTGCATATTGTGTCCGTAGATTACAATATTGTCAGATTGCATATCGCAATCCTCCTGCATATACGGAACGCCGAAACGAGAGTATTCCTTGTTGAAATTGTGATTTAGATAATAGTTAGGATTGTCTTTTGAACGCATTACAGGATAGTTGATATTTGTCCCGTCTATCTTTATCCAAGCCATAAAATCACTGTTTTGCTCATATAAATTCGAGTATATACCAAGTGAGTATATTTCGTTTGAGTTATCGTTAACAATGTCCTGTATTTTTTCAAAATCGTTTATCTGTTTTTTATCCTCAATATTTTGAGTGAGTAAAAAATATGTGCTGACCGCAAAAATTGCAGTCAGCAC
>JBJEPH010000072.1:0-2433 GCA_051881135.1 Eubacterium sp.
GTGGGGGCTTTCGCCATAAACTCATCTTCCACCTTACTCATACAGTATTCGGTGGATTGAATGATAAGGTCATCCAAATCCTCAAAATATGTATAAATCATAGCCGGATTATATCCGCAATGCCTTCCTATCGAACGAAGACCTGTTCCGTGGAGTCCCAGCTCGGTAAATCCTTCAAAGCATTTTTCCATAATGCTGACCTTTTTCGCATTCCATTGAGCTTCTGTATAATTCGCCAACTAATCACCCCATTTTAATATAAACACTTGTAATAAATGAATTATAACATATAAAAAAAAAATAATCAATATGATAAGTTATTTTATTATACCGATATTTGTGGATTTTGGCAACAAAAAAAGACAGGTAGGAACCATTACGATTCCTACCCGTTAAGTTTATCCTACTGCCCATTGTTGCTTTTTGAAGTTTTCATATTCAAGCAACCTTTGCCTGTTCATTTCATATACCTCATCTGTTGTATGAGTGTATATTTTTGATGTTACTGATATATCCGAATGTCCCATATACTCTTTTGCAATTTGTAATGGTATTCCGGCTGCCTGAAGGTTGGTGCAGAATGTATGTCGCAGCAGATATGGTTCAAGGTCATCTGCAAGCACATGCTTTGTGATTTGATTTCTGTATACTATTGCGCCATGCTCTATCTCGCAGTCTCTTATGAAGTTTCTCCATTGTTGATAGAAGGCATTGTCATCCAATTTTGTGTGCTTATCAAACTTTACGAACACATATTCGTCGTTGAGGTTCTTTATTTTCAATTGTTTAAGCATTATCATTAAGTCCGGTGGAATTGGTATGTGTCGGTTTGTTCCGGCGGCGGTTTTTGATTTTTTGACTATAAGGTTATTCTTTTCAAAGTCTATCCAATCCCATTTCATTCTGCGTATTTCGATAGGTCGCAGTCCACACTTTAGCATAGTCATTATCATTGTACCTGCATAATGCTTTTGAGCAGTTTCGCTAAACCACTGTTGTTCTTGGTCTGTTAGCGGTCTGCGAACACCTTCTGTATACTCCGGTCTTACGATATCTTCGGCAACATTTCGTTTTATTAGTCCTTCCTTTACTGCCTTGCGTAGTATTCTTCTTAATGTCATCCTAATCTTGTCGATTAAAGTTTTGCTCCATCCGGCATATTCGTTGAGCATTTTTTGACAATCGTCTTCCGTAAGGTCACACAGCTTTATATGACCGATTTTAGGTATGATGTGATTGAATACTTGATTTTTGTAGTTTTCCTTGTTTGCTCGGCTACAGTTGGCGTTTTTGATTGTTAGGTTGTACCAATTTTCAGCATAGTCGCCAAGTTTCATAGTTGAGTAAACACCATTGATTTTTTGTTCCTCGTGCTTTGCTGACCATTCTGCTATTTTAGCATTTAGTTTTTTTCTGCAATCCTTTTCCGAATGCTTTGAGCGAGCTGTGATTACATCATAACCACCATCCTCGTTTTTCATTCGTTTAGTCATTCGATAGTATAGGAACTTACCATCTTTGTCTGTTACTTCGTACATTGAATTACCTCCATTAATATTGTACTTTGCCTTTCGGCAACACAAACAATATCACTTTACATTGATAATATCTATTACCAATACCAACAATAAAATAGAGACATTTTAGTGAGATATTTTACAAATCCTCTAATGTTCACTATCCGTTATACAGCTTATCTAATACATCTTTAATGTAATAGAGTTTCCTTTTGCCTGTTGAAGCCGGTGTAATGTTAGAACATAACTTATTTACAGTAGGTTTGCTTAATCCTGTAATTTTGCATATATCTATTTTGGTAAGAAGATACTGACCTGTTTCGCTTGATATTGTGTTTGCCATTTCCTGAAGCTCTCGTTTTGATTTTCCCATATCTTTCTCCTCATAAATCGTTTATCGTATATACATTACTTTGATACCCAATACCTGATGGATTGTATCTGTATGTTTTTGTAATCAATCCTTTATCTTCCAGTAATTGAAGTATCTTGTCTACCGTACTTAATGATTTTATACAGCAGTTTTTTGCAATTGTTTCTCTGCTCGGAAAGCATTTATTTTGCTTGTCCGAGCATTTAGATAAATAACAGTATACGATAAACTGATTTCCTGAAAGTCTTTCTTTGAAAATGGTATTGGGAATTTTAAAATAGTTTCCTTTTTTGTTTTTCATAAAAAATCAGCCTTTCTATTGTTATTGTATAAATAATTAGACGAGGGGTAGCCCAATTATTTTTTTGATATATTTTTTAATTTGATGAAATATCACTCATTTTTTTAACTTGATGACTCTCCTCATAAAGCATTTGAACCTTTTCAACTGTTTCTGTTCTTTTATTGATATTTGTTACCACTTGTGATTTCGGTCGATCCTTTGGGCTTTCCAAATCATCCGTTTTTTCTTCATGCTCTGAA
>JBJEPH010000073.1:0-32797 GCA_051881135.1 Eubacterium sp.
AGAACGATCCTGTGCTTGACTTGTACCACAAAGAAAAGCACAGAATAGAAATGTATTGCACAAGAAGCAAGCTTGACAGCTACGATTTCTTTTATGATTATTATAATTGGATTGAGATGTTTGAACCAAAAATCACTGATTACAAAAATGGTAATTATGACGGCAACAAACTAATTGAAGAAATCAAAGCAGAAACTCCAAATTTTCAACCATACAGCAAAGGTAAAAACTTTGCCGATGAAGAAGGATATTAAAGT
Organism: Eubacterium sp.; assembly: GCA_051881135.1. Taxonomy (GTDB): domain Bacteria; phylum Bacillota; class Clostridia; order Oscillospirales; family Acutalibacteraceae; genus Eubacterium_R. The sequence continues at coordinate 258 of JBJEPH010000073.1, forward strand.
TTAAGGCTCGCCCAAATCAAACGGGCGAGCCTATTCTTTTATTAGTTTAAGTGCTAATTTGAAACCTATTTCAAATGCCTGAGCCTCAATCAGCGAGGCATATTTTGTGAAGCAATCAACATACTTTTCAAACACATCTAAATCATTATTCTTTAGGGAAGAAGATAATGTTTCATGATGCCGAGTAATTAACTCTATCAATTTCTTTTCTTCATCAGTAATAACCTTATCCTCATTCGGTCTGATATTCCCGTACCATAAATTCTGTAGTGATGACATAATAACAACTCCTTTGCAGTACAAATACATACCACAAAGGAGTTTCAATGTCCAGCCTAAATTGAAAAAGCCGACCTCCTGTGAGATCGGCTTTTAGGATCAAGGTTTATTTTTTTGTAGTTACATACTTAGCTTTTGACCAGTTTGAATAAATATTTGTAGATTTACCATTTACTTTTACTGTTTTGTAGGTGCGAATACGAACATAATATTTTTTCTTCGCTGAAAGCTTTGAAATTGTCTTTGATGTTGTACTATTCTTGCTTACAATAACAGTTTTCTTATTCTTGGTAAATTTACTGTCTGTTGCATACTGAATTTCATATCCTGTAGTCTGGGTTGCCTGCTTTTTCCACTTTACAGTAAAGCCTTTTGATTTTGCTGTAACACTTGAAATACTTGTACCCTTTGGATTTATTGTAAAATACAGAGTCTTTGTTCCGCTGTAATTACCCTTAAATGTAATCTTTACTGAATACTTACCTACATTTTTTCTGCCGCTTGCATAAGTAACAGTATAGTTTGAACTGCTGATTGCCTTTCCGTTTGAGCCTACTACCTTTACTGTTGGCTTTTTAATACTGCCGTTGTATGTGTAAGAAGTAGTTGAAAGTGTTATTGTCTTTGGATAGTAAATCGTTGACTTTGACTTTACTGTACCGCAAACAGAGCATTTTGTTACCTTGCTACCATTTTTGCTTGTTGTTGCTTTTGTGGTTGTGGTCTTGTATGTGTGGGCTGTTTTTGCAATAGTTTCAGTCTTTGTGTCCCCGCATACCGTACAGGTGTAAGTCTTTACTCCTGTTGATGTGCAAGTTGCTTCTTTTGTTACCTTACCACTGTCATATATGTGACCTTTTGCATCAACATAATTACTCGAATAATTGTCACCGCAAGTACAAGTATATGTGGTATAACCCTTATCTGTACAAGTCGGCAATACTACTTTTGAGAAATAAGAATGGGTGTGCTGCTTTTCCACACTAATTTTAAACATACCTGTTATGCTTGACGAGTACATGCGACATCCGATTATGTAAGTTTTATCTTTTTCAAGATATTCAGATATCATGAAATTCTCATCATAATCTCCATCGTCACTACTTGATATTTCATTCATATCTTTATCGTATAAGTATCCATAAGTATCATATGCTCCTGAAGAATAGATATTATAAGTACCATTATCTTTTGGATTGAAATAAAAATAACAAATATCACCAGCATTCTCAATATTTACAGTTACATTTTGATTTTCTGTAATTGTTGGTATTTCATACAGAGGATCTTTTGCTCCACAATCAATACAAATACCATTTGAATAATTATGTTGATGTTGTTTAATAATTGAAATTGAAAATGTTCCTGTTTCTTCGGAATTATATAATTTTGCTCCAATTATATAAACTTTTCCTTTTTCTAAATATTCATTTATCAAAAAATTAGAACTTTCGCCATCGTCATCATTATGACTTATTTCGTTCATATCTTCATCATATAAATATCCGTAAGTATCGTATTCTCCTGTTGACTCAATAACATAATCGCCGTCACTTTCTGGGAAAAAATAAAAATAAGAATAATCTCCACCATTTTCAATATTTACAATAGTAGTGCTATTTTCTTTAAATATAGGATATTTATATTTAGGATCCTGTTCATTACACTGTGTACAGAAGCCATTTACATAATTATGTGTTCCTGTTGACATTATATAATCATCTTTATAACTATATCCGCAAATCGAACAAGAATGTAGTGTATAACCATCTTCTGTACATGTTGGAGCAATAATTTCAGTTGAATATTCCGAATGTTTGCAAATAATATACTTAGCTTCGATTGTAACATTGTCTTTAACTGCAAATCTGTACGTATAATCTAAGGAAATTTTAGCGTCATCAATATACCATCCTTCAAATTCATAACCAACATTATTGGTTGCAGTCACCTGACAAAAATCTCCTGCAGTATATGCACCACCACCTGTGATTGTGCCTTCTTCATCATTAAATTGAACATCAACTATATAGGTATAATTTGCAATTTCTTCACCGGAAACATCTAAATAAGGATTAATCTCAATACTAGATAATTCTGTTGTATATGATAATTTTGTTCCGGATTCTGCACCATTTTCTATTTCTTGTTCCGAATATGAATCTACATTAGAAACTAAAGTTTCATCCTTTTTCATATTAACTTCACTGTAGTTTATTACTCTTGAAATCTCCGAATTAACACCTACAAATTCATTAATAGTATATGTTGTTTCACAATTTTCCCTTGCGGTTACTTCAACTCTGTAATCAGCATCACAAGGCAAGTAGACAATTTTTTGACCATTTTCATCAATTGAAGAAATAATTGAACTTCCTTCAAGGTCCTGTGGTACTTCATTAATAATAGATGCTACAAGTTTATTATCATTATCGTAAACATAAACATCTACAGGACAATTAACTTTTGCAACACGATAATCTCCATTAGAAAAACAAGGTTTTGCTCCAGCAACATAATTACTATCCATTGATTGCATCCAAGCCAAATATATTGCTTGGTTTGCGTGAACATCATATAATAAGTCGCGATTATCAACAAAGGTCTTTATTGTTGTAGAATGTAATGATGCATATGTCAAAGCAGGAGGTATTCCTAAAATATAATCTAATAAATCAAATCCACTCGTAACTGTATTTCTGGCTCCTGGTTGATATGCATTTACATAATTTTTTCTACTACCAACAACAGATGGTACAAAACTTCCAATTTTCGAATCACAAAGCCTTTTTCTATAAAAAGTGCCTAAAGAATCTCTATTTGAAAAAAAATAATTTCCGATTTCCTTTGATTTAAAATTAGATGCTTTATATTCATAACCCATTGCTTTTAATCGACTTATCATAGGATTAGAATAATTAAATGCATCATTTGTACTTTCTGCATACGGAAAAACCTTTTCTCTACCATACCTGCTAAAATTCCATTGACAAGGTGCTAACAATGGAACGGGATCGTTATATTCAATAATATTAAATATATTATTGAAACATTCATTATGAGGGTCATTGGTTTCGATTGCTCCAGCCGGAGTAGCAAAACAATATGCATAAACATCGTTTATAGGTGTATAATTAACTTCGTTAAATTTGTCAGTAAACAATTTTGCTGCTAACAAGTTGGATACAGCTGCACCACGGCTAAATCCTGTAATCCAAAATTTTACTTTTTTCCCTGTTAAATTATGGTTTACATTAGTAATATAGTTTTCCAACACTCTGTAAACACAATCAGCAGAATTCTGAAATCCCTCATGATTTCCTGTGTTGCCTACAGTCATATTACTTGCCCATTCTGCCTCATAGCCACCACTTCTTACTGCAACTACTACGAGATTTTCATCATTTTCTAATTCCTTATTTGCTATTGAAAATGCAATCGTGCCAGAATCCGGCTTCTCATGATACATCGTTTGCTCGTAATCTTTAAATCCACACTGGTCGAGAATAGATTTGACATTTTTATCTGCCGTTTCATAATCACTACTAGCGTTGTAAGTACTGAATGCAAGACATAATGACATTGTTGCTAAACTTTGATTATACTCATTTGCGAAATTATTAAAATAAGAATCTTTATAATAATAACCGTATGCACCAGAAAAAGTTTTTCCAGCAGAGGTAAAAGAATTATGAACTTCTGTAGAATCGTTTATAGTGCCATCGGTGCAATGTATTTTTGCATTTGTTATTACATCTGTACTAAACCAAGATGATATGTTATTCCAATCATCCATAATAGATGAATAGTAAATATCAGTTACACTTGTACCATTTAATGCATAACCCATCCGTCCATAAAATCTTATACTTTTAGGTATTGTTATACTCTTTAAATTTTTACAAAAAGAAAAAGCTGAAGATTCTACCTGATTTATACTATTAGGTAAAACAATATTTTGTAAACTTTCACAATATGCAAATGCCATTCGTTCTATTTCTTCAATACCATTTGGAACACTATATGAATCTTGTTTATTTCCTTCAGAATAAAAAATCAAAATCGTTTTATCTTTACTAAATACAATACTTCCATCGGAGTAGTAATTTTCATTATTATTATCAATAATAATGTTTCTCAATTTTGTACATCGATAAAAAGCCCAATATGGAAATTCATCTAAATCTTTTCCAAATTCTATCGTTGTTAAATTCTCGCATTTCTCAAACGCGTCTCCGCCAATGCTTGTCACACTATTTGGAATAGTTATATATTCCAAACTTGTACAACCATAAAATGCACTAGACCCAATTGAATTAACACCCTCGGGTATTACAATATTTGATAAATTAACGCATCCATAAAATTCATCCATGCTAATATTACATTTAGAAAGCACGATTTTTTCTAATGAGATACAACCATTAAATGCACTATCACCAATACTTTCAACACCATTTGGTATTATTATATTTTCAAGATTTTCACATCCTGCGAAAGCAGATTCTCCAATACATTTTAAATCGTTAGGTAAATCTAACTCCGTAATTTTTTTACAATTAAAAAATGCATAATCACCAATATTGGTAACATTATTAGATATTGTAATATTCTCTAATCCGCCTGTACAATTGTATAACTCACGAAAGGCACTGTTTCCAATGCTAGTTACACTATCGGGAATAGTAATATTTGATAAACTTTCACAACCCTCGAATGCACTATCTCCAATACTGGTTACACCATAAGGTATCGTTATATTCGATAAATTTTTACAACCACTAAATGCTGCCGCAGTAACTTCTTTTAATTTATTTGGAAGCACTAAATCTTCTATACCATAACAATATAGAAATGCACCATAGCCAATTTCTTGTAAATCAGAAGGCAAAGAATTAATTTTCAAATTATAACAATGATAGAAAGATTTATCTCCTATTTTCCTAATGCTATTAGGAAAAGAAATATCAAAAATTCCGTCGCAAGAGAAAAAGGCATATGTTCCTATACTTGTAATGCCTTCGGAAATAACAACATTATTAAAATATACTTGATTTGACCAATATGGTGGATATGGATTTTCTTGAGTTCCCCAATCATACATATCACCATAACCAGTAATGTACAATGTCTTATCTCCAGAATCAATATGATATGAAATATTATCTCCACATTTATAACTTTCAGCATACGCAGAAAAATCTACACAAGCAATAGAACCAACAAGCATTGTAATTGATAAAAGCAAACTAATAATCTTTTTCATTTTTCTTTCCTCCGTCAAGCAAAAAATGCGTAGCCGAAGCTACGCAATAAAACGCAGCTCTGATCTGTTGCTAAACAGTTCATTCCCAAAAGGTACATGAAATCAAAGCATACATTTTTACAAAAGTATGCCCTTCTGAGAAAATATTAAACTGCGTAGCAAAATTATTTTACCATATATTACAACATTTATCAATAATTATTCAAAAAAATAGGACAGGCAAAAAATCCTGTCCTATGGAGCTGGTGATCAGACTTGAACTGACGACCTGCGCATTACGAATGCGCTGCTCTACCAACTGAGCTACACCAGCAATTATTCAATTTTGTTTGCGATACAGCACAGCGGATGATATATCCTTAAATACATCCAAAGACCTGTTCATTACGAGTGAACTGCTCTACCTACTGAGCCATATCAGCGACTATTAACCTTTTTAATTTTGTGCGATTTAAGTGACCTACTGATTACGAATCAGTTGCGCTACCAACTGCGCTACACCAGCTTATCTATGAGGAGCAGATAAATCTGCTCCTGTTTTTTACAAAAGCTCCAACAGGGTTTGGAGAACAAACTCTACGCTGGATTTTCTTACCTGATTTCTGCCTATTTCGCCGAAATACTGCGTATAGGTTTTTACCTCGCCGTTTATGCAAAAGCCGAAGCAGACCATACCGACAGGCTTTTTCTCCGTGCCGCCGCCCGGTCCTGCTACGCCGGTTATGCCAACGCCGACCTCGCTTTTTGCGACTTCGGAAACACCAAGAGCCATCTCGTAGGCAACCTCCTCGCTGACAACTCCGTTTGAAAGAATTGTATCGGGGCTGACACCTAAAAATTCTATCTTGGCTTCGTTTGCATATGTTGTAAATGACACATCAAGAACCTTTGATGCATTGGTTACATTTACTATTGTACCACAACATAGCCCCCCAGTGCAAGACTCTGCGAAAGAAATATGATAATTTAATTGTAAAAGTTTTTCAACAACCTGTTCTTCTAATGCCATTTAATCACCGATCTATATTATATTATTCTGAATTTTAGCTGCTGTCAAGGTATTTCTCATAAGCATTGAAATAGTCATAGGGCCTACTCCGCCGGGTACGGGAGTAATGAACGAGCATTTATCCTTAACATCATCAAAATCGACATCGCCGCACAGCTTTCCGTTTTCATCACGGTTCATACCTACATCGATAACAACAGCGCCGTCCTTAACCATATCGGCTTTAACGAACTTTGCCTTACCGATAGCGGCAACAAGAATATCAGCAGTTTTAGTAACATCTGTCAAATTCTGCGTTTTTGAATGAACAATCTCAACGGTTGCATTTTCGTGAAGCAGGAGCATGGACATAGGCTTGCCGACAATGTTGCTTCTGCCCATAACAACAGCCTTTTTGCCGGTAACATCTATGCCTGTGGAATGGATAAGCTCCATAACGCCCGCAGGTGTGCAGGGCAGGAAGCTGTAATCCCCTATCATAATTGCGCCGACATTTACGGGATGAAAGGCGTCAACATCCTTAATAGGTGCGATACGGTTAATTACCTCTTTATCGTCAAGATGTGCAGGCAATGGAAGCTGGCACAAAATTCCGTTAATCTTATTATCGGCATTGAGCTTGTCGATTAATGCGTTAAGCTCGTCCTGTGTAGTTTCCTGTGGCAGAGCATATTTTACGCTGTAAAAATCACATTCCTCACACGCCTTTTCCTTATTTCGTACATAGACCTGTGAAGCGGGGTCCTCGCCGACAATAATAACGGCTAAGCCGGGTACTATCTCCTGCGTTTTTAACTCCTGACATTCGGCTTTAACCTGTTCCTTAACTGCCTTTGATACTGCTTTTCCGTCAATTATTTGCATTTTTATTATTCTCCTTGACCTCTTTTTTAGCCTGCTTTTTTGCAAGTCGTTCTTCCTTAGCCTTTTTGTTTACATCCTCAAGCGCGTCCAAATCGTCTAAAACGAGTGCCTTGGGCAATCTGTTTTGCCTGCACTTAACAGCAAAGTAAATTAAAAATGAAAGCGCAACTACTACAATAATTGCTGACAAAAGCTGGGATACACGAATGGTTGTGTTGCCGATATACAGAGAATCGGTGCGCATACCCTCAACTATCATTCTTTCAGCGCCGTATAAAACGCCGTAGAGCATAAAAATTTCGCCCTTGAATTTTCTGAATTTTGTTACTACGATATGCAGAATAACAAAGCTCAAAAGGCACCAAACGCTTTCATAAAGGAAGGTTGGATGAACAGGCATCATCGGGTCAACCTCTATACCCTTTTCGCTGAGAGCTTGAGCGCTCATTTCCAAGGTCTGCTGAATTTTAGGCGACCACATACGAAAGAGCGCCGTGCTTGTATTTGTTCCAAAGGCTTCTTGGTTGAAGAAATTTCCCCATCTGCCTATGCCCTGTCCTATCAAAAGGCCGAGAGCGCCTAAATCGAGAAGATTAAGAAAATTAATTTTTCCTGTTTTACAGCCGATAGCGGCGCCGATAATGGCACCGATAATGCCTCCGTAGATGGCAATTCCTCCGTTCCAAATTGCAGGAATTTCGGATAGGTGCTGAGAATAATATCCCCATTCAAAAATAACATAATATGCTCTTGCGCAGATGATGCCGAAAAGCGTACCCCAGATAAGCACATCGGTCATTCCGTCAAGGCTCATTTTCCACTTATACGCCATTCTGCCGCCGTACAAAACAGCGAGTGCAAAGCCAAAGGCAATAATTAGGCCGTACCAGTGAATTTCGTAGCCGAAAACGGAAAATGCAACGCTTGGCAAATCAAATTCAAGTCCCAATCCCTCAAAGATTACGTGAGTAAAATTAGACATAGCTTCTCCTTTATTTGCTCTTTACAACGGACAGAGCAGAATATTTTTCATCAAGCATTTTTGAAAGCCTTTTTTCGATGTCCTCAAGCTTAATATCACGGTAAATATCCATAGCCTCAAATAAGCTCCAGCCATTAAAATAGTTATTTATAATGCTGTTTGCTACGGTGTCGATATCGTTATAGGACATAATCTCCTTGCCGTACATTGAACGGCGTACGCACTCAAAAAGCTCTTCGTCAATGCCGTCCCTGCGAATTCGGGCAATTTCATCCTTAACAGCCTGTGCAACTGCCTGCGGATTTTTGCTTTCGCCCTCAAACAGTACAGCCTCGTAGCCGTAGCCGATAAAATACTCGGTAGAAATGGGGCTTGTAATTAAGCCGTCATCAACAAGCTTTTTATGCAAGGGAGATATTTTACCTGCAATGATGTTAAGCAATATTTCTGTTTCGATATAATCCCTTTGTGATTGAACAGGCTTTTCACAAGCCTCCTTATAACCAAATGAAAATGAAGGGACAGCCATAGCAAGATTATATTCGATATAGTCGCTGACAATTTCTCTCGGCTCGTCCTCGAAGGATTTTTCAATAGATAACGGCTCGGCAGGCTTAAGATACTCATTTGCTATTTCCAAAACATCTTCGACGCATACATTACCCACAACAGCCAAAGCCATATTGTGCAAATTATAAAATGTATTATAGCAGTCGTAAAGCAGCTTGTCCGTGATTTGAGCGATTGAATCAACCGTGCCGGCAATATCAATGCGTACGGGATGCTTTGAATAAAGACAGCGTAGAAGGTTGAACATACTCATCCAGCCGGGAACATCATAGTACATAGTAATTTCCTGACCGATAATTCCCTGCTCCTTTTTTACGGTTTCAGGCGTAAAATAAGGATTTTGTACAAAATCGAGAAGAATTTTGAAGCTCTCCTTAAAATTATTACTGCATTGGAAAAGATAGCAGGTTTTATCGAAAGCCGTATAGGCATTTGCGCTTGCACCTGTTTTTGCATATCTTGTGAAAGCGTCAAGCTCTTCACTTTCAAAAAGCTTATGCTCTAAAAAGTGAGCTATTCCCTCGGGAACCTCCGTCCACTCATTGCTGTCGGAGCGCTTGAAACGGGTGTCTATCGAGCCGTATTTTGTGCCGAATATTGCATAGGCGGAGGAATAGTTTTCCTTTGGCATAACAAATATTTTCAGTCCTGATGGGTGGTTTATTTCAAAATAGCCTTCACCCAGAACATCTGATTTTACTTCTTTTATATCCATATTTTCTCCTTATTTTGAAAGCAATCTGTAAATTGTATCCAAGCTTAACAGCTTTGCAGATTCCTGAACCTCGTCAAAGGAAATTTGATTATTATACTGTGCCGACTCGTCGGGCGACATTATCTGCCGATTCGGAATTTGATTTGCATACCAAAGACAAAGTGCAACCGAATCGTCATTTTGTGATAGGATAGCGTCTGTCAAACCAATCTTGGAGCTGTTGTATTCCTCTTCAAAATTACCCTTAATGATTTGCTCAAGCTGGTTATTGATTTCCTCAATCGCCATGTCCATATTCTGTTCCTCACAGCCACACTGAATTAGGATACAGCTCTTTTGACGAACATATTTAGCACTGCAATAATAGCACAATGAAAGCTTTTCACGCACATTTGCAAACAGCTTTGAATACGGTCCTCCGCCAAAGGCATCGCAAAATGATCGAACAGCGAGATATCTTTTGTCATTTGGCTCAAGATTAACACGGTAGCCCAAAACAAGCTTACCCTGCTTTACATCCATTCTTTCGCTGATATCCTTAACCTCACCTGCTTGTCTTACAATTACAGGCTCGGACAAGGGCTTATATTTCCTGTTTACCTTAGAAAATGCATTCGTCAGCTTCTCATTAATACTGTTTATATCAGCGTTGCCTATCACTTCAATTTGAATTTTCGAATTGCATATAAGCTCGTCTAACGCTTCCTTTATATCGTTAGAGCTTATTTTTTCCACATCCTCTGTGCATCCGTAGCAGTTGACGGCATATGGCTCGTCTTCAAACATAATGCTTTCTGCTTTACGAAGGGCATATATGCGCTTTTCGTTGAACTCAGATTCAATTTTTTCAATTAAGGTTCTCTTTTCCCTTTGGATATCCTCATCGTAGAAATTTCCGTTTTCGTCTAATCTCGGATTAAACAAAAGCGACAGCAGTAAATCAATGCATTGACTGCTGATTTTTTCGTCAAGGCTGAAACGGTCATCAAGGAAAGACAAATAAACATTAAGCACCTGCGCTTCGCCTATTTTGGTAACGGCAGAGGTTATGCTTGCGCCGTACAATAGTCCGAGCTTTTTGCTAAGCGAGGTTATATCGGGATATTCCATTGAGCAATTTGTAATCATAGAAACGGCAAGTGCATTTCTTGAGGCTGTTTCTTTACACAAATCAACAGCAAAGGTTATAGCAATTTGGTTGTCCTTAAATCTATCTGTATTAACGGATATAAGGCTTACTCCGTCAGCGATATTATATTTAGTATATTTTGACATTTATCCGCTTCCTTAAAAAATAATAGCATATCTAATATAACATATTATTCCAAGAAATTCCACAATAATTATAACAAAATATAAAGTAATGCCAAAATAAGTGAATTATCTGCCCCTTCCTTTGACAAAATAAGAATAAGTGCAAGAACAATTGCCTTTGAGCTGTCGCCCGATCCACCGCCCGAAAGCAGACTGTTTAATATATCGGTTACGGGCTTTTCGTTTTTTTTATCAGTCTTTGGCAAGGCATCATCAGCAGGCCTTGCATTTTGATTTGAGCTTTGGTTTGTGATGTAGTTTTGCGATTTCCTGCGCATTTCCTCGACTCGGCGTTTTGCTTCGTTTACATCGGATGAAGAATAGTTAGCCATCAAAACAAGTCCTTAATATACGGTAAAATTTCAAACAGACGCAGGATACGGATAGCCGTGTCTGCTTTTTTGCGTGACTCCTCGGAAAGATGAGGCTTAAGTGCATTTATCAAATCGGCATTCTTTGATGAGGTATTATTCATTTTGTCAAAAATAGACTTTGCCTTGAGCATCATATTAAGGTCGTCACTGCTTAAGTCAAGACCTGAAAGCACGCTTGCAGAGGAGCTCTTTTTTGCCGGCATTACAGATTTTTCCTCTTGGGCTTCGCCTCCGAGAATTGAGGAGGCAACGCCCTTTAGCATTTCGATATCCTCGTTTGAAAGTGAGGATATAATATCGTTAATATTATCCATTATTATCCCTGTTCATTAGTTTTTTCATAAGCTCCTTAGCCTGCGGTGTTGAAAGAAGCTTATCCGTTGCCTCTTTATCCGACAGAATTTGCTTTAGCTTTGATGAAGCCTCCGAGCTTAGATTTTTATTTATGAAATCGTCCATTTTACCCTGCTCTGCCGCTTTTTTGAACTCGTTGATATCGATATTGTTTTTCTTCATTGAATTATCCTCTCTTTCATAGTATAATGGTATAGTAATAGATATGAAAAAAACAGGGGGATTATGCTTGAGAATAGTTGTATTTTCTGACAGCCACAGGCGCGTCAGCAATGTTTTGGATATATTTGAAAGACATAAGGACAACGCAGATTTGTTTTTGTTTTTAGGCGACGGAAACGATGATGTTGATACTGCGCTTACAATGTACAAAAGCATAAAAATTGACAGAGTAAGCGGAAACTGTGATTTTTCTTCACCATATCCGTCAGCAAAGGTTATAGAGCTTGCAGGAAAAAGAATACTTTTTACTCACGGACATCCGTACTATGTTAAGCACGGACTTTCCGACTTGCAAAGAGAGGCAGTAAGCTGTAAGGCAGACATTTGCTTATTCGGTCATACGCACAACAGATATATAGAAAGGATTGACGATATACAATATATGAATCCCGGAACGGCAAGCATGGGAAGCTACGGCATAATTGATATTATCGACGGCAAAATAAATGCTTATTGTACAAGTGTATAAAAATGCACTTGTATTTTTTATGCCGAAATGATATTATTAATTTGGAAATAAAATTTGGAGGAAAGCAGATGAAAAGAGGCAGTAATTCGTCCTGCAGTGAGCAAACAAAGCAGAGCATCGCGTATGCCCTTAAGGAATTAATGAAAGTAAAGCCGTTTGAAAAAATCACCGTTTCGGACATTACCGATAAATGTAAAATTCACCGACAAACCTTTTATTATCATTTTCAGGACAGGTATGAGCTTTTAGACTGGCTATTATATAATGAACTTGTTTTGCCGTTTATAACCGACCTGAATATCAACACGGTATATGACAGGTTTTATACAATTTTCGATATAATTTACAATGATAAAAGGTTTTACCAAGCGGCATTCAGCATTAATGTAACGGATATATCAAAATACATAAGCACTGTTTCAACAAGGGAATTTGCAAGGGTTATAAGCGAAATAGGAAAGGAAAACGGTATTGACCAAAACAGCATTGATAACAAGATGGTTGCAGAATTCTTTGGATATGGCTTCAGCGGAGTTGTTATTTCCTGGGCATCCCGAGGTATGAAGGAAACACCTAAGGAGATGACCGAAAATATTGAAAAATTTATTGATATATGCAAGAAGCTTATAACAGATAGGAATATTTAACGCAAAAAAACAACTGCTGTAAAGTAATCGGCAGTTGTCATTTTTTATTCAAAATTGCAATTTTTTGCCGAGTTAAAATGTTGAAAACCAAATTGTTTTCGGTGGAAAACCCTGTGGAAAGTGTGGAATTTACAGCATTTTCCATGTGGAAAACTATGTGGAAGGTGTTGAAAGTGTAAAGAACTTTGCTTTAACGACAAAAAACAAGATATTACAAAAAGTAATTGATGCTTTTCAAGAAAAATAGGCTGTAAAGTAAAATAACTTTAAAAATGAAAAAAGAGCCGATAAATCGGCTCTTTTCCGTTTATTATGAATAAGAATTACTTCTTATTAAAGAAGTTTACAAAATCGTCGAAGGAATCGTTATCATCAGCAGAGAATGAAGATGCAGGCTGAATGTCTACAGGCGGAGTTACCTCCTTATCTGCTGTGCGTGATTTGATTTGAGCGTGAGGACCGTCTTCACCGAATCTTGTAGCAATAACAGTGATAATCATTTCATCCTCAAGCTCTTCGTCGAAGTTTGCACCCCAAATGATTTCGCAATCAGGATGAACTGCTTCCATAACAACGCTTGATGCAGCGTCGATTTCTTCAAGTCCGATATCGGTTGAAGCTGTGATGTTGAGAAGAACACCGCGAGCGCCGTCGATGGATGTTTGAAGAAGAGGAGAAGAAATAGCCTGCTGAGCAGCAATTTCTGCCTTATCCTTGCCCTTTGCACGACCTACGCCCATATGAGCATAGCCTGCATCCTTCATAATTTCGGTTACATCGGCAAAGTCGCAGTTTACAAGACCTGTTGCGTTTACAAGGTCGGAGATGCTCTGTACGCCCTGACGCAAAACATCGTTTGCAATTTCAAAGGCATTAAGAAGAGTAATCTTTTCCTTTGTAACAAGCTTAAGGTTTTCGTTTGGAATAACCATAATTGAGTCAACATACTGTGCAAGCTCATCAATACCCTGCTGTGCCTGCTCCATACGGCGCTTACCCTCAAAGCCGAAAGGAGTTGTTACAACACCTACGGTAAGAATTCCCATATCCTTTGCAATTTTTGCAACTACGGGAGCGGCACCTGTACCTGTTCCGCCACCCATACCGGCAGTAACAAATACCATTTCGCAGCCTGTAAGAACATCTGTAATAGCCTCTCTTGATTCCTCGGCAGCCTTTAAGCCAACCTCAGGTCTTGCACCTGCGCCGCGGCCCTTTGTCGCCTTTTCGCCGATAAGAATTTTATGAGTTGCAGCAGATTTATTTAATGCCGGCTTATCTGAGTTAATTGCAACGAACTCTACATCCTTAACATTGCACTTTACCATACGGTTAACAGCGTTTCCGCCGCCGCCGCCTACGCCGACTACTTTAATTTGAACAACCTTGTTGTCGTCTAAATCGATTTCATATCTTCCCATTTTTAATTCTCCTTATGTATTTTTAGTCGCATCAAACACTCTGATGTCGTTACATCTGCTATTGTAACAGTTTTGTAACCGTTTTGCAATACTTTTTTTGAAATATTCCTAATATTTTTTATAAACTTTTTTGTCGAATTTAGAATTTCATTGTGCAAGATAGATAAAAGACTTTACAGGCACAATAACTGTAAAGTCTTTTATCTTTACTTATTTTCAGTAAAATACACCTGTTTGCCGCCCGTTGAGGTAATTATACCTTCGGCTGACGGATTACTGTCATTTAACTTTTCTATGGCTGTCAAAGCGGCAAAGATTTTATTTTCCAAATCGTCTGTTTCGCCTATCTTAATGGTTAATCTGCCGTCATAGACGAGATAATTTGCAGTAATACCTTCGCTGTAAACAGCAGTTATTTCGTCGAGCTTATATTCTTCTACGGCTTTGGTAAGCTCAAGGACATTTTTTTGTATCTTTTCGTCGGAAAATTTTGCTTCCTCGCCCAAGGTACAATATTCGAGAGCCGCTTTTCTTATTTCTATGCTGTTCTTCGGCTTTGATTTTATATTTGCTTCAAGCACCTTAAAATTATCATCTAATAATGTATAGCTTGTATCTGCATTTTTTATATAAAAGATATATTCCGGCTCAGCTACTGTAACGATAACAGTTGAGGGCAGCTTGCGCTTTATTTGAACATCATATATATAAGGAAGGCTTTTTTCAAGCTTTTGTGCCGCCTTATCCTTATCGATGAAAAACAGACTTTTTTCCTTTTCAATAGGCAGAACTGCCATTATCTGCTCGTTTGAATACTTTTTATTGTTTTCGATTTTTACGGTATCTATTTTAAAGCCGAATGTGATAAGCGCTACAACAGCCGCAACAATCAGGCAGACGGCTATAAATACATAGGAAGCCACCCTTCTGATTTTTTTCATTTTTTTGCGTTTTTTTGCATTAAGAGAATGCTTCTGCTCGTTAGTAAGCTTTGCATTTTTATTGGCAGTTGCCTTTCTTTTTGCAGTATTATTGGCTTGAACGGTCCTTTGCTCAGGTCTGTAATGCTTTGGAGGCTCAAGGCCGAACGAGCCGATTTCGTTGTTAAGCCTGCTTAGCTCATCGTTTTGATTTGTCGGCCTTCTTTTTTGTTCCTTCTTTTTTTTCATAATCTTTCCTCTTGATATCAGCGCCTAATAATGTGAGCTGATTTTCAATTTTTTCATATCCCCTGTCAATATGGTGGATATCGGATATTTTTGACATACCCTCGCTTGCAAGCGCTTCTATAACAACAGCTGCTCCGCCTCGAAGGTCCGTGCATACCACCGATGCGCCGTTAAGCCTATCGACTCCGTTTATAACAGCCATTCTGTCATTTACGCTTATATCAGCACCGAATATATTAAGCTGTGATATATGCTTAAAGCGGCTTTCAAAAATTGTTTCCTTTATAACTGAGGTTCCGTTTGCTACGGTTAGAGCCGCCATAACGGGAGCCTGGCAATCGGTAGGAAAGCCCGGAAAAGCCATTGTTTCTATCATCTTAACCTTTGAAAGCCTTTCGGGTGCAAAAATTCTCAAGCTGCTATTGTCTGTATGAACGGAGCAACCCATTTCTTCAAAAACAGGAAGCGTTGGCATAATGTGCGGTAAATTTACATCATTTATAGTTATATCGCCCTTTGTAATTGCCGCCGCAGACATAAGCGTTGTTGCAAGAATTCTGTCGGGAATAATTCTGTGTTCAACGGAATGAAGGCTTTTTACACCCTCTATGGTTATGACAGGAGTTGACGCGCCTGATATCCTTGCGCCTGCCTTATTAAGAAAGCATACCAAATCTGCAATTTCGGGTTCACGGGCCGCATTAACGATGGTTGTTACACCCTCGGTCAGCGTTGCAGAAAGAATAATATTTTCCGTTGCGCCGACGCTTGGAAAAGCAAGCACAATTCTTTTACCGTGCGGATTTCGACTAACAGCGCAAACATCGTGACCGTTACAGCACACAGGATAACCGAGAGCAGTAAGCGCCTTTAAATGCAAATCAATAGGTCTTAAGCCTATTTCGCATCCTCCCGGCAGATACAGGCAAGCTTCGCCGAATCTTGCTACCAAAGCGCCCAAAAATATGATGGATGAGCGCATTTCCTTCATTAAATGCTCGGGTATATTGGTTTTTGTTATGGTTGAGGTGTCTAAAAAAACATCGTTTTTATCCTGCTCAACCCTTGCGCCGAGATACCTTAAAATTGAAAGAGTTACATCTACGTCGGACAATCTCGGACAATTATGTATTACACACTCTCCGTTTATGAGAACAGCTCCGGCAAGTATCGGCAGGACGCTGTTTTTAGAGCCGTGAAGCGTTATCTCTCCGTTTAATCTTTTGTTTCCGTTTATCTCTAAATATTGCATATTACCACCCTAAAGTATCCTATGAAATTTAGGGTGGTTTTGTTAATTTTATTTATTTGCCAATTCAATAATTATCTCGGCAATTCGTTCTCTTGCGTCCAAAATTGCCATTGACTTTGAGTTTTCTTCAATTTGAAGACGGGCTTCGTCATCGTTTATTAAGCTGTCGATGACGGCTTTGAGGCTGTCATGGGACAAATCCTTTTCTTCTATGATGCGGGCGGCGTTTCGGTTTACAAGCGCCATTGCGTTATGGAACTGATGATTTTCGGCAACATAGGGTGAGGGTATAAGAATTGAAGCCTTGCCCATTGCTTCAATTTCGGACAGTGATGATGCGCCTGCTCTGCCGACAACAACATCGGCGCCTGCCATACAGACATCCATATTGTCGATATATAGCCTAACCTCGCAATTGCCCTTTTTAAGAATATTTTCTTTAATCTGTTTAAAGCCGTTTTCCCTGAATTTTTCAAGATATGAGGCGCCGTTTGTACCTACGGAATGGATATGGCAAAGCTTCGGGTTATTTACATTATTAAGAATAATATCAAACATTGCCTCGTTTAACGGTGCGGCACCGAGAGAGCCTCCAAAGGACAGGACAAGCTTTTTTGAGCTGTCAATGCCAAGCTCAAGCCTTGCGTCCTCCTTTGACTTTTTAAGCAGCTCACCTCTTACGGGCAGACCTGTTACAACGGGCTCGTTTTTTGATTCAAGATGCTTTTTTGCATCTTCAACGGTCAGCATAACCCTGTCAACCTTTTTTGCAAGCTGTTTATTTGTAATACCGGGATAAGCGTTTTGCTCGTGAATACAGCACGGTATATGAAGCTTAACAGCCTCGTCAAGCACAGGACCGGAAACATATCCGCCGAAGCCGACAACGACATCGGGATTAAACTCCTTGATTATATCCTTGCTTGCTTTTTCCGATTTAACCAAGCGTGCCACGGTTTTAACATTTTCCAAAATTGCCTTTGGAGAAAATGACCTTTTAAAGCCGTTTATCTCTATCGTTTTAAAATCGAAGCCTGCATTAGGCACAAGGCGTGCCTCCATATGATCGGCTGTACCTATAAATAAAATCTGTGCATCCTGCTGTGTTTCTCTGATATAGGAGGCTACTGCCAAGGCAGGATTGATATGGCCGGCTGTTCCGCCTGTTGCAAATAAGAATTTCATAATTTTACACCTTTAATGTATTTGCCCTTCGTGATACCGAAAGGACAACGCCCATCTCCAAACATAATATAAGCAGAGCAGTGCCGCCGTATGAAAAGAACGGCAAAGATATGCCCGTGTTTGGCATTGAGTCGGTTACTACTAAAATATTGAATATTGTTTGTATTGCTACCTGTGATACGATACCGACAACCAAAAGGGAGCCGAATCTGTCCTCGCATCGAGTTGCAATTTTTATACCTCGGTAAAACAACAGACCGAATAATGCAATAATAGCTACTGCGCCTACTAAGCCCAGCTCCTCGCATACTATTGAGAAAATGAAATCGTTTTGAGGCTCGGATACATAAAGGAATTTTTGCTTTGAATTGCCGAGTCCTACACCGAACAGACCGCCTGAGCCTATTGCGTACAAGGAATTGTTTGTTTGCCATCTTGCATCAAGCGGCTCATAGGTTTTATCCTTCCAAGCAATAATTCGTTCTGCCTGATAATCGGGCAGGATGTCGGGCTTTGTGATTACTACAAAGCAAACGGCGGCAACCAAGCCTATGCCTATTGCAAAATACTGCCAGCGCGTTCCGCCTGCAAAAAGCATAGCAACTCCGATGAGAAGCATAAGAATTGTGCAGGACAGGTGGTGCTCAAGGAATATCAGAGCACAGAAGCCTAAAATTACAATACCCGGAATAAGCACACCGTACAGCATATTGTGCATTTGGCGCTTATACTTTGTCATATAAACAGACAAAAACAGAACAAGCGCAAACTTTGCAAGGTCGGAGGGCTGAAAGGTTAATGGACCTATGGGTATCCATCTTTTAAAATCCTCTCCCCTGTCTAAATCGACATGATAAAAGAGAACGAGAATCAGAAGAAATACCGACAGACCTAATATAAAGTAGTTTAAAACTAAAAGCACCTTGTAATTAATGCGTGATACGAGAAGCATACCTACAACACCGACGCAGGCAAACACAAGCTGACGGACAAAGAAATAATACGAGTTGTCCTTATTTTGAAGAGCATATGGATAAGAGGCTGAAAAAAGCATTATCAAGCCTACTGTCATTAAGGTTATAACAATTATGAAAAAGGGAATATCTATTGCGCCGTTTGAAACAAAGGGCGATTTTGCAAACAGTGAGCCTTTATTCTGCCTGCCGGACTTTTTACCCGTCGGCGTTTCAAATTGCTGTTCTCTTATGCTTTTTTTAGGTGGCTCTAAACCGTAACCTGCCATAGCATGCTCTCCTTTCCGAAATTTTTATAGATGATTATCTGCCGAAATACAGCAGAACAAATGCAACCAAGCAACCGATGGCGTTAACTGCCGAAAAAACAACGCAGATTTTCTTTTCCTTCCAACCGCACATCTCAAAATGGTGGTGGATTGGAGCCATCTTAAACACGCGCTTACCGCCTGTAAGCTTGAAATAACCGATTTGAATAATGTCGCTCATTGTTTCGCAAACATAAACGATACCGATAGGTAAAAGAAGCAATGGGCATTTTATTGCATATCCCAATGCAACAACCATACCTCCGAGGAATAACGAGCCTGTATCGCCCATAAAGGTTTTTGCAGGATTCCAGTTCCAGCAAAGGAAGCCTACAACGCCTCCGAGTAGGGCGCCTGCCAGAATTCCGAGGCCTGCAAATTGCAAAACGACGCTCATAGCAATAAAGGTTATTGCAACGGTTACGGTAACGGACGAGCACAAGCCGTCAATACCGTCGGTAAGGTTTACGCTGTTTACACAGCCATAGATAATGAATATCGATAAAACCCAGAATACAACTGCAGTAAGCACATTTTTTTCAAAATTTACGCTTGCTATAAACGGAATATTCCAGGTTGTGTTATGCGACAGCCAAAGGGTTGCGGTATAGCCGACAGCCACTACAAGCTGACCGAGCGACTTTTGCTTTGCAGAAAGTCCCTCATTTCTCTTTAACTTAATTTTAATAAAGTCGTCGGCAAATCCAACAAGTCCGCATAGCAATGCTAAAATAAGTCCTGAAACGAGAAGAATAATATCTCTGCCTTCAAGCACGGCAGAATAATCGCTTTCAAGATTGCCGCCTGAAAGATGAAAGGTTAATGCACCTACAATAAAAGAAACGGTTATTCCGATGATGAACATAATTCCGCCCATATTGGGTGTTCCCTGCTTGGATTTATGCCATGACGGTCCTATATCAAGAATAGTTTGACCGAACTTGAGCTTTCTTAACCAAGGGATAATTACAAATCCGAGACCTGCAGTTATGCCAAAGGATATAACCGTTGTGATAATAACAGCAATAGTTGTATTCATTATTTCTCCCACCTTTTATACACAGTATTTATAATTTCCTCAAGCTTCATACCTCTTGAGCCCTTAAACAAAACGACATCGTCATCGTCTGCAAGCTCAATAAGTGTTTGAACTAATTTTTCCTTATCGTCAAACAGCAGTGCATCCTTTACACCGCCCTTTTTTGCGTTTTCGACATAATGCTTTGCGTCCTCACCGTACGCAAGAAGAATGTCGATTTTGTTTTCACAAACCATATCGCCTACAAGGCTATGCGCTGTTTTTGAATAATCGCCGAGCTCAAGCATATCGCCTAAAACTGCTATTTTTTTTGCGCCCTTTGTATCGTGAAGGGTTTTAAGTGCGGCGCGCATTGAATCGGGTGAAGCGTTATAGCAATCCTCAATGGAGGTTATTTTGCCAACCCTTACAACCTTTTGACGCATACCAGCCGGCACATAATTTGCAAGAGCGTTTGCGGCATCCTTCGCCTCAACATCCAAAAAATATCCTGCCGTAAATGCCGCAAGTGCGTTATATACATTATGAATTCCTATGGTAGGAATTGTAATACCTTGTTCTTTTCCGTAATATGTGATAACAAATGAAGTGGAATTATCATTTTCCACGATATCCTTTGCCCTAAAATCACCGTTATCTATGCCGTAAAATACAACATTATGCTTATCGGATTTAACCGTGCAAAGCTTATCGTCATCGCCGTTGAGAATAAGCGGAGCTTTTTCCTTTAAGCCCTCGCAAATTTCAAGCTTCGATTTTAATATGCCGTCACGGGAGCCGAGATTTTCGATATGCGAAACACCGATATTGGTGATAATTGCAAGGGTTGGCTTTGTTGCATTTGTAAGCCTTGATATTTCACCGAAATGATTCATTCCCATTTCTATAACGGCGGCTTCAACGCTGGTGTCGATTTGAAAAAGCATCTGCGGCAGACCGATTTCGTTATTGAGATTACCCTGCGTTTTAATTGCGTTATATTTTGCATTAACTACAAGATAGGTAAATTCCTTTGTGGTTGTTTTACCTACCGAGCCGGTAAGAGCAACAACGGGAATATCAAACAGCGAACGGTAAAAGCCTCCAAGGGACAGCAATGCTTTTGAGGTATCCTCAACCCTGATATAAGGTCCGTTTACCTGAATATCGCTGTGTATCATAACAGCGCTTGCACCGAGCTCGAGCGCTTCGTTTGCAAACTGATGAGCATCAAAGCGTTCGCCCTTTATGCAAATAAACAGGCATCCCTTTGTGATTTTTCGTGTATCTATACAAACGGCATTGAATTCGGCATCCTGATTATAGGTTGCACCGAGAGCCTCTGCTATTTGTGACAGCCTTAATACTTCCATTACTCACTTAATTCCTTTAATACATCTGCAACAGCTTCTCTTTCGTCAAAATGAATAGTGCCTGTCGGCAGAATTTGATATGTTTCGTGCCCCTTACCTGCAAGGAGAATGATGTCGTTTTCCTGTGCATTTTTCATAGCCCAGGCTATTGCCTCTTTGCGATTTTCAACAACCTTATAAGGAGTTGAGCTATCCTTCATACCTTCAAGGATATCCTTGATTATTTCCCCGGGAATCTCGCTTCTCGGGTTATCGGAGGTAACAACGCAAAAGTCTGATAAATCTGCGGCAATTTTTCCCATCTTAGGACGCTTTGTTTTATCTCTGTCGCCGCCACAGCCAAACAGTGTTACAACCCTGCCTGTTGCAATTTCCTTGAGTGATGAAATGATGTTTTGAAGTCCGTCGGGAGAATGGGCGTAGTCAATAATAACCGTATAGCTTTGATTTGGTGTGGGTACAACCTCAATTCTGCCCTTGACGCCGTTACATTTGCTGATGGCCTCCAACACCTTTTCGAATTCCACACCGTCTGCGAGTGCAACGGTAGCGGCACAAAGCGAATTATAAACACTGAAGCGTCCCGGGATATTACAGGTTACTCTGCCTATTCTGTCTCCGACAAGCTCATATTTTACACCGTTTGCAGAAAAGCGAACATTCTTTGCCGTATAGTCGGAATTAATTTCATCGACAGCATAGGTTACAACCTTACAGTCTTCGCCCTCAACAATCTTTAAGCCGTATTTGTCGTCAACATTGGTTACGGCAATATCGCAAGCCTTAAACAAAAGCTTCTTTGCCTCAAAATAGTTTTCCCAGGTTTTATGATAATCCAAATGGTCCTGTGTAAGATTTGTAAATGCACCGATATGGAAATGAATTCCCGCAACTCTGCCCTGTGCAAGCGCCTGTGATGAAACCTCCATAACACAGTATTCGCAGGAGGCGTCAACCATTTTTCTGAAAAGCGCCTGAAGCTCGTGGGGGTCGGGTGTTGTGTAATGGGCAGGATAAACCTCTGCACCTACCATATTTTGAACAGTGCCGATTAGGCCGACCTTTTTGCCGACATTTTCGAGAATTTGCTTTATTAAAAATGTTGTGGTTGTTTTTCCGTTTGTGCCCGTTAAGCCGATAAGCTTTAGCTTTTGGGCAGGATTACCGAAAAAGTTTGCGCAAATCGGAGAATATACAGCGCGTGTATCGTCAACTATAACCTGATTCGGCAGACCTAAATCACGCTCTGTTACAACTGCGCAGGCGCCCTTTTCAAGCATTTCGCCTGCAACATTGTGTCCGTCAAAGCTTGCGCCTTTAATGCAGACAAACAGATTTCCCTTTTCAACCTGACGGGAGTCGCTTGTAACCTCTGACACCTCTGTATCATTATAGCTATTATTAACCTTAATACCTTTTAAAACTTCTGACAGCTTCATAATTGACCTCCAAAAGCGCTAATATTTTTAGTCGAGAACCGAATTTGTATTTTTAAAGGACACGGTTACAACAGAGCCGTATTCTACCTTTGTTCCCTTTTCCGTTGACTGACGGTATGCAACAATATTTGATGCCGACAAATCATTTCCGGTTATTTCGATATTCAAATTATATTCACCTGCAAGGGCGTTTGCTTCGCTTATGCTTAAGCCAACAAAATTTGGAACCTTTGTGGTTTTCTTATCTGTATTTTCAGTATATAAAACCACAACGCCGTTTACGGGAATTGTTGATGACGAGCTTGGCGACTGGCGCAAAACCTTCTTGCCGTCGCCGACAATTTTGTATTTAAGGTTCTTACCCTCAAGTGTAGCCTTTGCACTTTCAACAGTGCTTCCTACAACCTTTGGCGTAGCAACGGATATGTTCTTTGCTTCCTCCTCGGTATATTTGGGCTCCACATTCAATTCGCTCATCGCCTGTTCAACGACCTGTGCTGCGATAGGTGCGCAAAGAGCGCCGCCGCCGAGGTCCTGATTAGGCTCATCGCATATAATAAGCATCGCAATCTGCGGATTATCCGTTGGTGCAATAGCGGCAAAGGATACGATATACTTTGTTTTTCCGCCGTTGGATTCGGCAAGCTTGGTTGAAGTACCTGTCTTGCCTCCTACGCTGTATCCGGCTACATAGCCGTTCTTACCTGTACCGTTATCAACAACGCTTTTCATCATATTGCGTACCTTTTCGGCAGTGTCCTCACTGATAACCCGTCTTACCTCGGTGGGCTTTGTTTTGCTGACGGTATTTCCGTTTTGGTCGATAATCGAATCCACTAAATACGGCCTTAAAAGCTTTCCGCCGTTTGCAATAGCAGAAATGCCTGTACAAATTTGAATAGGAGTTAGGTTGTTTGACTGACCGAAGGAGGCAGAGGAAAGCTGAACAATGCCGTACTGGTCTTCCTCGTAGTATTGTGATTTAGCCTCTCCGGGCAGGTCGATGCCCGTTCTGTCGGTAAAGCCAAAGGCTTCAAAATATTTAAAATAATTATGTGCACCGAGCTTTTGACCGATTGTTATGAAAAACGGGTTGCAGGAATTTTCCAAGCCCTGCGTAAAGGTTTGGGTGCCGTGGCCCGGATGATAGTGACAATTCATTCTGTAATCGGCAACCTGTATTGAGCCTGTGCATGTATAGGTGGTATCAAGCGTTGCAACGCCCTCCTCGAGTGCGGCGCAAGCCATAAAGGTTTTGAATACCGAGCCGGGCTCATATGTACCCGAAACCGTGAAATTGCTCCACTGGTTTTGAATTGCAAGGCTCTCTGCCTCTTTTTTCTCCTGCTTTGTTTTAAGCTTTTTTATATCCTTTTTGGTTTTGTCGTAGGTTATTTTGTAAGGCTCGTTACAATCAAAATCGGGCAAGGAGGACATTGCAAGCACTGCTCCTGTATTGCAGTCCATAACAACGCCGTATGCGCCCTTGCACTGATATTCCTCCATCGTTGTGCGCAAGCCCTTTTCCAAATAATACTGAATGGTTTGATTGATGGTAAGCTTGAGCGAGCTTCCGTTTATAGGGTCAATAGAGGTTTCATAATCGGTTGGAAGCTTGTTCTTTTGCGCATCCTTAACCGTAATAATTCTGCCGCTTGTGCCCTTTAGTTCGTCCTCGTAATAATACTCGAGTCCGTAAAGTCCCTGATTATCATCACCTGTAAAGCCTAAGACAGATGAAGCAAACGAGCCGTACGGATAATAGCGCTTGTTGTTTTGAACGGTTCCTATCATATTGGAAAATTTCAATTTTTTATTTTCTACAATGAATTTTGATATTTCTTCCTTGATATCGTTTTCTACCTGCTCTGCAACAACAACATATCTTGTTTCCAGCTTGCTTTTTTCTAAAAGCTCTGCCTTTTCCTCTTCGTCAAGCTTTAAAATTTCTGCAAGTCCGTCAACGATAATCGGGCGTGTTTTTTCGGTAATATTTCCCGGGTCAAGAAACACATCCCAAACAGTTGCGCTCTGCGCCAAAACATTTCCCTCGCTGTCGTAGATGGTTCCCCGTGTTGCAGAGATTTCCGTATCGGAAAGCTGTTGTGACTCTGCCTTGGCAGAATATTCGTCTCCCTTAATTATTTGAATATAGAAAACTCTGAAGGCGTCAAAGGTGAATAAAAACGCAATTATCACCAACAAAATTGACATACGCTTCAAAAAGTCCTTTTTAATTTCCTTTGCCAATGCAGTTCACCTCTTTTCCTAAAATCCTAAAATGTGTCAATATACGCGTTCCTTATAAAAGTACATTAGAGAGAAGGAAAAATCCAACTCTCATAATATAGTACGCATATAATTTTTATTTATTACTTTTTAGTTCCTTTGCCATATCGGCAGGAGTTGACTTGGCATTTTCGCTAAGCCTGTTTTGCTTATATTCGCTGACATCCATATATTGAATTTGGTTGGATTTCATTTTGGTCATACCTAATTTATTTACCGCATATTCGTCTATCATACTGATTGACACCATAGCGTCCAATCTGCTTTGCAGGCTGATATTTTCGCTTTGTGCGTTTGATATTTTAACCTGCGTTGACGCAATTTCACGGGTTAGCTGATTTTTGAGTGCGAAGGAAAAAACGGTAACGGATACGAACAATGCAACGGCGAGTGCAACGCCAAGCACTAAGAGCATTTTCTTTAACGCCTGTTTTTCTTCAAACTTAATTAAATTATAGCTTTTTACCTTTGTATTTTCGCGAAGCTTGAAATCTCTTTCATCCTCCTGCTGCTTTGGTTGGGCAGGCTTGCGCTTTGGTGCGGCAGAGCTTCTTGTAACATTAAAGCCCGACAAAAGATAATCGGTATCGTACTGATAGGAATATTTGCGAAAATCATTTGTATTTGTCACAGCGTTTTCCTCCTTTCATATAATATGTATCTTTAAAGCTTTTCAAAGCATCTGAGTCTTGAAGACCTTGCTCTCGGATTTATTTGCAGCTCATCTTCGGTGGGAGCCTTAAATTTGAAGGCTAATTTTCCCTTTGGCTTATTTCCGCATACGCAAACCGGAAATTCCTTTGGACAGGTGCAGGGATTACACCACGAGTTAAACTTTTCCTTAACTATTCTGTCCTCGAGCGAATGGAAGGTGATTACCGACAGCCTTCCTCCCGAGGAAAGACAATCGTATGCCTCATCTAAGGTTCGCTTAAGCTTTTCAAGCTCTCCGTTTACCTCTATACGAATTGCCTGAAAGGTTTTTCGCGCAGGGTGGGAATCTCTCATTTTCGACTTCGGATAAGAAGCCTTGATGATATCCACAAGTTGTAATGTGGTTTCTATTTCCCTGTCTGCTCTGTATTCGACTATATTTTTTGCAATTCTTGGGGCAAATTTTTCTTCGCCGTATCTGTACAGAATTTGCGTTAGCTCCTCCTGCGAATAATTGTTTACAACATCCTTTGCGCTCAAGCCTGTTTTGCTCATACGCATATCAAGGGGTGCGTCCTTATGATACGAGAAGCCTCTGTCGGCAGTATCAAGCTGAAACGAGCTTACGCCGAGGTCGAGGAGCATACCGTCAATGCTGTCGATACCAAGCTCCTTTAAAACCGTTTTGATGTTTTCAAAATTGTTTTGAACGATTGTAACATTATCAAAGCAGTCCAAACGCTCGTGAAGCACCTTTATGGCATCTGGGTCCTGGTCGATAGCGATAAGCCTGCCTGCACGCTCGGCTATTTCCTTGGAATGACCTCCGCCGCCTGCCGTGCCGTCAACTATTATTTTATTACTGTTTATATCAAGCGAATCTATGGATTCGTCAAACAGCACGCTTTTATGAATAAATTCCATACTTCCGTTATCCTAAGCCCAAGCGCTCATACTCGCTGTCATAGCTTGCGTCAACCTCATCCATCAAATCGCCGAGGTTGATATCATCCTCCTCGTCAACCGCCTTCCATATTTCTATATGGTTAACATTGCCGAGAATTTGTGCTTGTCCGTCGCCCAAAATATTTGCATATTTTTGAAGCTTTTCCGAAAGGACAACTCTGCCCTGCGCATCAAGAGATGTTTTTTCCGCAGAGGAGGAAACCTTTCTTGTGATATATTCCTTACGGGTTGTGGGAAGCTTGCTGTTTCTTATTTTTGTAAGATAAGCCGTCCACTCGTAAATAGGCATAAGCGAAATGTATTCGCCGAAGCCCTTTGTGATTATGAACTCCTGTCCGAGAAAGGAACGCATGGAAGCAGGGATAGCAATTCTGTTTTTAGAGTCGATCTTATGAACCTTTGAGCCATAAGAATAAATATCGGCACCACTTGTATAGTTATCCACGAGGCTTCTCTCCTTTCCGTCCGGTATTTTTAGGGTTTTGGTTGCACAAGTTAGGGAAAAATATGTTACTTGAATTTAACTTGTATAACACTATTCCCCACGAGAATTAACTTCATTATAGTCTTAAACCCTTTATATGTCAATATATTTTCAAAAATTTATTAGGTTGAATAGGTTTACAATTATGTTATTTATTTGTAATACTTTTGTAACTTTTTCAATTTGCTTAACGCCGTGTAATATGGTATAATGTATAGGTAATTTGAATGAGGAGGGTGTTTATGTCCGAACGCAAAACTACTTGGGGCGAGAAAATCGGCTATGGTGTGGGCGCAATAGGTCTTGACCTTAGCTACGGAATGTTCTATTCGTTTTTGAGCTACTACCTTTCAAGTGTATTAGGTCTTAAGGAGGGATTTTTGCTTCTTTTAACGCCTATTGCAAGAATTTGGGACGGTATCAACGACCCTATGATGGGAACCATAGTAGATAACACAAAAACCAAGCACGGAAAATACAGACCTTGGATACTGATAGGTGCAACCTGTAATGCAGTTGTTTTATTTTTGCTGTTTACAAGATTCGGTCTTACAGGTACTCCCCTATACATATATATTGCAATTATGTATATTCTTTGGGGTATGACAAACACGATGGCAGATATTCCTTATTGGAGTATGATACCGTCGTTTACAAACGACCCTGCCGACAGAAATATGGTATCCACCGTTGCAAGAACCTTTTCGGGATTGGGACAAGGCATCGTAACGGTTGCGTCTCCGATAATTCTTCCGCTTCTTTCAAGCGGTGTAAAAACCGATAAGGGATACAGCGAGGCAGGCTTTTCAAAATGGGCAGGCATACTCGGCATTTGCCTTGTGATTTTCTCTGCAATATGCGTATTTACGACAAAAGAAAAAAATGTTGTGTACGGCGAAAAGAAAAAGTTTTCACTTAAAAAAATCTTTTCGGTTATCGCACACAACGACCAGCTGGTAGTATTTATGATATTTGCAATGCTCTCAAACGCAGGCTGGTATCTGACATCGGGAACGGCAGTTTATTATTTTGCAGATGTGCTCGGAGAGCCAAAGGCACAGTCGCTTTTCCAAACCATAGGCGCTGTCGGCTCCGTTCTCGGCTTGCTTGTAATTCCTATTTTGTCAAAGTGGATAAGCAAGAGAAGGATTTATCAGGTTTCGCTTGTTGCAACCATCATCGGATATGCTTTGATGCTGATTTTCGGTCCTGTGCTTAAAATTACGATTGCGCTTGACATAGCATACATAGTTGCTTCAACAGGCATCGCCGCAATGTTTGTGGGACAAACGATATTCCTTGCCGACATCGTTGACTACGGCGAATACAAAAACAACGAGCGTAATGAATCCATAACATTTTCGATGAAGGGATTTCTGCAAAAAATGGCATACACAATACAGACAATTGTATTGTTTGGCGGTTTAGCATTGATGAACTACAACAGTCAGATAAAGCAGAATTCCATCAACGAAGCAACCAAAACAGGCATAGGAATTATCTGCTTCGGTATTCCGATTATACTTATCGGGCTTTCGCTCATTGTGTTCTCAACCAGGTTTAAGCTTCACGGCGAGCTTGCAAAGGAAGTACACGATTATATAGAAGAAAAAAGAGCAAACGAAAACAAATAAAAAAATAATGCATAAGCTGTTTTACGGCTTATGCATTATTTTTATATATACATATTATATAAAGTCGCTAATAAATTCTATACACTCAGACTTCGAGAAATTAATCGAGAATTTCTTTGAGAAGCCTTGTTACCTCTGCGGCAGGAGCCTTACCCTTTAACGCTCTCATACATTGACCTGTAAGGAAGTTAAACGATTTTTCCTTGCCCTGCTTATATTCCTCGACAGCCTTTGGATTGCTGTTTACAACCTCTTCAACAATACCCTTGATGGCTCCGGTATCGGAAACCATTTCCATATTGTTTGCCTTAACATACT
Source organism: Eubacterium sp. (assembly GCA_051881135.1). Taxonomy (GTDB): domain Bacteria; phylum Bacillota; class Clostridia; order Oscillospirales; family Acutalibacteraceae; genus Eubacterium_R. The sequence goes on from JBJEPH010000073.1 coordinate 29,807, forward strand.
CGGCAGGGATAACATCCTCCTCGAAAACAGCCTTTAGCACCTTTTTAGCACTGTCACGGCTGATTTTATTATTGTTAACAAGGTTGATGATTTCGCCGAGGGACTCCTCCCTAAACGACATATTCTCGGGCAGAGTTTGAGTATCGTTTAGAAGCTTCATCAAATCGCCCATAATCCAGTGAGCCGAGTCCTTAGGACTGCTTGTAATTTCAACGGTTTTTTCAAACAGCTCAGCAAAGGAAACCGCAGAGCAGAGAATGTCTGCATCATACTCGGTTAAGCCTAATTCGGAAACATATCTTTCCTTTTTAGCCTCCGGAAGCTCGGGAAGGCCGTCCTTAATGCCTTGAATATACCCGTCGGATAATTCGATAGGCGGAAGGTCAGGCTCGGGGAAATACTTATAATCCTGTGCGTCCTCCTTTGAACGCATTGCATATGAAGCACCCTTGCTGTCGTCCCATCTTCTTGTTTCCTGAACTACCTTTTCGCCGTCCTCGATAAGCTCAATTTGTCTTTCAGCCTCTGCCTTAACGGCGTTGTGAATAGCCTTAAAGGAATTGATGTTTTTCATCTCGGTACGGGTTCCGTATTCGTCTGCACCCTTTGGCATAACCGAAACATTAACATCGGCACGAAGCGAGCCCTCCTGCATTTTACAGTCGGACACACCGCAGAACTGAAGAATAGCACGAAGCTTTTCAACATATTCCACTGCCTCATCGGCGCTTGCGATATCCGGCTCCGACACAATTTCGAGAAGCGGAACGCCGCAACGGTTATAGTTAACCAAGGTGCAATCGCTCCATTCGTCGTGAACGAGCTTGCCTGCGTCCTCCTCCATATGAATTTCGTGTATGCGAACCTTCTTTTTTCCACCGTTTATCGAGTCGTTGATTTCAACCCAGCCGTTACGGCAGATAGGAAGATAAAGCTGTGAAATTTGGTATGCTTTCGGCAGGTCGGGATAAAAATAGTTTTTACGGTCAAACTTATTGTACTGTGTAATTTCGCAATTTAAAGCAAGTCCCGTACGAACAGCAAATTCGACTACTTTTTTATTTACCACCGGAAGCGTGCCCGGCATACCCGAGCAAATTTCACACACATGGGTGTTAGGCTCTCCGCCGAACTCCGTTGTGCAATTGCAAAAGATTTTTGTTTTAGTGGCAAGCTCTGTATGAACTTCAAGACCACAGACGGTTACATATTCCATACTCGCTCCCCCTTATATAAGCTTTGGTCTTTTTAGATGAAAATCGGTTGCGCTCTGATATGCAAAGCCTGCCGTGAGAATTGTTTTTTCATCAAAAGGCTTACCGATTAGCTGCATACCGATTGGCATATTATCGCTGTCGAATCCGCAGGGAAGCGCAAGCGACGGAAGACCTGCAATATTAATCATAACCGTATAAATGTCGCCGAGATACATAGCAAGCGGGTCGGACAGGCCTTCGCCTATTTTCAGCGCTGTTGTAGGAGCGACAGGACCGATTAAGAAATCATATTTTTCAAAGGCTTCGTTGAATGCCTTACAGATAAGTCCCTTTGCCTGTAAAGCCTTTTTGTAGTAAGCGTCAAAATAGCCAGAGGACAGCACGAAGTTGCCAAGCATAATACGCTTTTTAACCTCCATACCGAAGCCCTCGCTTCTTGACTTAAAATATACATCACGAAGATTATTACAATCCTCTGCCTTGAAGCCGTATTTAATGCCGTCAAATCTTGAAAGATTTGAGCAAGCCTCTGCGCAGGCGATAATGTAGTAGGTAGGAATTGCATATTTAACGATAGGCATTGAAAATTCCTCAACCTCTGCACCGAGTGCTTCAAGAGCCTTTGCCGCCTGCTTAACGCTGTCGGCAACCTCTCGGTTGATGCCCTCTCCGAAGAAGTCGACGGGGATACCTATTTTTTTACCCTTAAGGTCGGTTGATTTGATATCATCAACTGAAAAGATTTCGCTTTCCATAGATGTGCCGTCCTTGATATCCTTGCCCTTAATTGTATTAAAGACAGCGCAAACATCAAGCACATCCTTGCCGATGGGTCCTATCTGGTCGAGAGAGGAGGCATAGGCAATAAGACCGTAACGGGAAACAGCGCCGTAGGTAGGCTTTAAGCCCGTAACGCCGCAGAAGGAGCTTGGCTGACGGATGGAGCCACCCGTGTCGGAGCCGAGCGCCGTAATTCCCTCATCAGCCGCAATACACGCTGCCGCGCCGCCTGACGAGCCACCGGGCACTCTCGTGATATCCCAAGGGTTTTTGGTTGCACCGTAATATGAGGTTTCCGTGGTTGAGCCCATAGCGAACTCGTCCATATTAACCTTTCCGAACGGTACCATATCTGCATCTAAAAGCCTGTTTACAACGGTTGCGTTGTAGGGCGGCTTGAAATTATAGAGAATTTTTGAAGAGCAAGAGGTTATTTTGCCCTTCTCGCAGATATTATCCTTTATGGCAATAGGAACGCCGGCAAGGAGTGAGTCTGTCTTACCCTCGTCAATCTTCTTCTGAACGATTTCAGCCTGCTTAAGAGCCATATCCTTGTCGAATGAAACATAGCAATTATAGGTTGAGTCCTTTGCTTCAATGGCGCTTGCAACGCTTTCAACGGCGTCCATAGAGGTAATCTCTTTATTTCTGATTTTTTCGGCAACCTGAAGAGCAGTCATTTCGTAAATTTTCATATAAACAGCCCTCCTTAATCCACTGTTTTAGGCACAACGAAGCAGCCGTCCTGGCTCTCCGGTGCATTAGCGGTTATTTCATCAGGTGTCATAGAAGGCTGAACCTCGTCCTCGCGCATAACATTTGTTACGGGGAAGCAATGGCTCATAGCCTCAACACCCTGTGTGTCCAATTCATTGAGCATATCGATATAGGTTAGGATATCCTGAAGCTCTGCGCCCACCTTTTTTTCCTCGTCCTCTGTGAGAGTAATACGGGCAAGCGACTCGAGATATTTAATTAAATCCGGAGTAATTTG
>JBJEPH010000074.1:0-2339 GCA_051881135.1 Eubacterium sp.
AAACGGAATTGGACATCGAATCCAATTCCGTTTTTGCGTTTATCGTTTTTTGCTCAGTCGAGGTACCATCGTACATCTTCCCTCGCAAGAAAACGATATTCAGTTCCATTTCTCAACAGTCTGCCAGCGTGTAGAAATTTATTAATTGGACTTTTTCTACACGCTGAAGCGACAATTCATTTTTGGATTGTCGCTTTTTTACAGTAAAATAATGGACAAAATTCCATAAAAAATAAAAATCACACAAAACCTATTGACATAGTGGGTAATAGGTGATATAATGCAATCAATCCAAAACATATCAATTTACTATGCATTGAAAGGAAAAGGCTGATGAACAGGTTATTCAATTCACTTTTAAGACAAAATTTTAGATTTGGACGAATGTGTTGCTGTAAGTAATTTCGATATTTTTCAACATATATTCAAAACTGATTTTTTAACTGAAAGGAATTAATTATTATGTCAAACTATAAATTTGAAACATTACAGCTTCATGTAGGACAGGAAAATCCGGACCCGGCTACCGATTCAAGAGCAGTACCGATTTATCAAACAACCTCATATGTGTTTCGCGACAGCGACCACGCACAGGCAAGATTCAACCTAACCGATGCAGGTAATATTTACGGCAGACTGACAAACAGCACACAGGGCGTTTTTGAGGACCGTATTGCAGCGCTTGAGGGCGGTTCGGGCGCTTTGGCAACAGCCTCGGGCGCAGCCGCACTTGCCTATACATTTCAGGCATTGGCAAAGGCAGGAGACCATATTGTGTCGGCTAAAACAATATACGGCGGAACATACAACTACCTTGCACACACCTTTAAAGAGCACGGCGTAACAACCACATTTGTTGACCCCGACGATGTAAATAATTTTGAGGCTGCAATACAGGATAACACAAAGCTCATATTCATCGAGTCGCTGGGCAACCCTAATTCCAATATTATAGATATTGAAGCAGTTGCCAAAATTGCACACAGCCATAATATTCCTCTTGTAATAGATTCAACCTTTACAACCCCTTATCTTTTAAGACCTATCGAATACGGTGCGGATATCGTTGTGCATTCTGCAACAAAATTTATCGGCGGTCACGGCACAACTCTCGGAGGCGTAATTGTTGACGGCGGTAAATTTGACTGGAAGGCTTCGGGAAAATTCCCGCAAATCAGCGAGCCCAATCCGTCATATCACGGCATAAGCTTTGCCGATGCGTTAGGACCTGTTGCATTTATAACCTATGTCAGAGCAATTATTCTTCGCGACACAGGCGCGGCAATTTCACCGTTTAATGCATTTCTGCTTCTTCAGGGAACGGAAACTCTTTCACTTCGCGTAGAGCGACATGTTGAAAACGCAAAAAGGGTTATTGAATTTTTAAACAGCCATCCGCTTGTAGAAAAGGTAAACCATCCGTCGCTTGATCCAAAATACAAGGATTTGTATGACAGATATTTTCCAAACGGCGCAGGCTCAATTTTCACCTTTGAAATTAAGGGCGGCGAAAAGGAAGCAAAGAAGTTTATAGACTCTCTTGAAATATTCTCAATTCTTGCAAATGTTGCCGATTTGAAATCGCTTGTAATCCATCCGGCAACCACAACCCATTCACAGCTTTCAGCAGAAGAATTAGCAGAGCAAAACATAAAGCCTAATACAATAAGACTGTCAATCGGTACAGAGCATATTGATGATATCATTGCCGATTTGTCACAGGCATTTGACAAAATTTAATCCAAAAGGACACTCTCATCAAACGAGAGTGTCCTTTAATTTTGCCTTGTTTTTGTCTTATTTTGCAAAGCCGTATTTTTTGATTACGGCGTATAATTCGTCAAGCATTTTTTCAAAATTCGGATTATCCTTTTTTGCCTCTTCAACCACATAGCAAAGCATAGCCGATGCACAGCAGTTAACAAAGAAATCGTTGCTTTCTGCAAAGGTCAGGCTTGTTGTTTGGGTTAAGTATTTGTCATAAAAAGCATAGAAGGTTTTTTTTAGCAAATCCAAAACCATAATGCAGTTTTCACTGTAAATGCCGCTTCTCAAAAGCAGGGAATATTTTGTTAAAAAGTCTGCATAGGGTTCAACCGCGTCTCTCCATCCCGAGCATTTGGATATATTTGAACAGATATTTTTTGTCTGCTCGTCAAATGCCCATTCGAGCATATCCTCAATATTGTCGAAGTGGTAATAAAAGGTTTGCCTGCTTGAATTACATTTTTCCGTAATGTCTGTAATGGAAACCTTTGAAAACTCCTTAGTTTTTAATAATTCCAGGAAAGCGTCAATAATAACGGTTTTAGTATTTGTGCTCATACTACTCCCCCCAG
>JBJEPH010000075.1:0-2336 GCA_051881135.1 Eubacterium sp.
AACTTTTTTATAGTATTTCTTATATAATTTCAGTTTTCCAAAGACCGTGAAGATTACAATAAGCATAGACGGCAACGGGCTTGTCGTCGCAAACTGCAAACGTAACTTCGGGTGCGTCAGAAGGCTTTAACGTTCTGTACTGTCCGCCGTTTTCGGTCTCCAAATAAATCCACTGAATATAATGTTAGTCGCCATAGGATGAGTAACCTCACCTACGTTTACGTGAACGTTTACCTCCTCTACCGTAACGAAAGGTAAGTGCTTTTCTCCTGCACCCTCAGAAGTATTAGGAACGAGCGCAGTCATTTTTTCACCACAACATACAACGGGTACTTTTGCATCTTTAACCTTTATAATAATATTCCCACAGTGATTACAAATATAAAATTTCGGTTCCATAATAAAATTCTCCTTTATGTTTTTGATATTTTATTTATTATATCGTTTAATCCATTTTCTTCAATATCCTCGACTTTACCATCGTCACACAAACGGGCAATCTCCGACCTTATAGGAAGTTTTGCAACCGTATCTATCCGATATTCTGCCGCTAATTTATCAACACAGCTTTCGCCGAATATACTGTGTTTTTCATTACATTTAGGGCATTGAAAAAAAGACATATTTTCAACAATTCCGAGCACGGGAATTTTCATCATTTCAGCCATTTTGACAGCTTTGCATACAATCATTTCTACCAACTCCTGCGGAGAAGTAACTACAATGATTCCTGCTATCGGCAAGGACTGAAATACAGTCAAGGGTACGTCTCCCGTTCCGGGAGGCATATCCACAAACATATAGTCCACGTCACCCCAAATAACGTCTGTCCAGAACTGCTTTACAACATTTGATATTATCGGACCTCGCCATACGACAGGGTCGCTGTCATTATCAAGCAAGAGATTGATTGACATTATTTTTATTCCATTTGCCGTTACAGCCGGCTGTATCCCGTCTTTTGTCCCTCCTGATTTTCCCTTAACACCGAACATCTTAGGAACAGACGGTCCCGTAACGTCTGCATCAAGTACAGCAGTCCGATATCCTCTTTTCTGCATACCTGACGCCAACAATGCTGTAATTAGTGATTTCCCGACGCCGCCTTTACCGCTTACAATTCCGATAACCGTTTTTACCGACGATTTGACGTTCTGTTTTTCCGATTTACTCTTAAGAGCAGTTCGTTCATTGCAGTCGCTACTACATTCCGAACAGTTATGAGAACATTTTTCCGCCATTTTAATACCTCCGTTTTAATTTCGCCGTTGATTTTAGCACAGGTATTTGGCAAATACAAGATACTATTAAATTAATTAGCGCAATGTTTTAGCGATAATCGCATTTTCGACATTGAATCATTGTATTATCATTCTCCTCTTTATAAAAATGTCCCGACCATTTGCAGATGCTCTGCAAAATAGGCACAACGGATATTCCTTTTTCGGAAAGCGAATATTCAACACGGGGAGGAATTTCATCGTAAGACTGGCGAATTACGATTTCATTTGCAATCAGATCCTTTAGAGAAGACGCTAATACAGCGTCAGTGATGTTACCCATTTCTTTTCTCAGTTCGCTGTAGCGCAAAACATTTTTGGCAGCCAAAACGCAGATTATCCTTGAGTGCCACTTCCCTCCGAATATTTCTAAACCGTATTCTAACGGGCAGCGTATATCTTTTTCTAATTTTTTTTGATACATATCCTTTATCTCCAAATATATCCTTTATTTTTATTATATATTAAACTTCGTCAATTTCAAGTTACTATTTAATTTATTAGTAACTTATAAATTTGCTAATATATTGCTTTTTTTGAGCTGACAACATATAATTCAATCATCGCAAATGCGTAAATCTAATTCGGAGGTTTTTATATGTTAAACGACCATGTATTAAGAGTACTTGAAAAGAGCATGTGGGATCTGGCAACCTGTGCAAACGGAGACCCTAACGTCGTTCCCGTCGCATTCAAGTTTGTAACTGACGACGGCAAGCTGGCGGTTGGCGACGTATTCCTTGACACCACCTTAAAAAACGTAAAGATGAACGGCGGTAAAATTGCCGTTTCGGTTTACGACGCTAATACTTTGGAAGGCTATCAGATTCAAGGAACGGCAGTCTATTTGACAGAAGGCAAAACAGTTGAACAATTTAAAGCAATGGTTGAAAAAATGTTTAACGGTGCAGCCACTGCAAAGGGCGCACTTATCATTACGCCGCAAAAGGTCATTGTAACCACGCCTGGCGCCGACAACAAAAAAGTGTTGTAGTCAACAGATTCAGGCAAAGTCAAGTACCACCGGCTAAGCCGGTGGCTTGATTAAGCGCTTCA
>JBJEPH010000076.1:0-9121 GCA_051881135.1 Eubacterium sp.
TCTACGAGAAGTATGGATTCACGACTATGCCGGATGGAGTTGCGATGCAGATGTGTAATTTTTCTGATAGGCGATAGTATATGATTTATATATTCAACAGAATTATTTAGTGCTATAATTTCAATGGAATTTTGTAGTGAGGTAAAATAATGTGAAGCAATATAACATATTCCCGTTTTGGGAAAAGTTGACGGATGAAGAAAAACAACAAGTATCAAACGAATGTTATACAAAAGCATATGAAAAAGATACGATAATGCACAAAGCGGATGATACCTGTAAAGGCTTAATGGCTGTTGCTTTAGGTCAGCTTCGTGTGTATATTCTTTCAGACGAGGGACGAGAGGTTACTCTGTTTAGAGTGAATGCAGGTGATGTATGCGTTTTGTCTGCTTCCTGTCTTATGGATACAATTGATTTTGATGTTCTTATTGAAGCAAACGAAAAAACCGAGGTTATTGTTTTACCGTCAATATGTCTAAACAAAATTATTAAAAATAATGTATATGCAGAGCTTTATATGCACAAAGCAGCTACCGAAAAATTTTCCGATGTTATGTGGACAATGCAACAAATCCTGTTTAAGAAAATTGACCAAAGAATTGCAGGGTTTATTCTTGACGAAGCGAACAGAAATAACACATCGGAATTAAAAATAACTCACGATGAAATTGCAAAATATATCGGCAGTGCAAGAGAGGTTGTTACAAAGGCACTTAAATATCTTGCAGAATATGATGTTATTGAATTGCAGAGAGGAAAAATCATAGTTAAGGATAAAGAAAAATTAAAAAAATTCATTTAATGTGACATTGTCACATACAAACACTCCTTTATTTGTTATTATATGAGCAGAACAAAGGTTCAATAATATAAATAAAGGAGTGTTTTTTATGAAAGAGTTAATTATAAACAAAGAAAACTTTGAAAACGAGGTATTGAAATCGGACAAGCCTGTATTGCTTGACTTTTGGGCTGAATGGTGCGGACCGTGCAGAATGTTATCACCTGTTGTATCGGAAATTGCCGAAAAATATGACGGAAAAATCAAGGTTGGCAAAGTAAATGTTGATAACGAAATAGAGCTTGCCTCGGCATTTCAGGTTGCAAGCATACCCGCATTATTCGTTATTAAAGACGGCAAGGTTGTTAACTCGACCGTTGGCTTTAGAAATATTGAAGATATAGAGGCAATGATAAATGAATAGAAAAATAATATTATTTGCGTTAGCAATAATTATGATAGTAACTGTCTTTGCAGGATGCACTCAAAAAACAGACAAAGAACAAACGGAGGCAACACAGATGAATATCGGAACTTATTATCAAATCCCACAGGACGAGGCAAAAAGAATTATGGACGAGGAAAGCGATTATATAATCGTTGACGCCCGTGAGCAAAGCGAATATGACGAAGGTCATATAAAGGGTGCAATCGTTATTCCATATACCGAAATTGAGCAAAAGGCAGAGGAAATGCTACCCGACAAAGAACAGCTTATTCTTGTATATTGCCGAAGCGGAAGAAGAAGCAAAATCGCCGCACAGTCCCTTGCAGATATGGGATATACAAACGTTAAGGAATTCGGCGGAATAATTGATTGACAATATGATATTGAGAGGTAATATATGAAGATATTAATTATCGGCGGTGTTGCAGGCGGAGCAACTGCCGCGGCAAGAATAAGAAGACTTGACGAAAAAGCAGAAATAATCATTTTTGAAAAAAGCGGATATATTTCTTATGCAAATTGCGGACTGCCTTACTATATCGGCGGTGTAATTGAGGATAAAGAGGAGCTGACCTTGCAGACTCCCGAAAGCTTTCGTGAAAGATTTAATATTGATGTTCGTGTTCAAAACGAGGCTTTGGAAATCAATCCCGAAAGTAAAGCCGTTACTGTTAAAAATCTCAAAACAGGCGAGGTTTACACGGAAAGCTATGATAAGCTTTTGATCTCAACAGGAGCTAAACCAACAAAACCTCAAATTCAGGGCATTGATTTAGATAATGTATTCACTCTTCGCACCGTTGAGGATACATACAAAATTAAAGACTTTGTTGATGAAAGTAAACCGAAAACGGCTGTTGTAGTCGGTGGCGGATTTATAGGATTAGAGGTTGCCGAAAATCTTAACGGAATGGGTGTTGATGTAACAATTCTTCAAAGACCCGATCATCTTCTCAACACTCTTGACTATGATATGGCAACGCTTGTTCATTCGAGGTTTAGGAAAAACGGTGTTAAGCTGAAATTCGGCGTCTCGGTGCAGGGCTTTGAAAAAGCTGAAAGCGGCGTTGATGTTTTAATAAAAGATGAGAATCCGATTAATGCCGATATGGTACTTCTTGCAATCGGTGTAACTCCCGACAGCACACTTGCAAAAAACGCAGGCTTGGAGCTTGGAATTAAGGACAGCATTGTTGTAAATGACAAAATGGAAACATCTGCAAAGGATATTTACGCCGTAGGTGATGCTGTTCAGGTTAAGCACAGTATAACCGGAAATAACGCAGTAATATCCTTAGCAGGTCCTGCAAATAAGCAGGGCAGAATTGCGGCTGATAATATTTGCGGTGGGAACAGCCGTTATAAAGGCTCAATGGGTAGCTCGGTAATTAAGATTTTTGATATGACAGTTGCAAGTACAGGCTTAACGGAAAAGCTTGCAAAGGCATTCGAAATTGATTACGACAAAATTGTTCTTTCTCCTATGTCGCACGCAGGATATTATCCCGGTGGCAGAGTTATGACAATGAAGGTTCTGTTTGAAAAATCAACTCAAAGAATTATCGGTGCTCAAATTGTCGGCTTTGACGGAGTTGACAAACGCATAGATGTTCTTGCTACTGCTATGAATTTCGGTGCAACCGCAAGCGACTTAAAGGATTTAGACCTTGCTTATGCTCCACCCTATTCCTCGGCAAAGGACCCTGTAAATATGGCAGGCTTCGTAATTGAAAATATCGGCTCCGGAAAAATGAAGCAATTTCATTGGGATGATATATCAAGGCTTCAAAATGAAAACGGCATTACACTTCTTGATACACGAACAGCGTTTGAATATTCAAGAGGACATATTGACGGATTTATAAATATTCCTGTTGATGAACTCAGAAGCAGGATTAATGAGATAGACAAGTCAAAACCGCTTTATGTTATGTGCCAAAGCGGACTTCGCAGTTACATATCCTGCCGAATTCTTGCTCAAAACGGATTTGATTGCTATAACTTTTCAGGTGGCTACCGTTTCTATGAAAGCGTAATAAAGGAAAAATCAATCAGTGAAAAATCATACCCCTGCGGTATGGATAAATAAAGGAGGGATTTATATGAAATATGTTTGTCAAATCTGTGGATATGTTTATGATGATGACAAGCAAAAAATTCCGTTTGAACAGTTGCCTGACGATTGGAAGTGTCCGCTTTGCGGAGCGTCAAAATCGGATTTCAAGGCGGAAGAGCCTGTCGTTTCAGTGGCTCCGATTGTTGAAAAATCCGAAACTGCCGATTTGAAAAAGCTTTCAGCAGGTCAGTTGGCGGCAGTATGTTCAAATCTTGCCCGTGGCTGTGAAAAGCAATACAAGCAACAGGAAGCCGATTTGTTCAATGAGCTTGCAGATTATTTCACTGCTGTAACACCTGCAATTGACGATGCCACAGTGCAGGAGGTTGCAAGACTTTTACAGGAGGATATTAACAATTATCCCACTGTCAGAGCAACTGCCGACAGCAATAATGACAGAGGTGCGGCAAGAATTTGCGTTTGGGGTGAGAAGGTAACAAGAATGTTATCATCCCTTGTAAACAGATACCTGAACGAAGGCGAAGCAATGCTTAAAGACACTGATATTTGGGTATGCACGGTATGCGGTTTTGTGTACATAGGTGAAGCTCCGCCGGAGCTATGCCCTGTATGTAAGGTTCCGCCGTTCAAATTTGAAAAGATATAAGGAGGTTTAGGCTATGAAAAAAGTTGCAGTTAGAAATCTTCGACTTTGCACCAAGGATTGTCTTTGCCTTTATGTTTGCCCCTATGGTGCAACTGATACCGAAAACAGTATTATTGATACTACAAAATGTGACGGATGCGGTCTTTGTGCCGATGCCTGCCCAAGCGGAGCAATCAGCTTAGTCCCTCTTGAACTACCGCCTCAACAGGCAAAATCAAGCTCGGTTGTATCGGTCCTCAATGATCTTGCACAAAGCAAATCAAATGGTGAAGTTATGGCAAGGCAAATTGCCGAAGAAACCGACAAATCAGGTCTTGCAAGACTAATGAAAGCAATATCAAAATCGGAGAGAATTGTTGCAGAGGATATTGTTCGAGAGGCAGGCTATATGCTTCCTCAAAGCGACAATGCTCATAAAATGTTAGAGGAGCTTATTGAAAATCCCCCAACAAAGGATTTTCCGATTGAGTCGGCAAAAAAATTATTAAGATTAATTCCAAACAACGAAAAAACAAATGATAAGGAGAATAAAACTATGTCAAACAAATACGCAGGAACTCAAACAGAGAAGAACTTACAGGAAGCATTTGCAGGCGAGAGCCAAGCAAGAAATAAGTACACATATTTCGCTTCCGTTGCAAAGAAAGAGGGCTATGAGCAAATGGCTGCTCTCTTCCTCAAAACAGCAGATAACGAAAAGGAACACGCAAAGATGTGGTTCAAGGAATTAGCAGAGCTTGGCGACACACCTGCAAACCTCAAGGCTGCTGCAGACGGTGAAAACTACGAGTGGACAGATATGTACGAGGGCTTCGCTGTGACAGCTGAAGAGGAAGGCTTCCCTGAGCTTGCCGCTAAGTTTAGAGCAGTTGCCGCTATTGAGAAACACCATGAGGAAAGATACAGAGCATTGCTCAAAAATATTGAAACCGCTCAGGTATTCGAAAAGAGCGAGGTTAAGGTTTGGGAGTGCAGAAACTGCGGTCATATCGTAGTTGGCACAAAGGCACCCGAAGTTTGCCCTGTTTGTGCTCATCCAAAGGCATTCTTCGAAATCAACGCAGAAAACTACTAAACAACAAAACCCAAGGCGAAAAGCCTTGGGTTTACTTTTTATCTTCCTATTATTTACTAACACTGCAATATTGTTTATTAAAAGGCAAAGTAATTCAACACTAAAAATAGTGTTCTAAAAATCATTGGAAGTATTTACTTGTGCATTTACAATAACACCGTTTGAGTATGTACCGCTGATAACTACTCTTGTACCTATTGCCAAAGCATCATCATTTGAAGAAAACTCCTGTGAAAAGCAGTTGTCATAATAAGGATGCTGAACTGTTGTAGGGCTCTCAATTCTGCCATAAACGGTCACGGATTTACCTTCAAATTTATCCGGATGTGCTTGCATATTTGCAACCTGAACCCTTTCGAGCGTACCGCCCATGGTAGTTGTATCAACATCTATATCACTGCCCATATATTCAGCGGTAATATCAATTTTTGCATTTTCTATCCAATAGCCATCAAGTGCGTTTTCATTTTCTGCAAATGTACCTGTTACATTTATTGTTGAGCCTGCATTCGGTAGATTAGCAGTATCGGTAGGTACTATTTCCCACTGCCAATCACAGCATTTTGTATTATCGTTATATCCCCAAACATAATAACGGGTCATAGAGTTATATTCGTCATAAAGAATTGTAAATATTCCGTGCTTTGTAATCTCTTTATTAACATAATCTCCTGCCTGATTATTATAGAAAATATTTTGATAAAGTACATATTCAGCAGGAGTAAGTATCGTTTCAACTGTTTGTGAGGTGTTTTTTTCACTTGTATCGGCTTGAATATTTGAATCATCACTCTTTGAACAGCCGACAAAGGCAAATATTATTGCCAAGCAGAGTAACACTGAAAGTAATTTTTTCATCTTCTTTTTCCTCCTAACATACCGATAATATAGAATAAAACAAATCCGGCAATATCAACTGCAACGATAGTTGAACCCACAGGAGTTCCTCCGAGAACTGATACTAAAATACCAAGTGTTGCACAGACAACGGAGAATACTGCTGAACAAATTGTTACTCCCTTGAAGCTTTTAAACACTCTCATTGCCGAAAGTGCAGGGAAAATGACAAGCGCAGAAATAAGGAGCGAGCCCACCAAATTCATTGCAAGAACAATGATTACTGCAATAATAACTGCTATCAAAAGATTGTATGCATTTGCTTTTACACCCGTTGCACTTGCAAAGCTTTCGTCAAATGTTACTGCAAATATTTTATTGTAAAACAAAATGAACAAGGCTACAACTATTACCGATAGTGCAACACAAAGCCATACATCACTTACGCTTAAAGTCAAAATTGAAGTCGAGCCAAAAAGAGTGGAGCAAACATCACCCGAAAGATTACTTGATGTGGAAAACAGATTCATTATAAGATAACCTATTGCAAGGGAGCCTACACTAATCATTGCAACTGATGCGTCACCTTTGATTTTTCTGTTTTGCCCGCCCATCAAAAGCAAAATTGCACTTATAATTGTCACAGGAAGAATTAATATCATATTATTTGTCAGTCCCATAACTGCTGCAACAGCCATAGCTCCAAATGCTACATGGGAAAGACCGTCACCGATAAAAGAAAACCTTTTAAGCACAAGCGTTACGCCCAGAAGCGAGGAGCAAAGAGCAATCATAACGCCGGCGATAAGTGCATAGCGAACAAACGGAAACTGAATATACTGAACTAATTTATCAATCATTTTGCTCCGCCTCCTTCAAATATTGCTCCTTTGTGCCGAAAAACACATCATTACCAACCTGTAAAATATGGCTTGCATATTTAAGGGCTGCGTGCATATCGTGAGAAATCATAATAATTGTTGCTCCGTTATCGTTAAGCTCCTTAATCAACTGATACATTTCAGCAGTTACCTTTGGATCAAGTCCCGAAACCGGTTCGTCAAGAAGTAATATCTTTTCCGTTGCACACAATGCTCTTGCAAGCAATACTCTTTGCTGTTGACCACCGGACAACTCACGATAGCAACGCTTTGAAAGAGAGGAAATATTCATTCTTTCCATATTCCTTTTTGCAAGCTCCTTGCTTGACTTTGAATAAAACGGCTTTAAACCGGATTTATTAAGACAGCCTGATAATACAATTTCCCAAACAGAAGCAGGAAAATCCCGCTGAACTAATGTTTGCTGTGGGAGATAGCCTATTTCGTTTTTCTTCAGTCCGTCACCAAAAATTATTTCGCCATCAAGTGGCGTCTTTAGTCCAAGGATAGTTTTCATAAGCGTTGATTTACCGGAGCCGTTTTCACCGATTATGCACAGGTAATCACCGCTGTTAACACTAAAATTCAAGTTATCCAATACAATCTTGTTGTCGTAACCGAGTGCAACATTTTTACATTCAATAAGTGCCATTTTTTCTCCTTAT
This sequence comes from Eubacterium sp., assembly GCA_051881135.1. Classification (GTDB taxonomy): domain Bacteria; phylum Bacillota; class Clostridia; order Oscillospirales; family Acutalibacteraceae; genus Eubacterium_R. The sequence continues at coordinate 7,414 of JBJEPH010000076.1, forward strand.
GCCAAAGCCTTTTCAAGAACTGATAAATTGTCTGTCATAATTGACAAATATGTCACACCGTTCTTAACATTCTCGCTTGTTATACCCTGCATTGAATTAAGTGATAAAATTTCTTGATTTTTAGAAACGGTATTGCTGATAATTGTTTCTGCAATTTTGCGGTCGGAGCCCTCAATAGTTAATATTGTATTTAGATTTAATTCATCAACCTTATCGGCAAGAAATGAAATTGTTTCAAAGCTTGCCTCTGTTTCAGCAGAGCAACCTACAAATGCTGCATAATAATCAAGTCCGTAATCATCAACCAAATATCTAAATGGAAATCTATCTCCAAAAACAAGCGTTTTTGTATTTACTTTATCACATACATCCTTGTACTGATTATCAAGGTCGGCAAGGGATTTTACATAGCTTTCGGTATTTGCATCGTAGATGCTTGCGTTTTCCGAGTCAATCGATTGTATCTTTTCGCTTAAAGCATTGCAAAGTACTGTTGCGTTTTGCAAAGATAACCAAACATGCTCATCATACTCAGCTTCCTCATCACCTTCAGAATGTTCCTCTTCTTCAATCTCCATACCCTCTTTAACCTCTTCCTCTTTAGTTGAATCACCGAGGGCTTCAAGAAGATTTACAACAATCATATCCTTGTTTTCTGCATTGGCAAGTGCATCAGCAACCCATTTATCACTTTCACCGCCGACATAAACAAACATATCGCAATTTGAAATTTTCACCAAATCGTCAACTGTCGGCTGATAGTTGTGTAAATCTATTCCGTTATCAAGAAGCAAGGTCAAATCAACATCATTTACTCTGTCACCGAGAATGTTTTTCACCCAATCATATTCAGGAAAAATTGTGCAAATGATGCTTAATTTCTTTGTGTTATCATTATTTTCATTTTGATTCTTTGAGCAAGCTCCAAATGCAAAAATAATTGAAAAACATAAAATAATCGACAGTAATTTCTTAGTTTTAGACATAAAAATAGCCTCCAAAAATAAATATTGTTTGAAAAAAGACGCAAAAATACAAGGAGATTCAAAAGGTACACATACCCCTTGGTGCATAACTTCATTTTATATAAAGATATACTATCCCCTTGGTGCAAGAAACAATATTTAGTTTGAAAGCTTGATTTTGAGGCTGATTAAAGTATCAGCCTTAATATTATCCTTTATACAACCTAAAGTAAGAACGACAATCCAAACGAAGGATATTGTCAATAAGGCATTTTCCGGTTTGGGAGTTTGGTTGTCAAACAATTTAAGGTTCAGGTTAATCTGTGCACAAACTTGACAATCCTCGCCTAAACAATTATGCTCTGAATTTTCGATGATAAAAAGAGCAGAGGATACCAAGCCGATTGCCATAGCAACAGCCACAATAACAGATATAATTCTGTTGCGTTTCAGCATAGTATCACTCCTTCGTGTTTTTATTGTCCTTAATCTAAATAATACCACCTTAGATAAAAAAGTCAATAAGTAACTTTAACCATAATCTTAATTGATAATTACCTTCTATAAAATCAAAAAGAATAACTTAAAATGGATTTTTATTTTGACGCCTATTTTGACGGCTACAAAGGAGAACGAGGGTGTAGGAACAGTGCGCCAAGTGAAAATACGGTAGAAATTTTGGACGAGAAAAGCCCTAAACACCGCTGTTTAGGGCTTATTTAATGGCTATCGACACTGCTACG
>JBJEPH010000077.1:0-8921 GCA_051881135.1 Eubacterium sp.
TCCTTTCTCGGTGTTGCAGGCGCCTTGGATGTTTTTGTAAACGGAAAATATGTCGGATACAGCGAGGGAAGCCACAACACAGCGGAATTTGAGCTAAACGAATTTTTGCTTGAGGGCGAAAATCATCTTGTTGTTGTAAATCATAAATTTTCAAACGGAACATATCTCGAATGTCAGGATATGTTTAGATGCAACGGAATCTTCAGAGATGTTCTGCTTATAAAAACCTTTAAAAACTCCATATACGATTTTTATGCAAAAACCGATTTCAACAACGATTCAACCTATAATCTAACGGTTATACCGAGCCTGAAGCTTACGGATGAGTGTGAGCTTTCGGCAACCATTGTTGACGGAGATAAAATGCTTGCTTCAAAATCCGTAAATGTCGATGCAAGCCAAATAGATAAAATATCCTTTGAAGGTCTTGAGGTTGAGGAGTGGTCGGCAGAGAGTCCAAAGCTTTACAGCCTTGTTCTCACTTTAACCAAGCAGGGTAAGCTTATTGAGGCTATCCGCCGTCCTATCGGCTTTAAGCATATCAAAATTACCGGCAATGTTTTTACCTTTAATAATAAAAATATCAAGCTTTTAGGCGTAAATCATCATGACACAAATCCCAAAACAGGATATGTAATGACAGTCGAGGATATGGAAAAGGATGTAAAAATCTTTAAGGAATACAATGTAAACTGCGTGCGTACCTCCCATTATCCGCCCGACACGATTTTCATAGATTTATGTGATGAATACGGCGTTTATGTTGTTGATGAGGCAGATATAGAAACCCACGGATGTGAGACCGAGATTCATAAAGCGGGCGCCTGCTCACACAATAAGGAGTGGCAACCGAGATATTGGGACAGGGTTTACAGAATGTATCAGCGCGATAAAAACCACGCGTCAATTACTATGTGGTCGCTTGGTAACGAATCGCACGGCTATCTTAACCAGGACTATTGCTATGACGAGCTTAAAAAGCTAACCTCAATTCCCATCCATTATGAAGGCGCTTGCCGTACAAGGAGATGGGCATATGATGTGCTGTCGCAAATGTACACCTGGCCTAATACCTGCAAAAAGATTGCAAACGGACGAGGACTGCCTAAAAAGTATTATAAAAAGCCGTTTTATCTTTGCGAGTACGCACACGCAATGGGCGTCGGAGCAGGCGAGCTTGAAACCTATGTTCAGCTTTTCCTAAAAGGCGACAATATGCTCGGCGGATGTATTTGGGAATTTGCAGACCACGCAATTTATCACGAAAACGGAAAATACAAATATACCTACGGCGGCGACCACGGTGAATATAAGCACGACGGCAATTTCTGTGTTGACGGCTTATTCTATCCCGACAGAACTCCTCACGCAGGCGCATTGCAAATGAAAAACTGCTACCGTCCTGTCAGAATTATTAAGCATAGCGAAAATGAATTTACATTCAAAAATTACAAGTGCTTCACAAATGCAGTCTATACGGTAAAATGGAACTGTACGGATAACGGCGTAGAGCTTGCTCATGGCGAGCTTGCCTTGGATATTCCGCCTCGCTCAAAGCAAGCCGTAAAGCTTCAAGCTCCCGATACAAAGGGTGACAAGGCAATAACCTTTACATATTACGACGGGGAATTTGAGATTGCCTGTGAGCAAATAGTTCAAAAAGAGGTGTTTGCACAGGAGCCTGCTTCAAGCGGTTCAGCCGCACCAAGCGTTGACATCAGCGAGAGAAAGCTCTATGTTCGCTTTGAGGACGGATGCTTTGTGTTTGATACTGCAACAGGTCAGGTGCTAAGCTATAATAAGTCAGGCACGGAGTTCATTAATTCCGCACCGATGGGTACATCTACGGGCTTCGGCGTGAGTACGTACCGTGCACCGTTAGATAACGATATGAATTTGAATAGAATCTGGAGCAGGATGAAGCTTGACACAGAGCACCTTTATGCAATAGATAAAAAAGCGCCCGGCAACGCATATTACATTGACGGTGATGCTGTGTGTATTGATTATAATTATGTCCTGTCAACCATTAATTGTAAAAAGTTATGTAAAGTTAATATACTTTACAGAATATTCGCATCGGGCGAGCTTTCCGTTATGCTGAAATGCACAGGCTCAAAGGTTATTCCTTATGCTCCGCGCTTTGGCTTAACCTTGGAAATGCCGTCGGAATTTGAAAATGTCGAATATTACGGCTTCGGTGAAAGACAAAATCTTTCCGATTTTAAGGAGCATGCTATGCTCGGAATATATAAGAGCAGGGTTGATGATATGCGCGAAAGGTATATTAAACCCCAGGATTCATCTATGCGCACAGGCGTTCGTTGGGCAAGGATTACCAATGAAAGCTGTAAAGGGCTTTGCTTTACATCAATAGGAAAGCCAACCACATTTTCCGCCGATTGCTTCACATCACAGCAATGTGCAAAGGCTATGCATCAGGAGGATTTGCAGCTTTGCAACACAACTATGCTTCATTTTGATTCCTATATGCTTGGCGCAGGCTCAAATTCCTGCGGTCCGCGTCCGCAAAACGAGCATAAAAAGAATTCGCTAAAGGGCGAAGCTCTGCAAATACTGATAACTCCTATTGTATAATCAAATTATAAAGAGCGAAGAAATTAATCTTCGCTCTTTTTATGCTTTGCTTTAAATTATACCGCCGTTCACACCGAGTATCTGTCCCGTGATGTATCTGTTTTCTGCAAGAAAAACAACGGCGTTTGCAATTTCCTCGGCTGTACCGAGCCTGCCGAGAGGAACCTCATTAATTAACTCATCCTTGTCGAACTGTTTGTTCATTCTCGTGTCTATTATCCCCGGAGCAACACAGTTTACCATAATATTGCTTGGCGCAAGCTCCTGCGCCAACGCCTTTGTTAAGCCAATCACTCCTGCCTTTGTCATAGAGTACAGCGTTTCGCACGAGGCTCCCGTCTGCCCCCACATTGAAGAAATGTTAATTATTGCGCCGCTTTGCCTTTTTATCATATCGAGCGCGGCATATTTGCAGGCAAAATAAACAGCCCTTTCGTTAACACCCGTAACCTCCTCGTAATCAGTAACGGTTGTATCGTTTATCATTTTTATAAGCGATACCCCTGCATTATTTACAAGTATGTCAATGCCCTTTATCTCATCAAATACCGATTTTATTTCATCTGTGTTTTTCAGGTTACATCTTATTTTGTTAACCTCATAGTCGGGCTGAGTTTGGTTGTATGTAATATACACATCATAGCCTTTGCCGAGAAAAGCCTTCGCAGTTGCTTTTCCTATGCCTGTTGCACCGCCTGTAATAAGTACCTTTTTCATTTTGCACCCCTGTTTCCGTTTTACTATTAAATATTACCACTTATTGTTGAATTTTTCAATTATATAGTATATAATTATTTAAAATGTTATGTTTTATGTTTGGAGTTATACTATGGACAGAGAATTTTACACTATTTCCGTATATGCAGACGAAAACGAAAACCTTATCGGCATACCCTGCGGTGACAGCGATAAATACGGAATTGCAGATATTGATACGGTTATGCTTCTTAAAGCACCTTATACGGATAAGGCTCTCGAAAGCTATATTGAAAAGGTCATTAATGCCTGCTACACAAAAAAGCATAATGACGATAATCCTACATCAACCATCGAAAGATACACAAAGAAAAAAGGCTTTGTAAATGCAACTGCAGATTATACCTTAATTTCTATCGTAAAAACCAAAACAAATTATTCGCTGATGCCGTGCTTCAACGATTACGAAAAGGGACCGCTTGCCATCGACGACGATGAGCATATCCTGCCTTTAAATTACAGTGAGGGCGAATTGGCAGAGGTCATCAGAGGCTATATAGAGGTATATGTAAAGGCAAATATGTTCTATAAGGAAAAGGCAGAGCTTGAGGCTGAAAAAAAGCAAAGGGAGCAAAATAACTGATATGCACTTGTTAAAAATAGATAAGGAAAATTACATAGGTCAGGCAGACCCGTTTATCCTAAAGGCTAACGGCAAATACTATATTTATACAACAGGTCACGACGGCATCTATGCCTACGAGTCGGACAGCCTGCTTGACGGCTGGGAGTTTAAGGGTATGGTGCTTACCGACGGAGTACACGATTCCTGGTGGGCGCCAAGCGTTATAGAGCTTGACGGCAAATTTTATATGTATAATTCCTTTGAGGATTATGATGTGCCTGCCGATAAGGGAGGACACCACGGCGCTATGCATGTCAGCGTTGCGGATAACCCTTTAGGTCCGTTTGAGGTAAAATGCCGTTTGCTTAACCCGTTTTCCATTGATTCCCATGTTGTTAAGACAGACGCAGGATTGTTTATTTTTTACACAACAAACAGGTTTGAGGGCGACAGAATAGGCTCATACATTGTTGTTGATAAGCTTATTGACCCGTTCACAGTTGAGGGCAAGCCCGTTGATGTTGTTGTACCCACTCTCGACGAGGATATTTATCGCCGTGACAGATACAAAAAGGGTGAGCATTGGCATACCATTGAGGGCGCCTTTTATTTTAAAGAGGGCGATTGGCAGTATGTTATGTACTCGGGCAACTGCTTTGAACAGCCAACCTATTATATAGGCTACGCAAGGGCAAAAACCGACGAAGCAGATTTGCGAAAGGTTAAGTTTGAAAAATTTCCGAGTGACGATGTTTACAGCCCTGTTATTTCCGCAAACGAATTTGAAGAAGGCACGGGCCACCATTCTATGATTAAAGAGGGTGACCGGTGGTATGCAGTTTATCACGCAAGAGATTACGACGACAACCTAAACGCAAATGCCTTCGATGCCCGTAATGCCCGAATTTGCAGGCTTAATGTCAATGACGGTATTATAACAGCAGAGCGCTACGAAAATCATATTTAGTACAGCTTAAATATAAATATAATCAGCCCGTAAATAAACGATGAAGCCGTTCCATATACTATTACAGGACCCGCTATCGAAAACATTTGGGCAGCCGTACCTAAAACAAAGCCTTCGTGCTTAAATTCCAAAGCAGGGGATACAACGGAATTTGCAAATCCCGAAATAGGCACTATTGTACCTGCTCCTGCATATCTTGCAATTTTGTCAAATACGCCGATTCCCGTCAGTATCGCCGTTATGATAATAATTATGCTCGGAGTTGCAAGCCTAACCTGCTCTTCGTTTAAGCCTGCATATTTAAAAAGCTCGTTTAACGCTTGTGCAAAAAGGCAAATTCCGCCTCCGAAAATAAATGCCTTAACACAGTTCATTACAATAGGCGAATCGGGCGATGCCTTGTCCGTCATTTTAGAATAATCACTGTTTGAAATACTCATATTTTTCACCTCATTATGTATGATTTGTGAATTATTTGTTATTATTCAGTATTTTTGTTGACAATCATTATTAATTTTTGTATAATGCAATTATACTATTTGTAAAGGAAAAATCTTTATGGGACACCTTGTAGATGTAAGAAATGTATATAAAATTTATAATCCCGGCGAAAATCAGGTTAACGCCCTTGACGGCGTATCGCTGACTATCGACGAGGGCGAGTTTGTCGCAATTATCGGTCAGTCCGGTTCAGGTAAGTCAACCTTAATGAATATGCTCGGCTTGTTGGACACTCCAACCGAGGGCGAGTATTACATCAACGGAAAGCTTGTTGATGATTTAACCGACGACCAAATGAGCGTTATTCGTAACGAGCAGATAGGCTTTATCTTCCAGGGCTTTAACCTTATCAGCTCACTTACTGCGCTTGAAAATGTTGAGCTTCCGCTTGTTTATCGCGGTATGCGTAAGGAAGAAAGAAGGCAGATTTCAATTGCCGCGCTTGAGAAGGTAGGCTTAAAGGAAAGAATGAACCATTTGCCACAGGCACTTTCGGGCGGTCAGCAGCAGAGAGTTGCAGTTGCCCGTGCCATTGCGGCAGCACCTCCGGTTATTCTTGCAGACGAGCCTACGGGTAACCTTGACACCCGTTCAACCAAGGATGTTATGAAAATCCTTCATACATTAAAGGACGAGGGCAGAACGGTTATTGTCATTACTCACGACAACGAGATTGCCATGGAGGCAGAAAGAGTTGTCCGTATCCGTGACGGCAGAATAGTTGAGGATTATATTAATCCCGGCTTTGAGGAAAAGTACGGCAGAGAAGCAAAGTACGATAATGAAAACCCTATCGATTTAGGTTAGTGCTGCATATTTGTTGCTCTGTCATAGTAATTCTATACAAAAAAATATTTATAAAATCACCTAAAGTGCAAATGATAGCTTTAGGTGATTTTTTTATGATTTTTTTAAAAGCATTTATCGTTGGCGGCTTGATTTGTGTTATAGGTCAAATATTGATTGATAAAACAAAGCTCACTCCTGCGCGTATTTTGGTTATGTTTGTTTGCATAGGCGTTGTTCTCGGCGGCTTAGGCTTTTACGGAAGACTTGTTGATTTCGCAGGCGCAGGCGCAACAATACCGCTCACGGGCTTTGGCTATTCTCTTGCAGAGGGAGTTAAAAAAGGCATACAGGAGCAGGGCTTTATGGGCGTTATTACAGGACCGTTGACGGCTTGTGCAGGCGGTGTAACCGTTGCCATTCTGTCGGGTCTGCTTGTCGCATTCGTTACAAAGCCAAAGGACAAATAATTTTTTTCGGCATAGTATATCACAGGTGATATTATGCTGAAGGTTAAAACAATAAAAAATGTATGCTTTTTAGGAGAATATGACAGTATAGTAACTCAATTAACCTGCCCGTTTTGCAATTTGAAAAACGAAGGCTATTTCTATTATAAAAATACTGTCTATAAAATTTCAAACGACCGCCCGAGTGCTACCGTAATCTGCGTTTCGGCACTTGATTTGGTTAGATATTTCGAAGAATATGTAAGGCTTATTTTGAAGGTGAATAATCCTATTCTGCTTATATCAAACAAAAAACAGCTAAGGAAATTCGGACTAAAAATAGATGATAAAAATCTGTCCTATTCGTTAGCTGTTCCTGTTATTTCATCAAGACGCCCTATAAACAGACTGCTTGATGATTTACATATAACTGCTTCGGTTCCGAGAATAGTAACATTAAACACCGTCGATTTATCCCTTTTATATAAATCGTGTATAAAAATTCGCAGAATATGTAAATTATTTTGCAAAAAGTAATTATTATACTTGTATTGTAACAGTAACTTTGTTAAAATATAGATATTAAAAGTAAAGGGGTGTTTAAATGGGAACAGGTGTAAAAACTTATTCCAAGCGTGAGTGCGTCGGCTACCTTACAGGTATGTTTGGTCAGAATATGATTTATAACATTATCGCAACAGGCTTAGTCAGTACTTACCTACAATTTTATCTCAAAATTCCTGTTGGCTACATAGGTGTAATCATTGCCGTTGCAAGAGTTTGGGATGCTATCAACGACCCGATGATGGGTACAATCGTTGATAAAACAAGAACAAAGTGGGGAAAATGCAGACCGTATCTGATTTTCTTCCCGGCAATTATCGGTGCCATAACGATAGCTTGCTTCTTAAACGGAGTATATACAGAAGCAACTACCTCAACAGGCAGAGCGCTTATTGTTATATGGGCGGCTGTTTCTTATATCCTTTGGGGTATGCTGTTTACAGTTTGTGATATTCCGCTTTGGGGCATAACCTCTCTTATGACAGAGGACGAAAATGACCGTTCAAAGCTTTTGGGCCTTGCCCGTCTTGTTGCAGGCGTAGGCGGTATCGGCGTTCTTGTTGTGCAAATCGGTCAGGCTTTGGGTGGCATTTTCACTAAAGGTCTTGATCCTGCCACAGATGCCGCGGCTATCGACGCAGGAAACAGAAAGGGCTTTATTTTAGCCGTTGTTATTTTAACCGTTATCAGCACTATCTGCTTCGAATTTGCAGGTATAAGCACAAGAGAAAAGGTTTCAGTAACAGAGGAAAAGCATACTATTATCGAAAACTTCAAGCTGATGTGGCAATGCAAGCCGTTCAGACAGATTTTGATTTCCGGTATCCTTCGTTCGCCTATTCAGCTTCTTATGCTCATAGCAATGCCTTTTGTAACCTACTATTTTGCAAACGGCAATATTATGAATATTATAGGCGAGGACGGAATTAATTTCGGTATGTTGATTAATATCGGCCTTGTTGCTGTGTCCATTTTTGCGGGTCAGTTTATCGCTATGGCTATTACACCTGCATTAACTAAAAAGTTCGAAAACAAATCACTGTATAACTTCTTCTCAATAGCCGGTGCAGTTCCGTTTGTTTTACTGTTTATCGTATTCAAGCTTGCAGGCGGAGATGTTACAAAATCCATCGTTTGGATGCTTCTTATCGGCGTTTGCTTCCTTGCAGCAAGCGGAGCAATGGGCGGAATTAATGTTTTACAGTCAATTATGATTGCCGACTGTGTAGATTACGAGGAATATCATAACGGCATCAGACCGGACGGTGTGTTCTTCTCGGGACAAAGCTTCATCACAAAGCTTTCGGGCGGTATCGCAGCTTTGATTCAGGCAGTTGTATATGGTGCCGTTGCTTTCTCTGATGAAAACATTACAATTATGGAAAATGCTATCCGTCAGGGTGAAAGCTTTATTACATATAATGACGGAAAGTATGCTGCTGCAATGTTCTTCCTTGTTTCAATTCCTCCTGCCATCGGTATGTTCCTGTCGGCGCTTCCTACAAGGAAATTTGCTATGACAGACAAGGAGCATAAGGATATTCTTCAAAAGCTTGTAGAAATCCGTGCTCAAAAGGAAAATACGAATGACGACGATGCTTCAGTTGATGAAAACGCAAAGGCACTTGCCGAAAATATGGAAAGCATCGTTAAAGATATCAATAATCTATAAAGTCCTAGGGTAACAAAACAAAATGTCTTAACAGCTTTTACTGTTAAGACATTTTTTATATGT